>JABXIA010000012.1 GCA_013373325.1 Paracoccaceae bacterium
CCCGCAGCTGTGGAACATCCTGAGGGGCGATCTCTCCTTTGTCGGGCCGCGCCCGCCCCTGCGCCAGTACACCGAGGCGCATCCGGAGCTTTATGCCCGGGTGCTGAAATCGCGCCCCGGCGTCACCGGCCTGGCCTCGGTCACCTATCACAAGCATGAGGCCGCGCTGCTGGCCCGCTGCCGCAGCACTGCGGAAACCGACGCTGTCTACTCCCGGCTCTGCGTGCCGGCAAAGGCGCGGCTGGACCTGATCTACCAGCGCCATCAGAACATGTGCTTTGACTTCGACATCGTGTTCCAGACCATTGGCAATATCTTCCGGCGGGGGTAGGCGGGCGCCCTCTGTTTCGCGTATAGATTGCAGGTGATGCGGCCGGCAGGCCGGACATCGCGGTCCGGGCCGCCCGGCGGGTTTCCGCTGCAGGCCGTTTTGCGGGGCAGGAGAATCCGGTTATGATCGAAACTGTGTTTTATCGGCCGCGCACCGGGTTTCAGCGCATCGGAGCCGTGTTTGATTTGCCTCTTTCTGCTATCCGGCAGCCGGGGGCTGCGCACGGGCGGCAACGGACAATGACAAGGCAGGAAATGCAGGCATCCGGGGGCAGGCAGGCATGTACAATCTGATCAGCGCGCTGTCGCGCAAACAGAAATCCTGCGTCTTCCTGGCGGTGGATCTGGCGCTCTTGCCGCTGGCGCTGCTGTTCACCCTGGCGGTGCAGCCGCTGCCGGAGCCGGCGCTGGCGGTCCTGGCGCAGCTGCTGCCGCTGCTGCCCTATGCGGTTGCCGCCGCCGCCGTGCTGGCCCTGTGGCTGGGGCTGCCGCATGTGCAGCTCAACGCCTATGAACGCCATGCCGCGGCGCAAAGCGCCCTGCTGGCGGGCGGCAGCGCGCTGGTGCTGGCCGGGCTCACCGCCGTCTTCGGGCCGCCGCTGGGCCCGGGCACCCATGTGGTGTTTGCGATCTGCTATTTCCTGTCGATGGCGGCGGCCCGCGCCGCGATGCTGCAGCTGGTGCTGATGATCTACCGCCGCGCCAGGCCGCGCTGCCGGGTGCTGATCTACGGGGCCGGCAATACCGGCACCCAGCTGGCGCAGGCGCTGAAGGCGCATGACGGCATCGACCCGGTCGCCTTTGCCGATGACAATTCCTCGCTGCAGGGGCTGACGCTGGTCGGGCTGCCGGTGTTCGCGCCGTCGCGGATTGCCGAAATCGTCGAGGCGCGCGGCATCCGCCGGGTGCTGCTGGCGATGCCCTCGCAAAGCCAGCCGCGCCAGGCGCAGATCACCCGGCGGCTGCAGAAACTGGGGCTGGAGGTGCAGGCGCTGCCCTCCTTTGCCCAGCTCATTGGCGAGGAGGCGCTGGTCGACAAGCTGACGCCGGTGGCGCCGCAGGCCTTCCTGGGCCGGGCCGCGCGCGATGTGCCGCTGCAGGACGCGGCCGGCGCCTACCAGGGCAAATCGGTGCTGGTCTCCGGCGCCGGCGGCTCGATCGGCTCGGAGCTGTGCCGCCAGGTGCTGGCCTGCCGCCCGTCGAAACTGGTGCTGTTCGAGCTTTCCGAGCTGGCGCTTTACACCGTGCTGCAGGAACTGGGGCCGCTGGCCGCCGATGCGGGGATCGCCCTGGTGCCGGTCCTGGGCTCGGTCACCGATCCGCGCCAGGTGCGGATGGTGCTGGACCGCCATAAGGTGCAGGTGGTGCTGCATGCGGCGGCCTATAAGCATGTGCCGCTGGTCGAGGCGAACCCGCTGCCGGGCCTCGCCAACAACGTCTTCGGCACCCGGACCCTGGCGCGCGCCGCGGCGCGCGCAGGCGTCGAGCGTTTCATCCTGATCTCCTCGGACAAGGCGGTGAACCCGGCCAATGTGATGGGCGCCTCCAAGCGGATGGCGGAGTTCGTTGTGCAGGACCTGGCCACCCGCCACAGGCAAAGCACCGTGTTCACCATGGTGCGCTTCGGCAATGTGCTGGGCTCCTCCGGCTCTGTGGTGCCGCTGTTTCAGGAACAGGTCAGCCGCGGCGGGCCGGTCACCGTCACCGATCCGGATGTGAAGCGCTACTTCATGACCATCAGCGAGGCGGTGCAGCTGGTGCTGCAGGCGGGCGACATGGCCAAGGGCGGCGAGGTCTTTGTGCTGGACATGGGCGAACCGGTGCCGATCCTGCAGCTGGCCCGCCAGGTGATCGAAAGCGCAGGCCACAGCGTGCGCGATGCCGGGGCCCCTGAGGGCGATATCGAAATCGAGATCATCGGCCTGCGCCCGGGCGAGAAGATGGAGGAGGAGCTGACCCTCAGCGAAGAGCTGATCCGCACCCGCCACCAGAAGATCTTCTGCGCCCGCGAAACCGTGCTGTCGGAAATCGAGGTGGCGGGCTTTCTGCGCAGCCTGCGCCAGGCGGTGGCCGCGGGCGACGAGGCGGCGGCGCTGCAGGTGGCGGCGCATTGGGTCGAGGGATTCTGCCTGCGCCCGGACGCGGCCGGCCAGGGGCGCTGAGGCCCGGACTGCAGCCGGAACTGCGGCCTGGGGGCTGCACCGCCGGCAAAAGCGCACCCCCCGGCGCCGCGGCAATTGATCCGGCCCGGCCATCCATGCTCTAAGCGGGGCAGCAAATAACACGTCCGGGGCCGCAGCACCCGGCAGCAGGCAGTTCCGAGAAGGCAGGTTTCCCCGTGACCCCGATCAAGACCCTTGTGCGCAGGACCGTTCCGGCAATGCTGCTGTGCCTGGCCGCCGCCCCTGGCCCGGCACAGCCGCCGCAGGCAGCCCCGGAAACCGGGCCGGGATCCGCCGCCGCGGCGCCGCGGCTGAAGCCGCTGCCGCCCCCCAGCCTCAACTTCTACGGCTCCCCCGGTCTGATTGACCTGCCAAGCGCCGAGATGCTGCCGGACGGCCAGTATGCGGTCACCTATTCCTGGTTTGCCGGCATCTCCCGCTACAACATGACCTTCCAGGCGCTGCCCTGGCTGTCGGCCAGCTTCCGCTACAACGGCATCCAGGACCTGAACCTGTTCGGCTTCAGCACCTATTACGACCGCGGCTTCGACGTGCGCGCCCGGCTCTGGCGCGAGCGGGGCTGGCTGCCCGAGGTCACCCTCGGCCTGCAGGATTTCGCCGGCACCGGGATCTATGCGGCAGAGTATCTCGTCGCCACCAAACGGTTCGAAGCCGCTGCCCTGGGCTGGGGCCGGGGACCGGGGCGGCTGAAGCTCACCGGCGGCTTCGGCTGGGGGCGGCTTGGCAGCAACGGCGGCATCGCCACCACCGGCGGCACCCGCCCCGGATTCGTCGGCGGCGACACCGGCGGCGAGCTGGCCACCGACCAGTGGTTCCGCGGCACGGTGTCCCCCTTTGCGGGCTTTGAATGGCAGCCGGACGAGCGCTGGAGCTTCAAGGCGGAATATTCCACCGATGCCTATGTGACCGAAACCCGCGATTCAGATGTGTTCGAGCACAAGTCGGCCGCGAACTTCGGGGTCGAATACCAGCGCTCGGAGCGGCTGCGCCTGGGCGCCTATTACCTCTATGGCTCGGAGTTCGGCCTCACCGCCCAGATCCAGCTCAACCCCAAGCACCCGCCGACCCCGATGGCGGTGCCCGCACCGCATCCGGTTGTGCCGCGCAGCCATTGGGCCACCGAACAGGCGCATTGGGGCCGGGACTGGGCCGCCAGCGAGTCCAGGCAGCGCCAGATCCGCGATCAGGCGGCAGAGGCGCTGAAGGCGGACGGGCTGGTGCTGGAGGCGATCACCCTTGAGGGCACCCGGGCCGAGCTGCGCTACCGCAACCCGCGCTACCGGTCGGCGGGGCAGGCGGCCGGCCGTGCCGCCCGCGCCCTGGCGCAGACGCTGCCGCCCTCGGTGGAGACCTTCCGCCTGGTGCCGGTGCACCGCGGCACCGGCCTTGCGGCGGTCGAGATCCGCCGCTCCGACCTGGAGGCGCTGGAGTTCAGCCCCGATGCCCCGGACGCGCTGTTCGCCGCAACCGGGGTCAGCGAAGCCGGGCCGCTGCCGCCGGAGGCGCTGTTCTCCGCAGAGCTGTACCCGGCTTTCGCCACCTCAGTGAGCCCCTATACCCGGCCGGCCTATTTCGATCCCGACCAGCCGTTCCGGATTGATGCGGGACTGGATTTCGCCGCGTCCTACGCGCCCGCGCCGGGCTGGCGCATCGCCGGCGCCATCCGCCAGCGGCTGGGCGGCAATGTGAAGAACGGCCGCGCCTCCAACTCGGTGCTGCCGCATGTGCGCACCGACCAGGTGGAATATGCCCAGTTCGGCACCACCCTGGAAAACCTCTATGTCAGCCGCCTGTGGAAACCGGGCCGCAATCTCTATGCCCGCGCCAGCGCCGGCCTGTTCGAGAGCATGTACGGCGGCGTCTCCGGCGAGGTTCTGTGGAAGCCGGTGAACAGCCGCCTGGGCCTTGGCGTGGACCTGAACTATGTGGTGCAGCGCGATTTCGACCAGCGGTTCTCCTTCCGCGACTACCGGGTGCTGACCGGCCATGCCTCGGCCTATTACGAGCTGGACCGCGGCTACCAGCTGCAGGTGGATGCGGGCCGCTACCTGGCCGGCGATTACGGCGGCACCTTCAGCCTGAACCGGGAATTCGACAACGGCTTCCTGGTCGGCGCCTTCTTCACCCTCACCAATGTCTCTGCCGAGGATTTCGGCGAGGGCTCCTTTGACAAGGGCTTCCGCTTCCGCATTCCGGTGGACTGGCTCCTGGGCAAGCCGTCGCGTTCCGGCTTCGGCCTGACCATCCGCCCGACCCAGCGCGACGGCGGCCAGAAGGTGGTGGTGCCGGACCGGCTCTATGCCCCGGTGCGCGCGGCCCACCGCCGCAGCCTGGAAGAACAGCGCGCGAGGTTCTGGGAATGACGCTGATCCGATTGACCGCCGCCCTGCTGGCCTCTGCCCTGCTGCTGGGCGGCTGCGCCCGCGGCCCCGAGGAGAAACCGGGCGAACTGGAAGTGCTGCAGGCGGTGGGGGAACAGATCAGCCGCCGCCGCAAGCCGGCGCCGCCCGCCGCAACGCTGACCCGGGCGCTCTTGGACCAGCAGCCGCAGAACTATATCGAGGTCGCCATCGAGAACCGCGATGCCAAGGCCTATCTGACCCGCGTTCTGGAGCGCCGCGACAGCCATCCCGGCACCATCGAGGTCTGGCGCACCCAGGACAATGTCTCGCTCGCCTTCCGGCAGGGCATGGTGATTGCCACCCGCGGCCTCGGCGGCGGCCTGCTGTCGGCTGAGGTGCCGGCCGCAGAGGGCGTTGGCGGCCCCGCCCGCGGCGGCGCCCGGCGCTACACTTTGCGCGCCGACGGCAACGGCCAGAGGGTGGTGAACATGGCCTGCAGGCTGCACGACCTGGGCCCGGAGACGGTGGAGATTGTCGAAATCACCCGTTCTGTCCGCCATCTGCAGGAGTATTGCGAGGGCGCCGGCGGGGTGGTGGTCAACGATTACTGGGTTGATTCGCGCCCGGGCCGCGCCCTGGTCTGGCAGTCGCGGCAATGGGCCGGCGCAGAGACCGGCTATGTGCGGATCCGCCACCTGCAGCGCTGAGGCGGCCTGGATTTCCTGCCCCGGGCATTCTGCCCGGCGCCCGGTGCTTTGCCGCAACGAACGGAAAAAATCGGTCCTGCAAACCGGATTTCAACTGTTTTGCAGCTATTCCATGCGTTGAAATGAAAACCAGCCTCCCCTAAGGTTGCCTCAACGCGTCTTTCACAATTCTCCAAAGGAGTTTGACATGAAGAATCTTCTGACTGCCCTGACCCTGGCCGCCCTGGCCTCCGCCACCGCCGTTTCGGCTCAGCAAGTCGCCCCCGCAGCAGCGCAGGGTGCTGGCGCAGGGACCGGTGCAGGTGCAGGTGCAGGTGCGGGTGCTGCTGGCGCAGGTGCGGGTGCTGCTGCCGGCGGCTTTGCCGTGGGCGGCCTGAGCGCAGCTGCCGTGGCCGGCATCGTGGCCGCTGCCGTTGTGGTCGGCGCGGTTGCCAGTGACGACGACACCGCCGGCACCACCACCACCACCAACTGATGCCCGGGCACCCCGCGCGGGGTGCAGGCAGGATTTCAGGCAAACGGGCCCTTGCGGGCCCGTTTTGTCTTTTCCGGCGGGCCCCAGCACGCCCGGGCGCAAGCCCAGCCGCCACGGGTCCGGGTTGCCCGGGGTGTTTCATGTGCCTGGCGCAGGATCCGGCTGGCCTGTCAGGGCGGGGTCAGGCCCTGCCGGCCGCCGGGCTGCGGCGGGCTTCGGCGCGGACGGCCACCTGCTGCACGCAATGCGCCAGCCTGTGGGTGTCTTCCAGGCTCCAGCCCGGATCGACCAGGAAGGCAAGGCTGGTCTCGCCGAGTTCGCGGGCGTTGGGCAGCGGATGGGCCGGCCCCAGGCCGCGGCTGCGGAACACGCCTTCGCGGTAGATCTCGGAGCAGCTGCCGGAAAAGGCGGGAAAGCCCGCCGCATTGATCTCTGCCAGGATGCGGTCGCGCGACCAGCCCGGCGCCAGCGCTTCGGGGCGCACGAAGGCATAGAAGCGGTAATAGGCATGGGTGATCCCGGGCGGCGGCAGCGGCACCCGGAAGAGGCTGCAGGGGCTGAGCGCCACCGCCAGCAGCTGCGCATTGGCGGTGCGCTGCGCCCGCCACTGGTCCAGCCGCCTGAGCTGCACCCGGCCGATCGCCGCGGCGGGCCCCGCCATCCGCAGGTTGGTGCCGGGCGCGCCGCTGTGCAGCCAGCGGAATCCCGGCGGGTGGCTGCGGTTGAACACGGTGTCATAGTCCTTGCCGTGGTCCTTGTGGCTCCAGGCCCGGGACCAGAGCGCATCATCGCTGGTCAGCAGCAGGCCGCCTTCGCCGCCGGTTGACAGGATCTTGTCCTGACAGAAGGAGAAGGAGCCGAAATCGCCGAAGGTGCCGGCATGGCGCGGCCCGATCATTGCGCCATGGGCCTGGGCGCAGTCCTCGATCACCCACAGCCCATGGGCGCGGGCAAGATCCATAATTGCCTTCATATCGCAGGGCCAGCCGCCCAGATGCACCGGCAGGATGCCGCGGGTGCGCGGCGTGATCAGCGGCGCGATGGTTGCGGCGGTGATGTTCTGGCTGTCGCGGTCGATATCGGCAAACACCGGCACCCCGCCCGCCATCAGCACCGCGCTGGCGGAGGCAATGAAACTGCGCGGGGTGACGATCACCTCGTCGCCGGGCTGCAGCTCCAGCGCCCGGAGCGCGCAGTCCAGCGTCACCGTGCCATTGGCCATGGCAATGGCATGGGCGGCGCCGGTATAGGCGCAGTAGCTGCGCTCGAATTCCCGCACATCCGGCCCGGTCCAGGCGTTCACCTTGCCCGAGCGCAGCACCGCCGCGGCGGCGGCGATCTGCTCCTCATCGTAAATCGGCCATTGCTGCATGGCGCGTCCCCCTCACACAACCAGTCTCACCAGTACAAATCCTTCGGCAGCGGGGCGGTGGATCGTTGCCCCGCGCAACGTGGCCAGTGCCCGCAGGCTTTCCGGCGCGCGCTCATGCGGCGCCCTGCGGCACTGGCTTTCAAACAGCCGGAACGCCTCCAGCTTGCGCGCCAGCGCATCGCCGCTGATGTCCACGAACAGGTTCGGGACAAAGGGCGGCGTCAGATAGGGCGCGTTCCAATTGGTTTCCGACAGCGTCTCGTAGGCCGCCACCATCGCCGGATAGGCGGGCTGATGCGGGCGGCAGGCGACCAGCGAGGACAGGAAGCTCAGCTGGTGGTCGAGATGAATGTCGCCGGGATGCGGCGCCAGCACCAGCGATGGCGCCAGTTCCTGCACCAGCGCGCTGAGCGCGCCGTTCAGCGCCCCGTGCGGCTGTTCTGCCAGCTCCGCGGCCGGAAACCCCAGCCAATGGGTCCGGGCCACCCCCAGATGGGCGTGGGCGGCCTCTGCCTCGCGGCGCACGGTTTCGATCTGCGCGGCGCCAAAGATCTCTTCGCGGCCGCGGGTGACGATGGCCGCATGCACCTGGCGCCCCATCGCGGCCAGCCGGGCGATGGTGCCGCCCGCGCCCAGCACCTCGTCATCGGGGTGCGGCGCCACCACCAGCACCGGGCCGTCTCCTGCCAGCAGGGTCATGGCGCGCGCCCTCCCAGCTTGCCGTGCAGCGGCGGCGGGCTGTCTGCCCCGGACCATTCCAGGATATCAAGGCAGGCGCCGTCGCCGCAGGCCACGGTGAAGGCGCGCCCCTCCACTGCCTGCACCTGGCCGGGCAGGCCGATGTAATAGCCGGGCCGCAGGCAGTGGCGCACCCCGGTCAGCACCAGCGGCGCGCCGTCCGGGCATTCGGTGAAGGCGCCGGGGTAGGGCGGGCCGCAGGCGCGGATCAGCCGGTGGATCTCTGCCGCGGGCCGGGTCCAGTCGATGCGCCCGTCCTCCGGGCGGCGGCGGGCGCAGAGGCTGGCGCCCTCCGCAGGCTGCGGCACCGAGGGCATTTCGCCCCGGGCAATCCGCTCCAGCAGCGGCGGCAGCATCTGTTCCAGCGCCGCCAGCGCCTGGTCATAGAGGCCGCGCGCGGTGATGCTGTCCGGGTCGATCGCATAGCGCGCCTGGGCGGCAACCGGCCCGTCGTCGGTGCCGTCGCCGAGCCAGAACAGGGTGGCGCCGGCCTCGCGGCAGCCCAGCAGGATGGTCCAGGGGATCACCCCGCGGCCGCGCAGCCGGGGCAGGGCGGCCGGGTGGAACCCAAGGCAGCCGCGCCGCGCCAGCGCCCGGAACGCCGCGCTGCAGAGCTGCGACCAGCCGATCACCAGAATGAGGTCCGGCGCGATGGCGCGGATCGCCGCCAGGGTCGCGGGGTCCTCGCTGCGGGCGGTGTGGTGCAGCGCCACGCCGTAGCGCGCCGCCAGGGGCGCCAGATCGGCGTAATCGGAATGCCGGGCGGCCAGCTGCGGCGGCAGGGTCACGGCCAGGGCCGGGGCATGGCCCGCGGCGCAGATTGCCTGCAGCGCCCGGGCCGATCCTTCCACCGCGCCGACAAAAACCGTCTTCATGCCGGCACCTCCTGTCCGCAGCCCAGCCCCAGTCCCGGCTGCTGGGCCTGCAGCCAGCGGGCGGCCGCCGCCAGCCGCCGCGGCCTGCGGCGCTCGCCGCCCAGGGCCACGCCGATGGTCTCGCCGAGGATGCGCAGGTCCAGCCTCGCCGAGCGGTGATGCACATACCACAGGTCCAGCTGCAGCTTCTCGCGGTCCGCCAGCAGGGTGTTGCCGCTGACCTGGGCCCAGCCGGTGAGCCCGGGGCGCAGCCGCCCGCGCCGCCGCCCGGCCTCGCCGAAGGCGGCGATGGTCTCCGGCAGCAGCGGCCGCGGCCCCACCAGCGCCATCCGGCCGCGCAGGATCAGCGCCAGCTGCGGCAGCTCATCCAGCCGCAGGCGGCGGATCAGCGCGGTGATCCGGGTCTGGCGCGCCGCATCCGGCAGCAGCGCGCCCTGCGCATCGCGGGAGCTGTGCATGCTGCGCAGCTTGACCAGGCGGAACGGCACCCCGTTCCGGCCCGCCCGGACCTGGCTGAAGAACAGCGGCCGCCCGAGCAGCACCAGCACCGCGCCGCAGGCCAGCACGAAAAAGGGCATGAGCAGCATGCCCGCGATGACGCATATGAGAATTTCCAGCAGCCTGTGCATGGCAGCAACCACATCCGGATGGAACGGCCCGGAAACGGGAGCCGGGATGCAGGCGGCAGGCCTTCAGAAACGCCAGGCCCCCCTCCCGCCGTTTTGCAAAATACTGCAAAGACGGTAGCCCGGCTTGCGGGGCAGTCAAATGCGGCCGCTGCCGGGGTCTCTTGGAGCCTTTTGCGGCTCTGCATTGCCGTTTGCCGGAAATGCGCCATGGTTATCATGGGCCTTCGGGGCTGGCGCGCTGTGGCGCCGGGCGGGGCAGACGCGGGAGAGAGAACATGACAGGGATCCGGCATGGGCTGACCGGGCTGCTCCTGGTGCTGGCGCTGCTGGCCGGGGCGGCGGCCACGGCGGTGCGGGCGCAGGGCTACCGGCTGCAGCCGCAGGACGAGATCCTGCTCCGGGCGCTGCGCTGGGACACCGAAAGGGCGGCCTACCAGCAATGGGACGGGGTCTCGGGGGAGTATACCCTGGAGCCGGACGGCACGCTCCTGGTGCCGCTGGCCGGGCAGGTGGAGGCGGCCGGGCAGACGCCGGCCAGGCTGGCGGAGCAGCTGGCGCTGATCCTGCGGCGCAGCATCGGCATGGCGGAGCCGCCGCATATCTCGATCGGGGTGACCGGCCACCTGCCGGTCTATGTGCTGGGCGATGCGGCCGCCCCCGGCGCCTATCCGTTCCGCCCGGGCCTGACGGCGCAGCAGGCGCTGGCGCTGGCGGGCGGGCTGCTGCGGCTGCCGCTGCAGGACAGCGCCGGCAACAGCCTGCAGCCGCTGCGGCTGCAGGGAGAGGTCCGGCTGCTCAGCGGCCAGATCGCGGCGCTGGAGGAAGAGCGGCGGCGGCTGGCGGCCGACCTGCAGGCGCTGGCCGGGACCGGCAGCCCCCCGGCGCCGGAGGCGGGCGCGCCGCCCTCCGGCCTCGAAGCCGATATCCTGGCGGCCGCGCAGGCGGCGCGGACAGCGCAGGGCAGCCGGATCCGCGACCTGCAGCAGGTGCTGCGCCAGCAGATCAGCCATCTGACCGCGCAGATCGCCCTGCGCGACGAGCAGATCGCCCTGACCGAAGAGGAGCTGGAAACCGCCAGCAGCCTGCGCGAGCGCGGCCTGACGGTCAGCGCCCGGGTGTCCTCGCTGACCACCGCGCTCAATGACCTGGAGGCCAAGCGGCTGGACCTGGAGATCGCCCGGCTGACCGCCCGCCAGCAGCTGAACCGCGCCGAGCGCGATGCGCTGGAGCTGACCGGTGACGCCCGCTCGCAGAATCTCGTGCGCCTCAATGAGGTGGAGCAGGACATTGCCTCTCTCAGCACCCGGCTGGCCACTGCCCGGCTGCTGCATGCCGAAGCGCTGGCCGCAGGCCTGCCCGCGGGCCCGGATGCCAGCCAGGGCGGCGGCGAAGCCGTGGTCAGCTACCGGATCATCCGCCCCGGCGGCGCGGCGCCCGGAGCGGCCGGCCCGCAATCCCTGCTGCAGCCCGGCGACACGCTGGAGGTCAGCCGCAGCTTCCGCTGGCCGCAGCCCGGGCAATAGCGGCAGGGGTGCCCGAATCAGCCCTGCTCAGGTCCTGAGCTCCGGGCCGGGAGGTGCCGGGCCTGCCGGCAAGTCTGCTGAAAACCCTGTGGAAAACCTGTGCATAATTTGCTGCCGCCCGGATATTTTTTGCTGCCCGCGGAACCTGTGCTATGGTTAACGGGGGGAAATAAACCGGGGGACTTCCTTATCAGCCGTTAGGCTCAGGATGTGCCGCAGGCGGGGTTCGTGTTGTTGAACCGGGATCCGGCGGCACTCTTGCGGATAGGGAGCGGCGTTCCGGGCTGCCTGTGCAGCCGGGCGCATGACATTTTTGCCGGCCTTTTGCTGTGCCGTGTTTGCCAGAGGCAAAAATACTCACCTGAAACAACCGGAACCCCGGGGCGGGCAGCCGTGTGAGTGACCAGTGTTGCTGGAGTTTTGAGTATGCCGGGGTATGGGTTTTCTTCTTCCGGAAATGTGACAGAGGCCAAGGGGCCGGCTGGCGGCCTGGCCGGGTGGCTGGGCCGTGCCAGGAAACAGATGGCGGCGGAGCTGAAAGCCAACCGCCGCCTGGTGGCCGGCGATCTGCTGGCCGCTGTTCTGGCCGCTGTTCTGGCCGGTCTCCTGGCCTACGGGCTGGCGCCGCCTGCGGTGCGGGGGCCGGGACCCGGCCCGCTGCTGGCCAGCCTGGCGGCGCTGTCGGGACTGGCCGCGGCGGCGGTGTTCCCGCTGGCCGGCTTTTACCGGCGCCACACCAAGTCGACCTCGCTGCGCGATATCGCCACCGTGCTCAAGGGCGCGCTGCTGGCGGTGGCGGGCACTGCCGCGCTGGCGGCGCTGCTGCCCGCGGCCGCCGTCATCCCGCTGCCGGTCCATTTCATCCAGTTCCTGCTGCTGGTGCCTGCGCTCTGCACGCTGCGGGTGGCGGCGCGGCGGCGCGAATTCATCCGGCGCCGCCAGCGGCTGCAGGCCCGCGAAGAGGAACGCATCCCGATCCTGCTGGCGGGCACCGGCGCCAGCTGCGACCTGTTCCTGCGCTCGCTGCGCCATACCGGATCGCGCTACCATCCGGTCGGCATCATCGATGATGCCCGCAACACCGAAGGCCTCTATTTCCACGATGTGCAGATCACCGGCTCGCTGCGCGACCCCGAAGGGGTGATCGCCTGGCTTGAGGGGTTGAACCTGCTGCCGCAGCGGCTGCTGCTGACCGAACCGGTCACCCATTTCGACAGCGCGGGCATCGCCCGGCTGGTCAAATGGTGCGAGGCGCATGGCATTGCGGTGTCGCGGCTGGCCGGTCTCGAAGAGGTCGAGAGCGGCACCGGCGGCCGCCGGGCGCGGCTCAAGGATGTGGCGCCCGAGGATATCCTGGACCGGCCCCAGACCGCGGTGGAACGCTCGCGGCTGCGCCAGCTGCTGGCCGGGCGGCGGGTGCTGGTCACCGGCGCCGGCGGCTCGATCGGCTCGGAGCTGTGCCGCCAGATCGCGTCGTTCAAGCCGGCCGAGCTGGTGATGTTCGATCACTGCGAGCTGAACGCCTATACCATCGGCATGGATCTGGATCAGAACTTCCCCGAAGTGCCGCGCCGGATCTATGTCGGCAGCATCCGCGATGCGGCGCGGGTGGAGGCGGTGTTTGCCCGCCACCGCCCGGAACTGGTGTTCAACGCCGCCGCCCTGAAACATGTGCCGCTGGTCGAGCAGAACCCCTGCGAAGGCGTGCTGACCAATGTGATCGGCACCCGCAACGTGGCCGATGCGGCGCGCAGCTGCGGCGCCATCGCCATGGTGCAGATCTCCACCGACAAGGCGGTGAACACCACCAATGTGATGGGCGCCACCAAGCGGGTGGCGGAATTCTATGTGCAGGCGCAGGACCGGGTCACCAATGAGACCGGCGAGGACACCCGCTTCTTCTCGGTGCGCTTCGGCAATGTGCTGGGCTCCTCCGGATCGCTGATCCCGCTGTTCCAGCGGCAGATCTCGGCGGGCGGGCCGCTGACCGTGACCGACCCGCGGATGGAGCGTTATTTCATGACCATCCGCGAGGCGGTGCAGCTGACGCTGGTCGCCGCCGCAAGCGGCCTGGCGCTGGAGATGAGCCACGGCGAGATCTTCGTCCTGGACATGGGGCGGCCGGTCAAGATCACCGATCTGGCGGAGCGGATGATCCGGCTCGCCGGGCGCACCCCGCATGAGGACATCAAGATCAAGTTCATCGGCCCGCGGCCCGGTGAAAAGCTGTTCGAGGAGCTGTTCGACGCCAGTGAGGAACGCCGCGACCCCGGCATTCCAGGGATCAGCGCGGCGCGTCCCGACGGGGTGCCGATTTCCCGGCTCCGGGCGATGATACTGAAGCTGGAGCAGGCCGCCCGCGCAGGCCGCAGCAGCGCGGTCCGCGCATTGCTGCAGGACCTGGTGCCGGGCTACAGCAATCCGCCGCCGCTGCCGCCGAAATCCGGCCCGCGGCGGCGCACCGGCACGCTGCCCTCGGTGCCGGCCGCGCCGGGCGCCGGCCGCCGCCGCCGCGAGGCGCGGCAATGACCCGGCAGCAGCGGGCGGTGGTGATCGGCAGCCTCGGCTATTCGCTGGTCAATTTCCGGCTCGACCTGATGCGGCGGCTGCAGGCCAACGGCTATGCGGTGCTGGCGCTGGCGGCGCAGATCGATGCCGCCACCGCCGCGGTGCTGGAGGCTGAGGGCATCGCCTGGCAGGAGATCCCGCTGGAGCGCACCGGCACCAGCCCGCTGCGCGACCTGGCCTGCCTGCGGGCGGTCTGGGCGGTCCTGCGGCAGCAGCGGCCGGAACTGGTGCTGGCCTATACGATGAAGCCGATCCTGTACGGCTGCCTGGCCGCACAGCTGGCCGGTGTGCCGCGCCGCTATGCGCTGTTCACCGGGCTTGGCTACGGCTTCATGGAGGCCCGGCCGCGCGGGCGGCGGCGGCGGGTGCGCGCCGTTGCGGTGCTGCTGCACCGGCTGGCGCTGCGGCGGCTGACCGCGGCCTTCTGCTACAACAGCGCCGACCGCGCCGACATCCGCCGCTTCCGGCTGATCCCGCCGCAGGTGCCGCTGCATGATGTGCCCGGCTCCGGCGTCGACACCGCGCGGTTTGCGCCTGCGCCGCTGCCCGCCGGGCCGCAGCAGTTCCTGTTTGCGGGGCGGCTGCTGCGCAGCAAGGGGCTGGAAGTGCTGGCCGCCGCCGCCCGGATCCTGCGGCAGAAGCAGCTGAGTTTCCGCCTGCAGGTGCTGGGCGGTGCCGACAGCAACCCCGATGCCATTGATCCGCAGCAGCTGGCCCGCTGGCAGGCGGAGGGGCTGATGGAACAGGTCGGCTTCACCCGCGATGTGCGCCCCTGGCTGCAGGGCTGCAGCGTCTTTGTGCTGCCGACCCGGCTGCGCGAGGGCATTCCGCGCTCGATCCTCGAGGCGATGGCCTCGGGGCGGGCGGTGATCACCACCGATGCGCCCGGCTGCGGCGAGACCCTGGGCGGCGCCGCCGGGCTGACGGTGCCGCAGAACGACCCCGAAGCGCTGGCAGCGGCAATGGAGGCCTTCATCCGCACCCCGGCGCTGGCCCGCCGGATGGGGGCGGCGGCGCGGGACCGGGCCTGCCGTGTCTATGATGTGCACCGCGTCAACCATCTGCTGATGCAGCATATGGGGATCGAGCCTGCGGCCGCCCCCGGGGCGCCTGCCGCAGCGCTGCACCCGCCCGGGCTGGCCGCGCAATGATGCGGGCGCGGGCCCTTTCGCGGCCGCCGCCGCGGGCGCGGATGCTGCGCTTCCTGCTGGCGGGGCTGGCCAATACCGCCTTCGGCTATGGCGTCTATGCGCTGGGGCTGAGTGCAGGCCTGCCGCCGCAGGCGGCGCTGGCGGGGCAGTTCGCCCTCGGCATCCTGTGGAATTACACGCTGCATGCGCGGCTGGTGTTCGGGGTTTCGGGCTATGGCCAGCTGCCGCCCTACGCACTGGCCTATGCCGTGGCTTACGGGTTCAACGCGGGGCTCTTGCAGCTGCTGCTGAGCGCGGGCGCCGGGCCCTATGCGGCCCAGGCGCTGGCGCTGGCGCCTGCCGCGGCGCTCACCTTTGTGCTGGTGTCGCTGGCACTGGGAGTGCCGCCCCGGGCCGCGGGGAGGCGGCGGTGAGCCTGCTGGAGGCACCGGGCGCAAGCCGCACCGCAGGGCCTGCCGCCAGGCCTGTGTCCGGAGGGCGGGCCAGGATGCGCCTGCGGGGTGTGCTGGCAGCGCTGGCGGCAGCGCTGCTGCTGGCGGGGCTGTTCGGGCGGCTGATGGCCTATGGGCTGCGCCGGGACGAGACGCTTTATGTGCCGCCCGCCGCGCTGCTGCCGGAGCTGCAGCTCTACCGCGATGTCTTCTACAACCACGTGCCGGACAGCGCCTGGCTGTTCTGGGGCTTTCACCAGCTGTCCGGCGGCTTCGGCCTGCTTGGCGCGGCACGGCTGGCGGTGTTCTGCGCCTGGCTGCTGCTCCTGGCAGGCGCCGCCTGGGCCGGCTGGCGGCTGGGGCGCTCCAGGGCGCTGGCGCTGCTGCTGCCGCTGATGCTGATCACCTGCACGCCCCTGCTGACCCAGGCCGGAATGAGCGCCACCAACAACCTGCTGCCGCTGCCCTTTGCGCTCTGGGGGCTGGGGCTGTTCGTGCAGGAGACGCTGAAACCTGAGCCGGGCCGCGCAGGCCTGCTGCTGTCCGGGCTGTGCCTGTCGCTGGCAGCGGGCATGAAAGCCAGCGCCGTGGTCTTCATCCCGCCGGCGGCGGTCGGCGCCTTTTTCCTGCCCGCCGCGCTGCCGCTGCGCCGCCGGCTGCGGCAGGTGGTGCTGCCGCTTTATGGCGGCGGGATCCTGGGGGCGCTGCCGCTGTTCTGGTACCTGCTGCGCGATCCCGCCAGCTTCCTGGCCCATGTGGCGGGGTTCCACACCGGGCCGCACAAGGCCTACTGGCTGGACCATGCGGCGGCGGAGCCGGGGCTGGCGCTGGGGCTGGGCGCGCGGCTGCAGCTGGCGCAGGAGACCTGGCTGTCCGGCAGCGCGCTGGTGCTGGCGCTGCTGCTGGCCTGCTGCCTGTGGGCCGCGCCGCGCGGCAGCAGCCGCAGGACCCCGCCGCAGGGCGGCGGCCAGATCCTGGTGCTGGGGGCCGCGCTGGTCCTGGCGGCGGCGATGAGCCTGCTGCCCGCGCCGGGCTTTGTGCAGTATTACATTCCGCCGCTGGCGGTGCTGGTGCTGCTGGCGGCGCTGCTGTGGCGGCGGCTGGAGGCGCCGGTGCAGGCCGGGCTGCTGCCGCTTCTGGGCGGCGCGGCACTGGTCTGCCTGGCGCTGGGAGCGCCGCGGCTGGGCGGCGGCCTGGCGGCGCTGGCCCGGCCCGGGGAATTTGCCGGGGCAAAGGCCGTGCGCGGCGGCGCCGCGCTGCGCCAGGCGCTGGCCCGCGCAGGCGCGCCGGAAGGGCCCATCGCCACCTTCATGCCGGTCTACCCGCTGGAGGCCGGGCTGCCGGTATATGCGGAATTTGCCACCGGGCAGTTTGCTTACCGGATTTCGCCCTATTTGAAAGAAGAGCTGCGGCGCCATTACCGGATGGCGGGGCCTGAGGATCTGGAGGCGCTGTTTGCCGCCGATCCGCCCGCCGCCTTGCTGCTGGGCTACGCGCCGGAGCTGGAGAAACCGCTGCTGGCCTATGCGCTGGCGCGGGGCTGCCGCAGGATCCCGGCCGGGGAGAGGCCGGAAGAAGGGCAAAGAGAAGGGCCGGGGGATCTGGCCAACAGATACGGCACCGGACAGCTGTTCCTGTGCCCGCCGCACAAGCAGCCGTGAAGCTGCAGCGGCGCTGAATGAGGGGTTTGAGGCAGAGCAGGCCGGGGCGGGGGCCCGGGCGCAGGCGCGGGAGATGTATTTTGACGAGTGGAGGGATTACCGATGCAATGCGTGCTTCTGGCCGGCGGGCTTGGCTCCAGGCTGGCTGAGGAAACCGTGTCCATACCCAAGCCGATGGTCGAGGTGGGGGGGCGCCCGATCATTGCCCGGGTGATGGATATCTACAGCCATTTCGGCCATCAGGAATTTATCGTGGCGGCGGGCTACAAAGCACTGCTGCTCAAGCAGTTCTTTGCCAATTACCATCTGATTGCCAATAACATCAGCGTCTCGGTCGACACCGGAAAGCTGCGGCTGATCCCGTCCCGCCCCGGCGGCTGGAACGTCTCGGTGGTGGACACCGGCGCCCATACCATGACCTCGGGGCGGATCCGCCGCCTGCGCGACTGGCTGACCCCCAATGAGACCTTCATGTGCACCTATTCCGACGGGCTCGGCAATGTCGACATCGCGGCGCTGATCGACTTCCACAAGTCGCATGGCAAGCTGGCCACGGTCACCGCGGTGCAGCCGCCCGCCCGCTTCGGCAATATCGAGCTGAAGGGCGACCGGGTCGATGCCTTCACCGAGAAGGTGCGCAAGCGCGAGACCTGGATCAACGGCGGCTTCTTCGTCTTCGAGCCCGGGGTGATGGACTATATGGTCGACGACATGGAGCCGCTGGAGCAGTCGCCGCTGACCCAGATGGCGCGCGACGGCGAATTGATGGCCTACCGCCACGAAGGCTTCTGGCACCCGATGGACACCATCCGCGACCGCAACAGCCTCAACGCCATGTGCGACGAGGAGGTGCCGCCCTGGATGCGGTTCGAAGACAGGCCCGGCGCGGCGTTCCCCGCCGTGGCAATCTGAGGCGGCGCGCATGGCAGAGGGTCCGGATCCCGGTTTCGGCGGCGTCTTTGCCGGGCGGCGGGTGCTGGTCACCGGCCATACCGGCTTCAAGGGCGGCTGGCTGTGCCTCTGGCTGCAGCAGCTGGGGGCCCGGGTCACCGGGCTGGCGCTGGCGCCGGAGCCGGGCCCGTCCTTCTTTGCCGCCTGCGGGCTGGATCAGGCTCTGGACAGCCGGATTGCCGATATCCGCGATCCCGGCGCGCTGGCGGAAGCGCTGGCGGGGGCGGATGCGGAGGTGCTGTTCCACCTGGCTGCGCAGCCCCTGGTGCGCCGGTCCTACCAGGCGCCGGCCGCAACCTTCGAGACCAATGCCGGCGGCACTGCCCATGTGCTGGATGCAGCACTCAGGATGCCGTCGCTGCAGGCCGCCGTCGTGGTCAGCAGCGACAAATGCTACGAGAACCGGGAATGGGACTGGGGCTACCGCGAGAGCGACCCCCTGGGCGGCCATGATCCCTACAGCGCCTCCAAGGCCTGCACCGAGCTGGTGGCGGGGGCCTACAGAAATGCTTTCTTTGCCGCCCCGGACGGGCCGCAGCTGGCCACCGCCCGGGCGGGCAATGTGTTCGGCGGCGGCGACTGGGGCGCGGAGCGGCTGGTGCCCGATCTGGCCCGTGCTGCCGCTGCGGATCAGCCGCTGCAGATCCGCAGCCCGCAGGCGGTGCGGCCCTGGCAGCATGTGCTGGAGCCCTTGTCGGGCTACCTGGCGCTGGCAGCGCGGCTCCTGGGGCCGGAGGGGGCAGAGTTTGCCGGGGCCTGGAATTTCGGCCCGCCGCTGGCGGGCACCGTCACCGTGCGGGAGCTGACGGCGCTCTTCTGCGCGGCCTGGGGGGCGGGGGCGCCGGAGATGGATTTCAGCCCGGCAGAAGACGGCCCGCATGAGGCCGGGCTGCTGCGGCTCGACAGCACCCGGGCGCGGCTGCGGCTGGGCTGGCAGCCGCAGCTGGCACTGCCGGAGGCGGCGGCGATGACAGCTGAATGGTACCGGGCGTTTCAGGACGGCGGCACCGGCATGGCGGCGCTGAGCCGGGCGCAGATCAGCCGCTACAGCAGCCTGATGGCGGCAGATGCAGACAGAACAGGGATCCGGCGGCAGCCCGCCGCGCAATAGCAGCAAGCGGCCCGGGGGCGCCGCGCACAGACGGTTTGAGGGGGATGATTTCAATGCGTGTGAATTACGGCCAGACAGTGCACGGCCAGGAAGAGATCGATGCGGTTGTCGAGGTGCTGAAGACCTCGACCCAGATGGGGCCGCGGGTGCGGCAGATGCAGCAGGAGGTGGCGGCGCTCTTTGCCAAGCGCCACGGGATCATGGTGAATTCCGGCTCCTCTGCCAATTACCTGGCGGTGGAAATCCTGGACCTGCCCAAGGGCAGCGAGGTGATCACCCCGGCGCTGACCTTTGCCACCACGGTGGCGCCGCTGGTGCGCCAGGGGCTGGTGCCGGCCTTCGCGGATGTGGAGGAGGGCACCTACAACATTGATGCCGGCGCGATTGAGGCGATGATCACCGAACGGACCTCGGCGCTGATGATCCCGTCGCTGATCGGCAACCTGCCGGACTGGCCGCGGATCCGGCAGATTGCCGATGCCCATGGGCTGAAGGTGATCGAGGACAGCGCCGACACCCTGGGCGCCGCCATCGGCGGCACCAGCACCGGCACCTGGTCCGATGTCTCCACCACCAGCTTCTACGGCTCCCATGTGATCAACGGCGCGGGCAACGGCGGCATGCTCTGCGTCAATGAGGACCGGCTGGGGCGGCAGGCGCTGCTGCTGCGCTCCTGGGGGCGGACCTCCTCGCTGTTCGAAGAATCCGAGAAGCTGGAAAACCGCTTCAGCGCCCGTGTCGACGGCATCGATTATGACGCCAAATTCCTGTTCGAGGCACTTGGCTACAATCTGGAGCCGTCCGAGATCAGCGCCGCCTTCGGACTGGTGCAGCTGGGCAAGCTGGAGCGCAACATCACCGCGCGGGAGCAGAATTTCGCAGCCCATCTGGCGTTCTTTTCCCAGTACAGGGACTGGTTTGTCCTGCCCCGCCAGCTGCCGCAGTCGCGCACCGGCTGGCTGGCCTTCCCGCTGACGCTGCGCGCAGACGCGCCGTTCAGCCGCAAAGAGCTGCAGATCGCGCTGGAGCGGGCCGACATCCAGACCCGGCCGGTGTTCACCGGCAACATCCTGCGCCAGCCGGCCATGCAGGGGGTGGCGCACCGGGCCGCGCCGGGCGGCTACCCGCAGGCCGACCGGGTGATGGAGGGCGGCATCCTGCTGGCCTGCCACCACGGGCTGGAGGCGGCGCAGATTGCCTACATGCATGACACATTCAGCCGCTTCGCGGCCCCGTTCCAGAAGGACATTGCCTCATGAACCGGACCTTCACCCGCCCGCCTGCCACCCGCCCGCCTGCGCGCCCGTCAGTGCTGACCGCCTGCCGCTGCTGCCGCTCGTCCAATCTGATGCTGGTGCTGCCGATGGGGGCGCATCCGCCCGCCAACATGTTCGTGCGCCCTGAGGACCGGGGCAAGCCGCAGCCGGCCTTTGCGCTCAATGCCCAGGCCTGCCTCGACTGCGGCCTGCTGCAGGTGGCCGACCAGGTGCCGCCGGATTTCTTCACCAACTATCTCTATGTGCCCTCGGGCGCGGCCACCATGCACAGCCATTTCGCGGAGCTGGCGCAGGTGGCCGTGGCGCGCGCAGGCCGCGGCGAAGGCGCCGGGCTGATCGTCGATATCGGCTGCAACGACGGGCTGATGCTCAGCCATGCCAATGCGCAGGGCGGCCGCACCCTGGGCATTGATCCGGCTGCCAATCTGGCGGTGATCGCGGCAGAGCGCGGGGTGCGGGTGGACACCGCCTTCTTCAACCCGGAGACCGCCGCGCGGGTCCGCGCCGCCGAAGGCCCGGCCCGGGTGATCACCACCACCAACACCTTCAACCACATCGATGACCTGCATGGCTTCTGCACCGGGGTGCTGGCGCTTTTGGAAGACGGCGGCACCTTCATCATCGAGGTGCCCTGGGGCAAGACCATCCTGGAGACCAACGAATTCGACAACGTCTATCACGAGCACCTGTCGGAGCTGAGCCTGCTGTCGATCGTGCGGCTGGGCGAAGCGGTGGGGCTGGATGTGGTGGATGTCACCCGGCTGCCGGTGCATGGCGGCTCGATGCGGGTGTTCCTGCAGCCCGCGGCGCTGCAGGCGGACCCTGCGCCCGTGGTGGCACAGATGCTGGAAGAAGAACGGGCCGCCGGTCTGTTGCGGCGCGAAAGCTACGAGGCTTTTGCCGGCCGGGTGCAGGACCTGGGCGAAGTGCTGACCCGGATCCTGAAGGGGCTCAAGGCCAGCGGCAAGAGCATTGCCGGCTACGGCGCCCCGGCCAAGGGCAACACGCTGCTGAACTATTTCGGCATCGGCCCGGAGACGCTGGACTTCCTGGCCGACCGCAACCCGCTGAAGCAGGGGCTCTATTCGCCGGGGATGATGATCCCGGTGCTGGGGCCGGAGGCGGTGGCGGAGCGGCAGCCCGACTACCTGCTGGTGCTGGCCTGGAATTTCTTTGATGAAATCCGCGAGCAGATGGCGGAGTTCGAGGCCCGCGGCGGCAAGTTCATCGTGCCGCTGCCCAGCCCGCGGATCATTCCCTGAGGGCGGGCGGTGGCACGGGTGCTCATAACCGGGGCCAGCGGCTTCATCGGCTCGCATCTGGCGCGGGCCTGCCTGGCGCGCGGCGACGCGGTCAGCGTGCTGCTGCGCCCGGCCTCGCGGCTGGACCGGCTGCAGGGCATTGCACCGCAGCTGCAGCTGCTGCGGGCGCCGCCGCAGGACCCGGCGGCACTGGCGGCAGCGCTGGCGGCGGCACGGCCGCAGATCCTGTTCCACGCCGCCGCCGCCACCCGGTTCCGGGCGGAGCCGGGGCTGGAGGATCTGGGCCGCAGCATCGGGGACAACCTGCTGCCGCTGACCGCGCTGCTGGGTGCAGCCGCCGCCGCGGCGGAGCCGCCGCAAGTGCTGGTGCGGCTGGGCACCATTGCCGAATACGGCGCCGGGCCGGAGCGGTTCAGCGAAACCGCCCGCGAGGCGCCGCTGAATGCCTACGGGGCCTCGATGCTGGCCGCCACCCGCTATCTTGAGATGGCGCAGCCGCGGCTGCCGTTTGCGGCGGCGACCGCCCGGCTGGCGCTGACCTACGGGCCCGGCCAGTCGCAGGATTTCCTGATCCCGCAGCTGGCCCGCAACCTGACCGCGGGCCGGGTGACAGAGCTGCGCAGCCCGCACAGCCGCCGCGAGCTGATCCATGTCGAGGACGCAGTGGCCGGGCTGCTGGCCATTGCCGCCCGGCCTGCCGCCGCCGGGCCGGTGGTCAACCTGGGCAGCGGCCTGGCCCCGGACATGGCAGAGCTGGCGGCGCTGATGGCCCGGCTGGCGCAGGCGCCGCAGGCGCTGATCCGCCTCCCGGCGGAGGCAGCAGCGGGCCGCGGCACAGGCAGCCTGCTGCACACGGATACCTCGCGGATCCGCAGCCGCCTGGGCTGGGCGCCGCAATTCACCCTTGCCGAAGGGCTTGAAAGGATATTGCAATGGGAACAACAGATGCTGCAGACCCCGGCCGGGGCGCAGAAACAGGACCGGAAACAGGCCTGACGCTGGTGTCGGTGCTGATCCCGGCGCTGAACGAGGAGCAGACCGTGCGCACCGCCTATGAGCGGGTCGCCGCGGTGTTCGAGGGGCTGCCGGACTGCACCCCGGAGATCATCTTCACCGATAATCACTCCAGCGACCGCACCTTTGCGATCCTGGCGGAGATCGCTGCCGCCGACCCGCGGGTGCGGGTGATCCGCTTTTCCCGCAACGTCGGCTACCAGGCCTCTGTGCTGACCGCCTACCGGGCGGCGCGGGGCGACTGCGCGGTGCAGCTGGACTGCGACCTGCAGGACCCGCCCGAGCTGATCCCGCGGATGCTGGAAATGTGGCGCCAGGGCCATCACGTGGTCTATGGCATCCGCCGCCGCCTGCCCGACGGGGTGCTGGTGGCGGCCGCGCGGCGCGGTTTTTATGCGCTGATCGACATGATCAGCCAGGACGACCTGCCGCGCAATGCCGGCGAGTTCCGCCTCAGCGACCGCCGCATCCTGGATGAGCTGCGCCGCTCCAACGACCGCTCGCCCTATGTGCGGGGCATGATCAGCGGCATGGGGTTCAGCCAGGCGGGGTTCGAGTACGACCGCGCCGCCCGCACCGCCGGAGAGTCGAAGTTTCCGTTCCGGGCGATGCTGTCGCTGGCGGTGGACGGGCTGATCAATCATTCGCTGCTGCCCCTGCGGCTGGCCTCGCTGATCAGCCTCACTGCCGGGCTGCTGACCTTCCTGCTGATGATCTTTTATGTGATTGCAAAGGTGGTGTTCGGCCAGGACTGGCCCGCGGGCTTTGCCACCACCACCATCCTGCTGCTGCTGTCGATCACCCTCAACGCCATGTTTCTTGGCATCATCGGCGAATACATCGGGCGGATCTTCCTGCAGTCCAAGGATCTGCAGCGGCCGCTGATCGAACGGGAGCTGAACGCGCCGCCGGAGTTCCACAGCGCCCGCCCGGCGGCGCTGCCGCAGCCGCAGGCAGAGCTGCCGCGCAGACCACGGCCGCGCCCCCCCTCCGAAGGCGCGCCGCCGGGCCGGCTGCGCCAGCGCAGCAGTCATTGAACGGGCCGGGAGGGAGCGCGCGATGCGGCTGCTGCTGATCCAGGGCGGCTTCGGGGCCGGCGGCGCCGAGAAGGTGATGGCAATGCTGGCCGCCCACCGTGCCGCCCGGGGCGACGAGGTGCATGCGGCGGCGCTGTCGATGCCTGCCGAAGGCTCCTATTTCGAATACCCGCCGCAGGTGGCCCTGCATGTGCCGCCGCAGGCAGGGCAGGGCGGGGCGGGGCGGGGCAGAGGGCCGGTGCAATGGCAGCGGTTCCGCCACATCCGCAGCACCCTGGCCCGGGTGCGGCCCGATGCGGCGGTGGCCTTCCTGACCAAGGTGAACGTGCTGACCCTGGCGGCGGCGGCCACGCTGCATCCGTCCTGCCCGGTGATCATATCGGAGCGCAACAATCCGCAGGCGCAGGGCGGGCACCCGGCCTGGCGGCAGGCGCAGATGCTGCTGGCGCGCCGCGCCGCCGCCGTGGTGATGCAGACCCAGCGCGCCCGCGAGGCGCTGCCCTGCGCCCTGCGCGCCCGTGCCCGGGTGATCCCCAACCCCTGCGCCCCCTATGCCGGCATCGCACCGCGGCTGGATCCGGGACGGGACGGGCTGCAGCTGGCGGCCGCCGGGCGGCTGGACCGGCAGAAGGGGTTCGACCTGCTGCTGCAGGCGATGCAGGAGATACATGCAGCGCTGCCCGCCACCCGGCTCACCATCTGGGGCGAGGGCCCGGAGCGGGGGCGGCTGGAGCAGCTGCGCGCCCGGCTGGGATTGCAGTCCTGCGTGTCGCTGCCCGGCCTGTGCCCGCAGCCCGGGGGCTGGATCGGCGCGGCCGACATGCTGGTTCTGTCCTCGCGCTATGAAGGGTTTCCCAATGTGCTGGCAGAGGCGGCGGTGCACGGGCTGCCGGCGGTTGCCTTTGACTGCGACTACGGCCCGCGCGAGCTGATCCGCTCCGGCCAGAACGGGCTGCTGGTGCCGCCGGAGGATCCTGCCGCCCTGGCCCGCGCGGTGATCCGCCTGGCCCGCGATCCCGGCTTGCGGCAGCGCATGTCGGCAATGGCGCCGCAGGCCTGGGCGCGGCTGGCGCCGGACCGGGTGCTGGCGGACTGGGATCAGGTCATTGCGGGGGTTGCGGGGCCCGGGGCCGCTCAGGCCGCCCAGGCGGCCAGCGCCGGGTCCAGTTCATCCAGGCTCTGAATCCGCAGATGCGCCGCATGACCGGCACCGGGGGGCTCGGGATCATGCACCGCCCCGGGGCGCAGGATCTGCACCGCGGCCCAGCCGCGCGCCCTGGGGGTCACGAAATCCTTGGCCGGGTTGTCAGCGACATAGACCAGCCGGGCGCCCCGCGGCGCCTTGTCTTCCATTTCCCGGAAGGCGCGGGGATGCGGCTTGCCATAGCCCGCCCCCCAGGCGCCGGTGGGCCGGATATGCTTTATCAGAGCCTGCAATCCAAGTGCTGAGATCTTGTTGCGCTGCATGGTTTCCGGCCCGTCGGTGATCAGGCCCAGCGGCCCGGGCGCCTGTGCCAGATAGCGCGCCGCATCCGGGCACAGCGCGATCTCGGGCCTGTGGCCCCGGTACCCGGCCACCAGCTGCGCAATCCGTTCCGGCCCCGCAGCCAGCCCCAGTTCTGCACAGGCGCGGTCGAAGACATGCCGCCGCACCCCGGCCTCGAACAAGGTGCGGCAGGCGGCGCCGAACCCCCGCACCCCGGACTGCGCGGCCACCACCTGCTCCAGATGGCGGTAACCGCTGAAGGCGAAATCGCGTTCCAGATACAGCGTGTCATCCAGGTCGAAGACCACCATCCAGCCCGGCGCCGCGCGGCCCATGCCAGACCTGCCGCCCATGGCCGTCAGCCCCGGTAGACGGCGCTGTCATAGCGCATCATCCGCACGCCCTCGCGCCAGTTGTCATGCGCGCTGCAGGGCAGGCCCGAGACCTCCTCCAGCAGCCATTGGGCGAAACAGGCGCCGGCCTCATCCGCCAGCGGGTAGCCGCCGCCGAAGCGGGCGTTGATCTCGATCACCCTGGGCTGGCCGTCCGCTGCGCTCAGCACCTGGAAACAGGCCACGCCGCGCAAGCCGGGCAGCGCCCGCAGGATGCCTTCGGCAATTGCATGGAGATCCGCCCGCCGTTCGGTGATGCCCTTTTCCACCTCGCCCGCGCGCACCCTCTGGCGCAGATGCGGGATCACCGTGCGCAGGACACCCTGGCTGTCGACGAACATGTTGACGGTGTATTCCGGCGCTGCCAGCAGCTCCTGGAAGATCATCGGCTCGGGGAAGCTGGCGGGCAGATCCTGCAGCTGTTCGAACACCTGCAGCCCGCGGCTGGCGCTGCCGCCCGAAGGCTTGGCAAAGACCGGCCAGCCAAGCGCCTCCGGCGCCGCCTCCAGCCCGGTCCGGTCCAGGGTGCGCGGCACCGGTACCCCGGCCGCGCCCAGCACCTGCGCCGTTTGCAGCTTGTCGCGCACCGTTGCGATCACCGGCACCGGCGACACATGCAGCCGCGCCCCCAGCGCCGCAAAGTCCTCCGCGGCGCGGGCCAGCGGCATCAGGTCCGGGTCGATCGTCGGCACCACCAGCTGCGCCCCGGTCCGGCGCACCACCTCCAGCACCGCCGCGCCGTAGCCCGGATCATCGCAGCGCGGCACCTGAAAGGCCTGCTCTGCCAGCGCGCAGGCCGCACTGCCTTCGGGATCCAGGTCGCAGGCCAGAACCTCCAGCGGCAGGCCCAGCCGCCCGGCGGCTGCCCGGAACCGCTGCATCAGCTCCACCCGGCGCCCCGCCGAACAGATCAGCACCCGCACCGGGGCGGCGCCGGCGCTCATGGCTGCTCCTCCGTGCCCAGGGCGGCCTTCTGCGCCGTCTCCCGCTCTGCCAGCAGCGGCAGCAGCGCCGCATGCACCGCTTCGGCCATCACCCGGTTGCCGGCCGCGTTCAGATGGCCGTCGTAGCGGTGATAGAGATCCGCGCCGCTGCGCTGGTAGCTTTGCGCCAGCGTATCCAGCAGGCTGACCCAAGGGATCCCTTCAGAGGCCGCGAAATCCGCCAGCACCTGCTCCGGCAGGTCCGGGATCACCCCCTGGGGCGGGCTGTCCGCCGCCGCCGCAAAAACCTGGAACAGCTGCGGCACCGAAACCACCAGCAGCGCGGCGCCCCGGTTCGCGCAGAATTCACGGATGCGCCGCAGCAGCGCCTGGGTCGCCGCCATCTTGCGCTGCACCAGATCCGAGGCGGGCAGGGTGAAGAAGGCCGCCCTGGGCGTCATCAGATAGAGCCGCACATAGGTGCTGTCGTTTTCCATCAGCAGCCGCTTGAGCAGGGTGACGGCCTGCAGCGAGGAGCGCTTCCGGCCGCCCTGGGCAATCACCGCCCTGGCATCGCCGCGGGCGGTTTCGGTGCCGTCCGGCGCGCGCTGAATAGGCTCGTTCACGAACAGGTCGTTGGTCATGAAGCTGACCAGCACGATATCCGGCTGCAGGCTGCCGTAGAGCCGCTCCAGATACAGCGCCTGCTGGGACGTGTCATAGCCCGGCACCCCGGCATTGATGATTTCGACGGCGCGGTCCCCGGCAGCAAGGCGCTGCTCCAGCAGGGCGGCCCAGCTGTCCTGCACCGCATTGGCGGCGCCGAAGGTGAAGGAATCCCCCAGGAGCAGGATCCGGACGGCGCCGGCGGCGGGTTCTGCCGCCGCGCCGCCGGTGCGGAAGCCGCGGCTGTCGGTGGCATATTCCACATCATATTCCGGCGCCCGCACCCGCGCCCGCGTGCCGGGCCGGTTGACATGGCCCAGCACCGGATCCTTCAGCGCCATCGGCCCGCCCTCCAGATAGGCGGTGCGCACGGTCTGCGGCGCCAGCAGCCGGATGCCGCCCTCCAGCCCGGCGATCAGCAGCAGCGTGGCGAGGCCGATCAGGGCCGCCGTGCGTAAAAGGGTCCGCATGGAACTGCTCCTCTCCTGTTTCATCCCCTGTCCCTCCAGGAGCCGCCGCAGCGGGCAGAGACAGATCTTCCCCCTGTCAAATGCCGTGAAACCGCGCGCGCGGGCGCTTATGTTACATCGTAGAATGTATTTCCGGCGACAAAGCCGTCGAGGCCTGCAGAGCGGGCGTAATGGCAGAGATCACTGGTCTTGTTGATGAAGCCGGCCTCCGGGAAATTCAGCGAGGTATTGCACAGCACACCGGTCCCCGACAGCGCCTTGAAGGCGGTCAGCAGATCGTGGAACGCCGGGTTCTGGCTGCGGCTGACGGTTTGCAGCCGGGCCGAGCCGTCGGCATGGGTGACCGCCTGCAGCCGCGGGTCGGTAACCTGGTGGAAATCCAGCATATGCGGCGCGGGCAGCGGGCCGCTGAAATGCCGCGCGGCGTCCTCTTCCAGGCAGGCGGGGGCCACCGGGCTGTCGTCAGTGCGGCCCTTGATGCGGTTCAGCCGCACCCGCATGGACGCCTCGAAGGGGGCGGCCAGGATCGAGCGGTTGCCAAGGGCGCGCGGGCCGATTTCGCAATTGCCGCGGGCCCAGCCAATGACCTTGCCCTCCAGAAGCGCCTGCGCCACGGTCTCCAGCTTCAGCTCTTCCATCCGGGCGCCGTTCAGCGCCCCGTTCATCGCCGCCCGGTCGTCCAGGAAAGGCTGGCCGCAATAGACGCTCCAGTCCAGCTTGGCGCGGCCGGTGAAATGGCGCATGGCATCCGCCGCCGTGCCGATGGCGCAGCCGGAATCGCCGGTGCAGGGCGGCACAAAAACCTCCCGGAACAGCCCGCATTCGCGCCAGCGGCTGTTCCAGCCGCAGTTGAGGCCGCAGCCGCCGGAAATCAGCAGCGGATAGCCCTTGGTGAGGGTATGTGCCGCGAAATCGTGAAACCGGCGGAACAGCGCATCCTGCAGTTTCACCGCCATGTCGCGCAGCGCCTGGCTTTGGATGCCGGCATTGCAGAGCGGCGAGGCGGCCAGCCGCACCTTGTCCAGCGCCTGCTCCAGCGGCGCCTCCAGCAGATGGGTGATCAGTGCTTGTTCCTGCGTATCCGCCGCACCGTTGCGGCCCAGGGCGGCGGCGGCCATCAGCCGCCCCGGATCCCGCTGCCGCCCCTGGCCGGGCGGCAGCTGAAAGGCGGGATCCGCCAGCCCGTAGAGGGCGGCGTAGCGGGCGCCGGGCGCCTCCATCACCCGGCCCAGATGGCGGATCTCCAGATCCGCGGTGATCTCGTAGAAATCCCCCAGCACGCCTTCCCAGACCAGCACGTAGCAGGGCTCGCCCTGCGGGAAGGGCGACAGCGCATAGGCGCTCCAGATATGGGCGCGCTCATGGGTGGAGGAATAATAGTCCAGCGTCTTGCCGAAGAAGGTCTTCTTGCCGATCCGCTCGGAGCCCGGCCCGGTGCCGAAATAGCCGGCTCCGGCGGTGGTGGCATGGGTGCTGCCGGTGCCGGACCAGCCGCTGAGCGCCAGCACGTCGGGCAGCTCCTTGAACCAGAGGCCCGCGTCGATGAAGGTGTCCGGGGTGACCGGCGCGGCGCGCGGGTGGCTGTCCTTTTCCGCCTCATAGGAAAACAGCAGCTGGCCGCGGGCGGCGTCCACCCCGGCAACGGTGCCGTCATGACCGGATTTGAATGACAGGATCTTCATGGCCGGTTTCCCTTTCCCTGCCGGGCGGCCTTGTCCGTTCCGGCACCCATCTCGCGGGCAATGATCTGCGCTGCCAGTTCCGCGCCCGCGGCGCTGAAATGCGCATCCGGTGCATAAAGCGCCCGGGGATCGGGGCTGGCTTCGAATCCCTCGGTGAGATCGATCACCTGCAGCCCGGCCTCCGCCGCGGCGGCCTGCACGGCCCGGCGCAGCGGGTCATGCACGAAATCATGCCGCAGCAGCCCGTGAAACCGCTCCACCATCGGAATGAACACGACCACCAGCTCGCCCTCCCACTGGGCCGTGATCTCTGCGGCGCGCTGCAGCACCGCATCATAGAGCGGCATCGGCTGCGCCGCCTGCGGGTAATGCAGCCCGAACACGGCCGCGGTTTTCTGCAGCGCCAGGAAATTGCGCAGGATCTTCTGGCGGCTGGCATATTCCAGCAGTGCCGGGCCGCTCTGCTGCCACCAGCCGCGGAGCACCTGTTCCACTCCCGCCTGGCGGGCCGGGCGGCCGGGCGGGCCGAAGCGGGCGCCTTCTTCCAATGCTTCGGCCAGCCAGGGCAGGGCGGCTTCGCGCTCCAGGTTTGTCCAGTCGTTGCCGGCAAAGAAGGCCATCACCGTGCGCTGCGGCTTCAGCACTGGCCCGTAGCGGCCCAGCACTGCCAGCTCGTAGAGCGGCCCGGCCCCGCGCGAACCGGTATTGACCAGGCCGGGAAAGTGCAGCCGCAGGCGGCTGGCCAGGTCCTCGCCGTCGGGCAGGCACATGCCCTCGGCAAAGGAATCGCCCAGCAGCAGCAGGCTGGCCTGCTGCTGCCGGGCGCTGCCGGCAGCCGGGTTGCGGAAGCCGAAGCGGCCCGCTTGGTAGATGACCGGCCCGTCCTTGCGGCCGCACAGGTACACCGGCGCGCCGGGGGTGCCTTCCAGCACCGCCTGCGCCAGCCGTTCGGTGCCCAGTTCGCCGTTCAGCGCCTTGAAAGTATAGGCCGGCGGCAGGCTGCGCTGATAGGGGCTGCTGTCCCCGGGCGCACCGCCCTGATCCAGCATCGCAGCCTGGGCAGGCAGATAGCGCAGGGTCAGCCAGGCCTCGAACAGGAACAGCGCCGCCAGCACCGAAACCGTGGTGAGCCCGGTCATCAGCCGGGCAGCGGCAGGCAGCAGGAAGGCGGCGGCGGCGAGAACGAGCGCCAGCGCGCCCGGGGCTGCCACATAGCGCAGGAAGCGGGGCAGCCCGGAGGAGAACTGATCCGGATGCAGCAGCGCATAGGCGGCAATGGCCAGGAAATAGACCGCCGGGATCAGGCACAGCAGCCGTCCGGCGCCCCCCTGTCCTGCGGATCCCTGTGCCATGCTGCGTCTCCTTGCCTGGCGGTGATGGGCTTGCCGGCGCCGGTGCCGGTCAGTCCAGTTCGTATTTGGTTTCGTAATTCTCCCGCAGGCCCGGATCCTGGTCCTCCTTGCGCAGCAGGCAGTTGCCCGCGGCCAGCAGGTCCATTTCGGTGCCCATGAAGCAGTGGAAGGCGTCTTCGGGGGTGCAGACGATCGGCTCGCCGCGCACGTTGAAGGAGGTGTTGACCACCAGCGGGCAGCCGGTGAGCGCCTTGAAACGCGAAATCAGCGCATGGTAGTCCGGGTTGGTCTCCGCATGCACCGTCTGCACCCGGGCGGAATAGTCCACATGGGTCACCGCCGGGATCTCCGAGCGCGCCACGTTCAGCTTGTCGATGCCGAACAGCGCCTCCTCCTCGGCGCTCATCTGCCGCCGCCGCCCGGGCTGCACCCCGGCCACCAGCAGCATGTAAGGGCTGCAGCTGTCCAGTTCGAACCAGCTGCCTGCGTCCTCGGCCAGAACCGAGGGCGCAAACGGGCGGAAGCTTTCGCGGTACTTGACCTTGAGGTTCAGGATCTTCTGCATCGAAGGCGAGCGCGGATCGCCCAGGATCGAGCGGCCGCCAAGCGCCCGCGGCCCGAATTCCATCCGCCCCTGGAACCAGCCCACCGCCTTGCCCTCGGCCAGCGCCTGGGCCGTCAGGCCGGTCAGCTCGTCCTTGCTGTGGGTGGTGAAGCGGGCGCCGGCGGCGCTGAGCCCGTCCGCCACTTCGCTGTCGGCAAACTGCGGCCCCAGATAGGCGCCGCGCATGGCGTCACCGCCATTGACCCGGCGCGGCTGCTGCAGTTCCTGGTGCCAGGCGGCATAGGCGGCCCCCAGGGCGCCGCCGGCATCACCTGCCGCGGGCTGCACCCAGAGGTTTTCAAAGGCGCCGTCGCGCAGGATCCTGCCGTTGGCGACGCAATTGAGCGCCACCCCGCCGGCCATGCAGAGATTGGGAATGCCGTATTCCTGCGCCAGGCTGCGGGTCATCCGCAGCACGATCTCCTCGGTCACCTTCTGGATCGAGGCGGCCACATCCATGTGAAACTGGGTCAGCGGATCGGTTTCCGGCTTGCGCACCGGCGCGCCGAACAGTTTTTCCAGCGCCGGCGCGGTCATGGTGAGGCCGGAGATGTAGTTGAAATAGGCCTGGTTCAGCCGGAACGACCCGTCCGCCTTGAGATCGACCAGATGATCGAGGATCAGCTCATAGAACCGCGGCTCGCCATAGGGGGCCAGCCCCATCAGCTTGTATTCGCCGGAGTTCACCTTGAAGCCGGTGTAATAGGTGAAGGCGGAATAGAGCAGCCCCAGCGAATGCGGGAAATGCAGCTCCTTCACCATCTTCAGATCATGGCCGCGGCCGATGGCGACGGTGGTGGTGGCCCATTCGCCGACCCCGTCCAGCGTCAGCACCACCGCCTCCTCGAAAGGCGAGGGGTAAAAGGCGCTGGCGGCGTGGCTCATGTGGTGTTCGGCAAACAGCAGCTTTTCAGCGCTGAACCCGGCATCGCAGCGGCGCAGCTCCTTGGTCAGCAGATCCTTCAGGAACAGCTTCTCGCGCAGCCAGACCGGCATCGCCATGCGGAAGGAATTGAACCCCTTCGGCGCCACCGCCAGATAGGTTTCCAGCAGCCGTTCGAACTTCAGGAACGGCTTGTCGTAGAACACCGCGTGATCCACCTGGTCCAGGGTGATGCCCGCCTCCTCCAGCACATAGGCAATGGCATGGGCGGGAAAGCCCGGGTCATGCTTGCGGCGGGTGAAGCGCTCCTCCTGGGCAGCGGCAACAATCCCGCCGTCGCGCAGCAGCGCCGCTGCACTGTCATGATAGAGTGCCGAAATCCCCAGCAGATAGGTCATGGGATCAGAACAGCGTGTAGATGAAGGGCGCCACCGCGGAGCCCTGGCTGAGCACGATCAGCGCGCCGAACAGGCTCAGCACGATCAGGATCGGCAGCAGCCAGAATTTCTTGCGCTGCCGCAGGAACAGCCAGATCTCGGACACAAATGACATGGATAAGGCTCCCCCCGTTTACCCATAACCGTTAAAACTGGCGCTTCATGCTGTTCGGCGGCGCCTCTCTCTCGATCCAGTAGCTTTCGGCCTCCGGCTCCAGCTTGAGCGCCAGCAGGTCCTTGCCCCGCAGCCGCAGCAGCAGGCCCATCGGCACAAAGGCAGCCAGAAAGGTCAGCGCCATGACCAGCGGCGCAACAATGGCGCCGAGAAACATGCCGAACCTGAACCACAGCCGGTTCGGGCCGCGCAGCACCGCCGGCGCCGCAAAGGCCAGGATCAGAAACACCGCCGCGATCAGCAGAAACAGCAGCCGGACGCTGCCGCCGGACAGCAGCGGCCACAGGCCGATCAGCCCGGAAACCACCGCAAAAACGATACCAAAACCGCGCTCGGAACCGTTCTGAACCGGCACATTGGCGTGAAAATCGGCCATACCCCCGACCACCTGAAAACCCTAGCCACCTACAACATAGAAGGGTCCGGCGGGACAGCAAGTTTTCAGCTTCGGGCCAGGCTGGCGCTCCTGGGCAGCAGCGCGGGCGCGCACGGGCGGGGACCGCTTCAAACCGGCCGCAGGCGGCAATGCCGGTCACACTGCACAGGGCAGGGCCTCCCCGTTCAGCACCGCATCAAAGGCGGCAGCGACGGCGGGCAGGGCGTAACGCTCTTCCACCCGCGCCCGCGCCTGCTGCGCCGCAGCGGCGTAGCGCTCCGGGCTCCAGCCCGCCATCTCCACCATTGCGGCCGCCAGCGCCGCCGGATCGCGCGGCGGCACCACCAGCCCGGCCGGGCCGGCCACCGCGGCGGCATCGCCGGTGTCGGTGGTGACCACCGGGCGGCAATGGCTCATCGCCTCGGCCAGCACATTCGGAAACCCCTCGGTGCGCGAGGACAGCACCAGCGCACCGATGCGGCGGTAGAACCCGTCCATATCCGCCAGCTCGCCGCAGAGTTCGATCCGCTCCGGCGGCAGGCCGCTCTGCGCCAGCAGATGGCGGATCTGCGGATTGCCGGCCTCCACATCCTCGCCCGCTGCCGCAAAGCGCAGCTCCGGGCAGCGCTGCAGGGCAAGGGCGGCGGCGGCAAAGAAGCAGCCATGATCCTTTTGCGGGTGAAGCCGCGCCGCGATGCCGAAGACCCGGGCCGGGCCGGGCTGCGGCTGCGCGGGCGGCAGCACAAAGCCGTTCGGAATCATCAGCGCCCGGCCGGACGCAAACCCGTAGGCACCGTGCTGTTCCAGGGCGCGCTGCGAATTGTAGATGATGCCGGCCGCCTGCCCCGACAGGCTGCACGACAGGCGCACCGCGGCGCGGGTGCTGCGGCTGAGCGCCGCCGGATCGTCCAGCGCCTGGCGCACCGTCCAGTAAAGCGGCACCCGGGTGCCCGCCAGCCGCGCCGCCAGGGCGCCAATGGCCATGGCGTGGTACATCCAGCACAGGATGGCGCGCGGGCGGCGGCGGCGGATCAGCTGCGCCAGCTGCCAGACGGCCCCCGGCATCGCCAGCGCCGAGCGCGCACCCAGCGGCGCGTAAGCGACATTGGGATTATCCGCCAGCGCAATGTTGCGCGGCGAGGCCTCGGTCAGCGGCACCACCAGCACGGGCTCCCGGCTCTGCGCCAGCAGCCGCGCCAGCATGGTCTGGGCACCGCCATGAGAGGCAAAGCTGGTGATCACATGCAGGATCATGCCCGGTAGGCCTCCCCTGCGCCCGGGGCGCAGCTCCAGGCGCTCAGATCGCAGCCCATCAGCTGCTGCAGCCGGGCCGTATCGCTGCGGTAGAAAGCGCGCATTTCGGCCGCCAGCGCCGCGGGCAGCGGCGGATAATCCACCGGCCGGGCCACTGCGGCCCGGATCTGGCGCAGCGGTATGCGGTGACGGATCCGGTCCAGCCAGGGCCGCGCCGGGCTCAGCAGCTGCCGCAGCCGCAGCGGCACCACCGGCGTGTTGCGGTCCTTGACCCTTCCGGCAGGCGGTGCCGGCAGGGCGCTGCGGCATCCGATATGGGCTGCCAGCCGGGCCAGCTGCACCTGCGGATGGCGCACCGTTTCCTCATAGAGCAGCAGCAGGATCCGGCGGCGCGGAAACAGCTCCAGGAAACGGCTCAGATGCCGGCCGTAAAGCCCGTCCTGCAGGAAGCGCCCGGCGGCCGCGCGCTGCGGGTCCAGCCAGCGGATGATATCCCGGTCCGCCTCGCCGCGGCGCAGCAGCATGCAGTAGTCGGAATAGGCGCGCGCCACCGGGTCGCGCAGCTGCACCGCCAGCCGCACTTGCGGGCAGGCAGCATGGATCCGCGCGGCAGCCTCCGGCACGGTCAGATAGGTGTTGGACTTCTCCCCCGTGAGCTGCCCCGGCCCCCGCGGCGGGAATTGCGCCGCATACCAGTCCGGGCCGCGGCGGAATTCCCGCGAGAAGTAATGCAGCTCTGGATCCGGCATCACGATCTCCGGGCTCTGCTGCAGTGCCCGCTGCAGCCAGGTGGTGGCGCATTTGGCGCCGCCTATGATCAGGAAATCGGGGCCCGTCTCAGGCATTGGCCAGCCCCCCGGGCGGCACCAGCGGCAGCAAGCGCCGGTAGACTTCGCAGACCTCCGCCACATGGCGGCCGGTGCCGTATTGCGCCAGTGCCTCCTTGCGGGCGGCGGCGGTGAGCCGCGCCTGCAGTGCCGGATCTGCCGCCAGCCGCGCAACGGGCGCCGCAAAGGCGGCCGGATCCTGCGGATCAACCAGGAACCCGGTGCAGCCATCGGTGACCGCTTCGGGGTTGCCGCCGTGGCGGGTGGCGATGACCGGCGTGCCCAGGAACATCGCCTCGATCAGGGTGCGTCCGAAAGGCTCGTTCAGCGCCGTGACCAGCAGCGCATCGAGCCCCGCCATGCAGGCCGCGATATCGCGGCGGAACCCCATCAGGTGGATCTGCGCACCCAGGCCCAGGGCTTCGGCGCGGGCCCTGCAGGCGGCATCCAGCCGCTGTTCCGGCTGTTCGGGGCGGCCGAACAGCAGCCCGTGCACCGGGCGCTGCGGCAGCGCCTCCTGCACCGCCCGCACCGCCTCGACGAAATGCAGCGGCCGCTTGCGGGTGTTCAGATTGCCGGCATAGCCCAGCAGCAGCGCGTCCGGCGGCAGCCCCAGCGCCTGCAGCAGCATGGCGCGGGAGGCGCTGCGCTCCGGCACCGGCTGCGGAACATCGAAGGGGCTGCGCACCACCGACAGTTTGTGCGCCACCGGGCACAGCGGCCGCGCCGGCTTGGAAAAATGCGAGACGCTGATGATATGGCCGGCAAACAGCGGTGCCAGCATGTTGACGCCAAAGGCCTGCGGATCCTGGCGGTGATGCCACAGGAGCCTGCAGCCTTCCCGCCGTGCCGGCAGCATCCAGTTGACGTGCATGCGGCCCTCGTTGGTGTGCACGATATCCGGGCGGACCCGCCGCAGCACCGCCCGCAGAGCCGGGCAGCTGCGCCGGAAATAGGCCAGCACCCCGGCATCCCCCGGCCGCCGGTTGCGCCGCGCGCCCAGCAGCGGCACATCCTCCAGCACCTCCACCGCCAGCCCCAGGCTGCGGGCATAGGCACCGGGGGCGCCTTCCGCCTGATGCAGCAGCACATGCGGCTGGTAACGGCTGCGGTCCAGCGACGCGGCCAGTTTCAGCGCCGAAACATGGCTGCCGCCCAGCACCGTATCACCCGCAAAGGGAAACAGAACCCTGACCGCCACGAAACACCTCCGATGCTCCTGCCGCACTGCCCTCCGGGCCTGCAGGCGGAGCCAAACTCATCAACCGCAATCAAAACCTAAGTGTAATCCGGTCCGCCCCCCCGTCCAGCTTGCCTCCCGGCCCAAGGCACTCAGCCGGGCGGGGCAGCGCCGCGGGCCGGGTCCGGCGCCAGGCTGGCGGCCAGCGCCAGGAACCAGGGCACCATCCAGAAACGCGCATAGAAATGGGCGACTCCTGTCAGGACCAGGGCCAGCATCAGCACAACCGTCACTGTCAGGGCCGCCGCATTGACGTCGCCCCGCACGAAAAGGCCCTGCCAGGCCACCCAAATGCCGCTCAGCAGCAGCCCGGACAGCCCGAGCAGAGACACCAGCCCGCCTTCGGCCAGGACGAGAAGGTAGGCATTGTGCACCGGCGCGCCATGGGCGCTGACGACCCTGTATTGATCGAGCCCCAGCCCCAGCCAGATCGTATCATTTGCCAGCGCCACAGCTTCCCGCATCAGCTCCAGCCGCCCGTCAAAAGTGCCGGCCTGCATGAGGCTGCCGCTGCGCAGCGCCCCCAGCACCCGTTTCTGGAAGACCTCCGGCAGGAACTGCTCGCCCCAGAAATAGACGGCGGTGGCGGCCGCGGCCGCAAACAGCAGCACCGCGGCCGCCAGCCGCAGCGATCCCCTGCACAGGGCCAGACAGACAACCCCGGCACTGGCGATCAGGAAACCGGTATTGGACCCGGTCAGCAGCAGCCCGCAGGTCAGCAGCAGCAGGATCAGAACCGTCAGCCAAAGAGACAGCGCGCGCACCGACCTCAGCCACAGGGCAAAGACGATCCCCGCGGCAATCATGGTTCCGGTGGCATTGGTCCTCTGGATCAAGGACCGCATCCGTCCGTTTCCCGAGACGAAGCGGGAGTCGGACGGGTGGAACTCCACATAGTAGATCCCATGGATCACAATGAGGACCAGCGACAGGATAAGAAGTTTGATCAGAAGCACTGTCTCCGCCCGGCTGCGCCGCAGCAGCAGCATCGGCAGCAGAACCAGGGAGACAAAATACTGGCATATGCCAAGCGCGCCGGAAACCGCATCCCCCTGCAGGATGGATCCGCCGGCAAACCCCGCGAGCAGCAGCAAGACCGATCCGAACCACAGCCCGCTGGCCTCCCCCAGCGGCCGCAGCTGCACCCGGCCGGCGGCCAGCATCAGGAGCACGCAGGCAACCGCAAAGGCATCGCTCAAGGTGATGTAAGCCTGGCTCAGCCTCAGATAGTTCACCGGCGACAGGAAAACCATCACGGCGACCAGCGTGAATTCAGCCCTTGCCAGGCTGGCCTGCCGGGACGCTGCAGAGGCGGCTTGTGCGGGAGGCAAGGCAGAACGGGTCATCGCCGCCCCTTCGTGAACGTCACCGCAGGCTGCCGCTGCAACGCCTCCTGCACCCCTCTGCGCAAGAAGAGCAGATTGCCAGAGAAGCTGCTCAGCCCGAGAAGGGCATGCGCCAGCGCCGCCCCTAGGAGGCCGAAAACCTGCACCAGCGGCACAATGGCCGCAAGAAACAGCAGCAAGGAGAAAAATGCCACCTGCACCAGATTGCCGCCGCGGTCCATGCTCAGCAGGGCATTGCCCAGGACCATCCCCATCACAAGCAAACCCGCGGCAGCCATCTGCACCGTCGCTGCCGGTGCGGCGGCGGCAAACTCCGCTCCCGCAAACCGGCGCAGCAATTCCGCCATGTAAGGCCCCAGCAGCAGCAGCAGCCCGCCGCCGGCAGCGGCCATCATGGCGCAGCAGGCCAATGCCAGCCTCTGCAAGCCGGCAGCATCGCCGGCAGCCCATTTGCGGGACAGTTCCGGATAGATCGCCTGAACCAGCGGCTTGCCGAACTTGACCAGGGCCTCAGCAATTCTGCGGGCCAGATGGAAGCTGCCCGCCGCGCTGTTGCCGGCCAGGGCCGACAGTATCAGCACATCCAGCCGCTGGCCCGTCTGCCGCAGAATGACATTGATGTTCGAGGCCCACAGCAATCTGATCAATCCCGGATTGGCAGCCAGCACCCCGGCCAGCGGCTGCTGCCGCAGTCCGGCATACCCCTCCTGAGGCAGCAGCCGCAGCGCCAGCCAGAACGCCAGCAGCCCGTTGGCAAGGCTTTCCAGCAGCATCACGGCAAGAAACCCCCAGATGCCCAAACCCGCGGCATAGACCAGCGCGCAAAGGACCAGCCGCCCTGCCGCCACCGCCACATCCGCCTTGCCCAGGATATCGAAACGGTCCAGCACTCTCAGCACCCCCAGCCCGGTGGCACGCAGATTGACAAACAGCCCGGCCGCCAGCAATTCCAGGTAACGCGTTCCCTCGGGCGGCAAATCCAGCCAGGAGGCCGCCAGCGGCGCGGCAGCCAGAGCCGCACAGCCCGCCAGCAGACCGCCGCCCAGGTCGATCAGCACCGAGAGTTTCACAAGCTGCAGAAACCGGCCGCGCCCGCTTGCCCCGCTTGCCTCAATCGCCTCGATTCCGAACCGGACAACAGCCTGCCAGGGCTCAAGCCGCAGAAGCCGGTCGAGAATCCGCACATAGGCCTGGGAGGCTGCAAGCACCCCCAGTCCCGCCGGACCCAGCCCCCGTGCCATCAGCGCCAGGCTGGCCACCCCCAGCAGGGCGCTGACAGCTTGTGCTGCGAACACCCAGGAAGTGTTGCGGACAAGGCGGCGCAGCACAGTGTTCATGGCGCCCCCCGGGAGGCGCCGGCCCGCCTAGCTCCGCAATCCAGCATACGCATCACCTGTTCCAACGTCGTTTCCCATACTGGCACCAGCCATCCTCAAGGCCGTTTAACTCAGGCCGCGAACCGGCCGCCGGCCGGGCACCCCCAGGCTGCGGCTCACGCCGTATTGAGGATCACCATTGGCGGCGGCCCGGCCCGGGACAGCACCTCAAGAGCCTGCGACAGGGCGGCGCCGGATGTGCGGCCGTCCCGCACCACCAGCAGCAGCACCTGCGCGGCGGCCCCGAGCCGGGAGGCCGCCGCACTTTCCAGAACCGGCGGCGTATCAATGAGGATAAGATCATAGCGCTGCCTGAGCAGCGCAAAGCCCCGCTCACCCATCGGCCTGTGCGTGAACTCAAGCGGCACCTGCGACCCGGCCGCCGGGACCAGCACGTCCAGCCAGTCCAGATCCTTGCGGATTTCCCCCATCATCAGCCCCGGCTCTTCGAGCAGATCCTCAAACACATGACCGGACCGCGGCAGGCCGCCCGCCGCGGACCATTTATCCCCGCTGCCGTCCAGGCAGACAAGCAGCACCCGGTTGCCGTCCCGGGCCGCCGAGAGGGCAAGGCACATGCTCACCAGGCTGCGCCCGTCCAGGCATTGGACTGAGGTGACAGGCACCACCAGGCCGCTGCCTGCTGCCCCGCCCCTGCAGCGCAGGAAGGTCAGGATCTGCTGCGCGGCCACCGCGGCCGCCCCCATCCGCCCCTTCCGGGTGAGAAGCTCGGTCAATTCCGGTGCCGTGCGCCGGCGCGCGCGCGGCACCGGCGGGAAATGCACTGCGCCGCGCAGGGCAGGCTGGCCGGCCCGGACCCGGCCGTCCAGCGCTTCCCGCAGCAGAACCGCCACAAACGCCAGTGAAAGCGCAATGACCAAACTGCCCGCCAGCAGGGTCTTGCGATTGGGCAGATTCGGCGCAGGCGGCGCCTGCGCGCGGGCAATCTGGCGGCCCGCGGGCTCCATCAGATCCGCCTGGCTCCGCAAGGTGCTGAGCTGCCGCGACAGGGCCGCATGGCGGCTGCGCATTTCCTCCAGGCGGCGCTCCAGCGTCTTGCGCGCCTGCAGGGCCCGGGCCCGCTCTTTCAATGCGGCCGTCAGCCCGGCGAATTCTTCATTCGCCCGCGCTTCGGCATCTTCCCCGGCCGACTGCTGCTCCAGCCTCTGATAGGCCTGGCGCAATTGGATGATCAGCTGCATCTGCGCCTCCCGGTCATCCAGGCCGTTGGCGCGCATCAATACCGATAATTCCTGTTCAGCGGCGGAAATCCCGCTGCTCAGATCCGATATCCGGCGTTCCATCAAGCGGATCGAACGGCCGGCCTCAGCCCGCTGCGCGCTCAAGGTCTGTTCCATATAGGCCGCGGCGATGCCATTGGCGATCCGCTCAGCCCGCGGGCCGTCGGCATCGCGGACCTGAATGGAAACCACCAGGCTGCGATGGCGCAGGCTGACGGAATAGATGCCCATCAAATGCGCCGCCGCCGCCTCTGCGGGGGGCAGCCCTGACAGGCCCGCCCTGGCCATGAAACCCGGATCCGCAGCCAGCCCCAGCCGCCCGGCCACTCCGGCGGCGAAGCTGCGGGAGCGCAGCACCTCGAGTTCGGTCATCGCCATCGCCTGCGTCATCCGGCTGCGGCGCATCAGGGAGGTTCCGGGGTCAATCCGCGTGCTGCCGTCATCCAGGGCGAGGGCGGCTTCCACGGCATATTGCGGCTCTGCGGTCTCCAGCACGTAGACGGCAAGGCCCATCACCGCGCCGGCGACGGCCAGCACCAGCCGGAGGTTGCGTTTCAAAAGCCCCCCCATCCCGGTCCCCCTTGCCCGCGGGGCCGGGTGAAGCACTGTTTTTGGCTCAAACAAGCTCGTGGCACTCTCCGTCGTCTGGAACCGCCGGCTGCTGCAGCCGGCCGGACAAGCCCGGAAAACGCGTCAGAGAAACGGGATCAGGCCATGCCCCTCCCGCAATGGTAGTGTGAAAGTGCCACCCGGCTATGCCCGGTCAGCTGAGCAGGAAATCGCTGGCGCTGAAATCGGCCGCATCCAGGCTGCCGTCCCAGTCGCGGATCAGGATTCCGAAGGCGTAGCCGCTGCCGGTCACCACGTCGAGCATCACGTCGCCGGAGGCCAGATCGCGGGCGTAGACCGTGCCTGCCGCGCCGCCGGGTGCATAGGCGGTCATGCCGTTCTTCTCGATGATGATGCGGTCGAGCCCGTCCTGGTAATCCTCGATCGTGTCATTGCCGTTCTGCACCCGCGCGCCCTTGAAGGCAAACCAGTCGGCATCATCACCGCCCCAGATCCGGTCACTGCCCTGGCCTGCAATGATGGTGTCCCGGCCGCTGCCGCCATGAATCTCGGCTGCCCCGGTGCCGGTGTAGATCAGATCATCGCCATCGCCGGCCCAGAGCGTGTCATTGCCATCCTCGGAACTGAGGACGTCATTGCCGCGGCCGCCGTACAGCAGGTCGTCGCCCAGGCCGGAACTCAGGCTGTCGTTGCCGCTGCCGCCCCGCAGCGTGTCGTTGCCGACTTCGCTGTCCAGCACGTCGTTGCCAGGGCCGCCATGCAGGAAATTGTTGCCATCGCCGCCATCGACACTGTCATTGCCAGGCCCGCCATAGACCCAGTCATCGCCGGACTGGCCCTTCAGCTTGTCATTCCCCTCCTGGCCATGAATGGTATCGTTGCCGGCGCCGCCGCCGACCGCCTGGGTGATCAGCCTCCCGGTCACCGGATCCGGTTCGTTGAAAAAGCCGTCATCGCCGTCGCCGGCGAAGATCAGGTCGTTGCCGTAGCCGGCATCCAGGTAATCCCGGCCGTCGCCGCCGTAGATGGTGTCGTCGCCCCCCCCCGCGAGGATCTGGTCGTAGTCCGCGCCGCCGTTGATCAGGTCATTGCCGCCACCGCCCTCGATGAGATCGTAGCCTTTCCCGCCGTAAAGGGTGTCATTGCCGTCACCGCCGTCCAGGCTGTCGTTGCCGAAGCTGCCGTACAGCCGGTCGTGGCCCGCCCCTCCCTTGAAGAGATCATCGCCGCCATAGCCGTACACGGTGTCGTCGCCATCGCCGCTGTGGATGGTGTCATGGCCCAGGTAGGCCGCAATGAAATCCCCCAGCACGCTGCCCCGGAGCAGCTCGCTGGCATCCGTTCCGTAAATTTTCATGCCTGCTCCATTCCGGAAATCTGCCTGCTCATCCCTTGGCGCGGACGCAGGCCGGGGGCCAGCCTCTTACGGGCGGGCCCCCGGAACCGGATGATTTCCGCCCATCGGGGCGGGGCAGCGGCAAGATCCTGCCCTTTTCACAGCGGCGGCCTGCCTGCCCTGGCCCCGGTTTCAGGCCCCGGAGTCCGGACCCTAGCCGTTGCCATAGCCGGCATAGTAGCCGCCATAGTAGGTTCCGTAGCCGTAGCGCTGGTAACGCGCCGGGTCCACGCCTGCCAGGACGGTGCCGCTGGCGGGCACCCGGTTCATGCTCAGAAGCCCGGCAGCATTCTCCAGCGCATCTTCGGTGGTCCTGCCCCAGCGGGCCAGCAGCAGCACCGTGTCGGCCAGCCCCGCCACCCGGACCGCATCCTGGGTCAGCAGCACCGGCGGCGTGTCCAGCAGGATCAGGTCATAGATGCTGCGCAGCATGGCCATCGACCGGGCCGCCTCGGTCCCGGCAGGCAGATCGCGCGGGATCGCCGCGTTGTGCTTGAAATTCAAGAGATCCACCCCCGGGACCACCCCGTCCCGCAGCACCTTGCGGCTGACCTGGCTGCTTTTGCTCCAGACCTCGGCCGGCAGCTGCGGCAAGGCTTTCTGCCCGGACATCCGGGTCACCCCGTGCTTGTAGACGTCGAAATCGATCAGCAGCACCTTCTCGCCTTCCTGCGCCGCGACCAGCGCCAGCGACAGCGCCAGCGTCGATTTGCCCTCATCGGCCAGCGCCGAGGTCACCGCCACCACCGGCGCGCTGCCGGGCGGGCGCCCGCCCGACAGCAGGGTCAGCAGCCCGCGCCCGGCCTCGGCATAGGCACTGCGCGGGTGTTCGTGCAGATGGGCAGCCAGCGCCCCCGGCCGCTTGAGGCCGCGCGTTTCCAGATCCGGCAGGACAGCCAGATTGGGCAATCCGGTCGCCTCCTCCGCATGGCCGCTCATCCAGATCCGCCGGTCGGTCAGCTCGCGCAGAAAAGCCGCTCCGCCCGCCAGCGCCACCCCGCCCAGCACCCCCGCCGCCAGGATCAGGTTCCGGTTCGGAAAGGCCGGGGCGGCGGGCACCTCTGCCCGGGTGATCTGCCGCGCGCCGGGGGCCAGGATGTCGATCTGTGCCTCCAGCGTGTTGCGCCGCTCGGCAAAGGTCTGGTAGCGCACCACCTCGGCATCGAACTGGCGCTGCAGGTTCAGCAGGGTCAGCTCGGCCCGGGTCCGCAGGTTCAAGGCCTCCTTCAGCGCATCATGCCGGGCAATCATTTCCGCGGCCTCGCTGCCCTGGCCGCTCAAGGCGATCCGCGCCGCCAGCCGCCGCAGTTCGTCCTGCATCTCGGCAGTGCGGCTGAGATCGTCGAGCTGATGCTGGCGGATGAAATCGGCGATGCGGATCTCGGAGGCGGTGAGCGCCGTCCCCAGCGCTTCGATGCGCTGACGCAGGAAATCCACGGATTTCTGCACTTCGGCACGTTTGGCCTCAAGGGTGCCGGAGATGTAGATCTCCGCCATGGCATCGGCAATCTCTGCGGCCCGGCCCGGATCGGCATGATGCACGGTGATGTCAATCGCCAGGCTGTCGCCGCGGCGCGAAACGCTGTAAATCTCCCGCAGCCGTGCCGCCGCCGCCTGCAGCTGCAGTTCGGCCGGTGTTCCTGCCGCGGTGCCATCGGCCAGGTATATGTTGAAATCCGGATCCTGTGTCAGGTTCAGCCTGGACGCCACTGTGGTCAGAAATGCATTTGATTCCAGGAAATCAATCTCGGTCTCAATCTGGTAGTGGGTCAGCTGCTCGGTCTCCAGGACCAGATCCGAAGTATTGACCCGGGTCTCGGCCTGGATCAGCACGATGGTGGCCTGGGCAGTATAGCGCGGCGGGATCAGCTCCAGCAGCAGCCAGGCGCCGCCTGTGGCCAGGGAGACCAGCACAAGCAGCAGCCAGAAGTGCCGCCGGACACCGCTGATGAACATCGTCAGGCTGAGCCGCAATGCTGCATTCGACCGGGCCGGCCGGCGGCCGGCCGCTGCGCCGTAGCGTCCTTTTTCCGCTTTCGGCGCAGACTCGTCCAGAATGTTCAAATCAACTTCCCCGCGTAACGAACGTGCTCTCACGATGACGCCTTGCAGACTTCCCCCTGCAGCATCAGGGAGACCGGCATTGCAGGAATGCAATGTAACGCGGCCCTGCTGCTTCTCAAGCCGGGAGCCGCAAAACGCCCGCCCCCTGCCGGCAGGGGCAGGCCGCGGGCAAAACTTGACATCTGCGGCTGCGGCTGCATCTCGCAGAGTATGGTCTCTCTTGGGCGCGCAACCCGGGCTTGCTTCCGGAAGCAGGTTTCTCACGGGCCGGCCCCGGGCCCGGCCCGGCGGGCCGTCTCCGCTGCGCGCCGCCTGCAATGCTGCGCAGGAACCGTCCGCGGACCCCGGGTGCAGCGCGGCAGGGAGCATTGCGGATGCAACCTGTGATCAGTGCCAGAAAGTACTTCGGCCTGGACCCGCGGCAGGTCTCTCCGGAACTCGAGGCCCGCTTCTACGGCTCCTTGAAAATGAGAAACGCCTCCTTCAAGACAACCAGGCAGAACCGGTTCCTTGCGCTGGATGCCGAGATTGCCCGCCTCCTGGCAGGATCTCTGCCGAAGCATACCGAGATGCTGGACGTCGGCGTGTCAGCCGGGGTGAGCACGGTCGAAATCCTCGCGGCAATGCAGCAGGCCGGGCTGGCACCCGCGATCACCGCCACGGATCTGTACCTTTATGGCTATATCCTCGACCTGACAGAGAAAATGACTGTGCTGACAGACCGCCGGGGCTGGCCTCTGCAATACGAGTACAGGTCGCGGATCATCCGGCCCTGGGTGCGGCGCCTGGACTATCTGACACTGACAGCGCCGCTCCGGTTCGCCGCCGCCCGGATCCTGGCGCAGCGGGCCGGCAGGCGGATCGCACAGGGCGAGGGGCACCGGGTGACGCTGGCATCAAGACCGGCCCTGGAGGCCGAAGGCATCTCGCTGATCGAGGATGACATCCTGATCAGCCGCGCGGCCTTCCGCGGAAAATTCCACTTCATCCGCGCGGCAAATATCCTGAACCTCGGCTATTTCAGAGAAGACCAGTTGAGAACCGCAATCGGGAACCTGCACTCCTACCTCAAGGGGCCGGGCGCGCTCTTGCTGGTGGTGCGCACCGCGGAGAGGACCAGCCGGAACGACGCCACGCTCTTTGAGCTGTCGGACAGCGGCGCCCTCTTTGCCCGGCAGACGTTCGGCCGGGGGTCGGAGATTGCCGGCATTGTCACCTCAGCCAGGCCGCCTGCCCATGCCGCAAACGGCGGCGCGCCGGGCGGCCCCCGGTTTCAGGGCTTCTAGCCGGTGCGCGGCCCCCGTCATACACAGCGACGCGGCCTCCTGGCCCTGGCTCTCGGGCTGGCGGTGTCCTTCGGTTTCCCGCCGGCCGCCCCCGCAACCGGGACACGGCCGGCCTTTCCGGGGGCCGTCGGTTTCGGGAAGACCGCCACCGGCTGGCGCGGCGGCGAGGTCGTGGCCGTCACGACGCTCAGCGACTCCGGGCCCGGCTCGCTTCGGAACTGTGCGGAAAACGCCGGCAGGCCGCGGATCTGCGTTTTCCGCGTGGCCGGGACAATCACGCTCGACACGCCGGTCATGCCGGGTTCGAACCTCTACATCGCCGGCCAGACCGCCCCCGGATCCGGCATCCAGCTGCGCAATGGCCGCTCCGGCCAGTCGCCGCTTGTCATCGTCAACACGCATGACCTGGTCGTGCGCTTCCTGAAGCTCCGGCCCGGTCCCAGCCTCCGGCCCTCCCCCGTCGTGGACGCGCTGTCGATCGAGAACGGAAGGCGGCTCTATTTCGGCAACCTGTCCCTGATGTTCGCAACGGATGAAAATTTCAGCCTGCATGTTTCAAGCGGCATCTCAGCCGACATCACACTGGAAAGAAGCATTGTCGCCTACGGGCTCGACAACTCGACACATCCCAAAGGCAAACATTCCAAAGGGGCGCTGATCTGCTCAAAGGAAGGAACCGGAAATGAATGCGGGCGGGTGACGCTCTGGGGCAACCTCTTTGCCCATAACCGGGACAGGAACCCGGATGTGAACGGCACCGGGATCGGGCCGGTGGAAGTGGTCAATAACATTTTTTACAATCCGGTCAGCCAGTTCGGAGAACTGTACGATCACACCGGAAACCTGCGCTTCGTTTATGTGGGCAATGTCGCCCTGACCGGACCGAGTTCGGGCGCGCGCGCCGCCTGGGCGCTGGAGGCGTTCGAATTCAACAAGGACCACGGCATCACGGTCATTGCCCGCGACAACATCGCCGCACGGCGCATCGATTGCGCGCAGGGGCGGCCTTTTCCGGTTCTCAGCCCGCTGGCCTGGCTCACGCAGGCCGCCGACCCCGGGGCACCGGAATCGGTCAGCGCGATGCCGGCCCGGGATGTTCTCACCCGCATCCCGCGGCTGGCCGGAGACCGGATCGCAGGGCGCAGGGCGCCTGATCCGCTGGATGCACGGGTGCTCAGGAGCCTCGCCCGGTGCGAAGGCAGGGTCATCGATGCCGTCGAGGAGGCCGGAGGCTGGCCGGCCCTCAGCGGGCCGGTTCAGCGCGACAGCGACGGCGACGGAATGACCGACGCATGGGAACAGGAACGGGACGGGCTGGATCCGTGGACGGCAGACGACCCTTGGGCGCTCGACAGCCGGACCGGCCTTCCGGCAATAGAGGCCTATCTGGCGGAACTGGCGGGAGACCTGCCACCCGCAAACCGCCCCCCTCCATAGCGGTCTTTGTGCACCCGCCCTGGACCGCTGCGGCAGAGCACTTGCAGAAAGAAACGCCGCACAAAGCAACCCGGAACAGGCTGCCCTGGGTTTCAGGCAAAGCTTTTGAGGGGGGCTGTTTCCGGTACTGGAAGATGCGGCACGGGCCGGGGATCAAAGCCCGCCGCAGATCTGGCAAGCACAGGCAGGGTCAAATCCACAATATAAACATAATACAGATTACGTATCACCTCTGCATGGCCGGGGCAGATTCACATCCGAAGTGCAAATTCTGTATCAAAACAGATGCTTGCATGGAGGCTATTGAATGGGGCACAGTTACCCTCACCTGAGCTTGAAAGACCGCCGCCGGCAGCGGGATGAAAACAGCCGCAGGCCGGCCCGGCGGAAAAGGCCGCTGCCCGGACTCTTTGCCGGAACCAGGTTCCGGCTGTTCTCTATGTGCCCTGCGGCCCCTTCCGCTCCGGCTGGCAGGGTGGCGGAGCACATGCGAGGCGCGCTGGCCTCATCACCGTCTCTGCAATGCTGTGCTGCGGCCTGCTGCCCGGACTTCATTATGAATTTTTCTTACGGCACAGCTCTTTGACTTGTCACTGAGAGGGTCATTCTCTACCACCGGGGTGCGACCAATCATTGATCGAGTATTTAATCATGTTGATTACCCCCGTCCTCCTGTGCGGAGGCTCCGGAACCCGCCTGTGGCCCTTGTCGCGCAAGAGCTACCCCAAGCAGTTTGTCCCGATCATGGGCGAAGAGACCTTATTTCAGGCCTCAGCGCGCCGCCTGTCCGGTGAAACCGGCCGTTTCCGCTTTGACGCCCCCATGGTTCTGACCAATTCCGATTTCCGTTTCATTGTCACCGAACAGCTGCAGGCCGCCGGCATCGACCCGGGCGCCATCCTGATTGAACCGGACGGGCGCAATACCGGGCCTGCGGTGCTGGCGGCCGCCCTGCGCGCCCAGTCCGCAGCGGAAGATGCGGTTCTCCTGGTGGCCCCGTCGGATCACGTGGTGCCGGACACCGCGGCGTTCCACGCGGCGGTTGCCCGCGGCCTTGAGGCGGTGGCCCAGGGCCAGCTGGTGACCTTCGGGATCACCCCCAGCCATGCGGAAACCGCCTATGGCTATCTCGAGCTTGCCGCCGCGCCGGACAGCGGCGGCGCGGCGGTGCCGCTCAAGCAGTTTGTGGAAAAGCCGGATGCGGCCCGCGCCGCCGACATGCTGGCGGCCGGCAATTTCAAGTGGAACGCAGGCATCTTCCTGTTCCGCGCCGCGGATATCATCGCCGCCTTTGCAGCCCATGCGCCGGCATTGATGGCGCCGGTGCAGGCAGCGCTGGATGAGGCCAGGCCGGACCTCGGCTTCCTGCGCCTTGCACCAGAGCCCTGGGGCCGGGCCGAAGACATTTCCATCGACTATGCGGTGATGGAAAAGGCGGCAAACCTCTCGGTGGTGCCCTTTGATGCGGCCTGGTCCGACTTGGGCGGCTGGGATGCGGTCTGGCGTGAAAGCGGACCGGATGCGGACGGCGTTGTCACCAGCGGCGGCGCCACGGCAATCGGCTGCCGGGACACGCTCCTGCGCTCCGACAGCGAGCAGCTGGAGGTGGTCGGCATCGGGCTGGACGGCATCATGGCGGTGGCGATGAATGACGCGGTGCTGGTGGCCGACAAGTCCCGCGCCCAGGATGTGAAGAAGGCGGTTGCCGCGCTGAAGGAAAAGGGCGCGGTCCAGGCCACCCAGTTCCCCAAGGACCACCGCCCCTGGGGCTGGTTCGAAAGCCTGGCGGTGGGCGACCGGTTCCAGGTCAAGCGGATCCTGGTGCACCCCGGCGCGGCACTGAGCCTGCAAAGCCATTTCCACCGCTCCGAGCACTGGATCGTTGTCGAGGGCACCGCCAAGGTGACGGTGGACGGCGAGGTGAAACTCGTGACCGAGAATGAAAGCGTCTATATCCCGCTTGGCGCCGTGCACCGGATGGAAAACCCCGGCAAGGTGCCGATGGTGCTGATCGAGGTGCAGACCGGCGCCTATGTCGGCGAGGATGACATCGTGCGCTACGAGGATGTTTATGCGCGGGGATAAACCCGTGCTGCAGACCTCCTTTGAAAATTTGCTCCGTTGCAGACCGCAAGGTATTTTTTGATGAACTTGAGTGAGACGTTTCCGCAGGATTCGATATGCGCCGCAGCAGATTTTTCCAAGCTGCGGGTCGCCATCGTGCATTACTGGCTGGTCGGGATGCGAGGGGGCGAGAAAGTTGTAGAGAACCTGCTGGATCTGTTTCCCAATGCAGTCATCATCACCCATGTGTACGACCCTGATCAGGTGAGCAGCAAAATCCGCAAGCAAGAGGTGCGGGAGACATTTATTTCCAAGCTCCCCGGCGCGCGGAAGCACTATCAGAAATACCTGCCCCTGATGCCTCTGGCGCTCGAACTCATCGACATGACCGAGTTCGACGTAATCATTTCAAGCGAAAGCGGACCCGCAAAGGGGATCATTCCCCGGCCCGATTCTGTGCATCTTTGCTATTGCCATTCCCCGATGCGCTATATCTGGGACCACTATCATATCTACCGGGCGTCTGCCGGACGCCTGGCAAAGCTCATGATGCCTTTTGTGGCGCATAAAATGCGGATCTGGGATGTCAGCAGCGCTGCCCGGGTCGACCGTTTCGTGGCGAACTCCGGCTTTATCGCGCAGCGCATTGAAAAATACTACCGGCGGGAGGCAGACGTCATTTACCCCCCCGTCGAAGTGGCCGGGTTCAGCATATCCGAAGACGTCGGCCACCATTATCTGCTGGCTGGCGAAATGGTCTCCTACAAGCGGGCTGACTTGGCGGTGGATGCGTTCAATGCTTCGGGCCGGAACCTGGTTGTTGTCGGTGACGGGGAAATGCGGGCTGAACTGGAGCAGAAAGCCAGGAGCAACATCACCTTTCTGGGGCGGGTTCCCTTCAGCGAGCTGAAACGCCAGTTCGCAACCTGCAAGGCGCTGGTGTTTCCCGGCGAGGAAGACTTCGGGATCATTCCGGTCGAGGTTATGGCTTCGGGGCGGCCGGTCGTGGCATACGGCCGCGGCGGGGCTTTGGATACTGTCGTGCCCGGCGTGTCCGGCATCCATTTCCACGAACAAACCGCAGACGCGCTGAACACGGCGATAGACGCTCTTGAAGCGGATGCCGGTCTGCTGAACGCTCCGGAGAAGATACGGGCGCACGCTGCCCGTTTCGACCAGCAGGTTTTCAAGGCGCAAATTGCGGAACTGGTGGCGCGGGAATTGGGTTTGACCGTATCAGACACGTGCAGCGCATCGCAGCTTTAAGGGTCATGAACACAGGCAGCATAGCAAATTCCGGCAAGAGATTTGCCCTGAAAAGCCTGGCGGCCTTGGCCATAAAATGTGCGGCTGCCGGGCTCTCTTTCGTGATGTTCGTGGCCTTGTCGCGCGGCCTCGGCGACGACGGCTTCGGGCAATTCAGCTTTGCCTTTTCCCTGGCCACGATCCTGGCGGTTGCCGGCACCGCCGGACAGCGCAACCTGGTTTTGCGCTTCGCGTCTTTCTACTTGCACGACCACGACGAAGCCAAAGCCCGGGCCGCCGTGCGTTTCAGCTATGGGATTGTTCTGCTGGGGTCCGCGGCGGCCGCGCTGGGGCTGGCGCTTGCGGCGGCACTCCTGCCCGCTTTCGAACAGCAGCAGGGCCTGCTTTGGGCGGCCGCGCTCTTTACCATCGTCCTGGCCCTGGCCGAGTTTCAGCCCAACCCGCAACGGGCTGCTGGCTCTGTCTGGCGCGCGCTGCTGCCCAGGGACGTTATATTCCGCCTGGCCATCATTGCTGTGGCCGCGATGGCCGCATCGGGCATGGTCCCGGCACCTGGCCCGGTCACCGTCTTGCTGCTGATGTCCGCTGTTCTGGGCGGGCTGGTTCTGGTTCAGTCCTTTCTGGTGCCGCTGACCAATCCAGTGCGGCTGATGGCCGGAGAGGCCGACTTCAGCCAGATGCGCCAGTGGATTTCCGCATCCTGGGGGATGTGGGGGAATTCGGTTGTTGATGCGTCTGGCCGCAATATCGCGATTGTCATTGCCGGCAGCCTTCTGCCCGCCGCCGTCATCGGCACCATTTTCGCCGCCTTGCGCACCGCCATGGTACTGGAATTGTTCCTGATGGCGATCAACATTGTCGCCGCCCCGATGCTGGCGGCGCAATTGGGAAAAAATGACTTTGGCGCCGCCCGCAGCACCTGCCGCCGCATCAGCCTGATGCTGGGGATGCCGACATTGGCCTGCTTTGCGTTTTTTGTTCTTTGGGGCGGCCAGGTGCTGGAACTGTTCGGGCCGGGATATGCCGCGGCGCATCCGGAGCTCATTGTGATCAGCCTCGGCTATCTGGTCAGCGCATTGGCAGGCCCGACCGCACAGATCATGGAAATGTCCGGGCATGAGCGGATGCATTTCGTCATGCTGACTGTCACAACGGGTCTTGCCCTTGCGGCCCTGCCTGCCGCCATTGCCTTATGGGGTTCGATGGGCGCAGCAATATGCATCAGCTGCAATCTGATCGCGCTGAACGCCGCGGCATATATCTATATCTTCAGAAAAACCGGAATCTCCCCGGGCCTTGTGAATCTGGCCTTGCTGACCAAGGAGCGACGGCAGTGACCAAAGATACCCTCCCCGTCAATTTTCTCTATCTGGGCGGCGACAAATGCGGGTCGACCTGGATTTGGCACATATTGAACCAGCATCCCGATGTGGCGCTGGCGCATGCAAAAGAGATTTTCTATTTCGACCGCTTCTATGACAAAGGCGCGGATTGGTACCGCCGCCAGTTTCCCGTGCAGCCTCAGGCAAAGCGGACCGGCGAAATCTGCCATGACTACCTGTATTCCGAGGCCGCACTGGAGCGCATTGCCCGCGACCTGCCGCAGGACAGCCGGTTCCTGGTGACGGTGCGCGCACCGGTTGAACGCAGCATTTCCCACTGGAAATACATGCTGAAAATCGGCCGGACGAACCTAGGCTTTGAATCCGCAATGCGGGACTATCCAGAGATCGTCGAAAATTCCCTGTTCGGGAAACATGTGCGCAACGCCGTGCAGCACCTGGGGGCCAGCCGGGTGTTTGTGCTTGATTTTGATCAGCTCAAGAATGACCCAAGAGAATTCGGGCGATCTTTGTGCAACGCTCTGGATGTGCCTTTCATTGAGGGCCTCCCTTTTGAAGACCGTATTCTCGAAGCCCAGGCGGCGCGCAACCCGGCACTGGTTGCCTTGCTGCGCAACAGCGGCTGGATGGTCCGCCGTCTCGGGCTGCCGGGCCTGGTTTCCGCAGTGAAGAGCAGCCCGCTTGTGTCCAAGCTGCTCTACACGTCTGATCCGGCCAAGAGACCGGCTGAACCGGGGGCCGCAATACGGCAGGAGCTGGCGGAGGCATTTGCCCCGGATCAGGCCCTGCTGGCTGAATTCATGGAGACCGGGGAAGCAGCATAACGGCTGAGTGTTTTGCAGCTGATGCCGCATGCAGCGGTGCAGAGCGCAGATAACCGGCCAGAGACCGCCCTCCCGATCCCGGGTCCGGCCGGGAAAACACAGAAGCATTTGGCGCCAATGAACACAATGTCTCTCCACAAGACAACGGCCGTGACCGGCTGCCTGACCGCCGGCGGTATGCTTCTTGGACTTTCATCCCTGCCCGCGGCCCTGATCATTGCGTTCTGCGCCGTTTCCGCCGTGATCTCCATGGTCATGACGAAGAAGGTCACCGGGCCTGCAGCCTGGATCCTGGCCTTCCTCGCTTACTGCTGTGTGAGCGGGATTGTCTTCGGCGGTTTTGCATCTCTGAGGGAAACAAGCCTGATCAGCTGGATTGGCAAGGAAGGCCGGGTCTTTCTGTATTACTGGCCTGCCCTTTATATCCTGAGCGCCACAGCCCCGCCGGACCGGCAGATTGCCTATCTGATGCGCGGGCTGACACTGCTGGTCTTGCTCAATGTTGCCGCAAAGGCGGCCGTGCATTTTTCAACCTTCGGCTCTCACCATGCGGCAGGCGCGTTTGCTGTCACCGTAACCCTGTATCATTTTTACAAGTACAGCGCATCGCGGTCGGTGGCGGATCTCGTGTTTCTGGGGCTGTCTCTTGTTGCGCTTTTGGGCACCGATTCACGCACCTCTGTGCTGGCAGCCGCCTTGGCCATCGTGGCAGCGAACATCACTTCAGGAAAACTGCGCGCCGTTCTGGCGGTTCTGATACTCGCGCCAGCAGGTATTTTCCTGATGGCGAGCCTCTTTCCTTATCAGTTCGAGCGCTTGACGGACGCAGCCAATGCCCGGACCTTCAATGCGATGCAGCGGAATTTCTCCTATGCCTATCATGCGGAAACACCGCTTGAAGTCGGCACTGCTTGGGAACTGGCAGAAAAGATCGATCTGTCGGGCAATGCAAATGTCGCCATCCGGGGGTATCTGTTCGGCCGCACGACCGGGGAATTCATGCGCTCTCCGGTTGCGGGTATCGGGTTTGGCCGTATCAACGACCTTGGCCGGACGTTTTCTGGCGTCCCGCATGTCTATTATGTGGTTGCGGACGCAGCCTATGCTTCACCGACAGAGCAGACGGCGCATAATTCTTTCCTGCAGATTCTGGCGGAACTCGGGCTGCTTGGAAGCTTGTTCCTTGCCCTGGCGTACCGGCGGCTGTGGACCGGCCTGAGAACGGCGCCGGACAAGAGACGGATGTGGTCTCAGATTGGCATTTCCAGCCTGATATGCATCTTGTTCATGGCCTTGACGCAACATTCCTTCGGGGCGCCTATTTATGGTCTGTCGCTGTTCCTGCTTGCAGCACTTTCCTACAAGAAGTGCCGGGCGCCGCCCCGGGCACAGACAGTTCCGGAAACGGCTGCCGCAGAGATCAATCCGCAATCGCATTCACCGGTGCGGTGATCAGCGACGGGGTGATCTGGTCGATGGTGCGGCCCCAGCGGGTCACCGGGTTTTCCGCCACGAACACGATGTCATCGGGGCGCAGCTCGAAGCGGGCCGCCAGCGGCAGATGCGCGGCGTTGCGCACATCCAGGTGCCAGGCGGTCACCGCACCGAATTCGCGGATATCCTGTGAGGCGCGCAGCACATAGACCTCTGATGCGTCGCCGGTCTCCTTGGCAATGCCGCCGCCGGTGTCGAACAGCGCATCCGCCAGCGTTGCCTTGCGCCCGAACGGCAGCGTGTAGCGGCCCTGGGTGCGGACCTCGCCGCTGAGATAGACGTAATCCCGCTCCACCGCGTCCAGCTCCACCGCCTGGGCGAAATTCTCGCGGCGCTCATTGAGGTCGGCGCGGCGCAGGGTCAGCGCGGCCGTCAGCTCGTCGATCGCAGCCTTGCGGCCTGCCAGCGTGGTCTGCTGCAGCTGGATCTGCTGGGCAAAATAGCGCTCGGCGCGGCCAAGGTCGTAATCGGTATCCACAAACACCGAGTCATCCGCCAGCAGGGTAAGGCGCTGCAGCGCGGACCGGGCATAGAGATCCTCCAGCGGGATCTGGTACATGGTGCCATCGCGGTAGATCCGCACCGAGCTGGTGTCGATATCCGCCACCGAGACCGATCCCGCCGCCGCCAGCGCCTCGCCCAGGGTGAGCGGCGTCAGGGTGATCGGGTAGACGCCGGGCGTGCCGACGGCACCGCCCACCGACACCCGGCGGGAATTGAACTCCGACACCTCCAGGCTGAAGGTCGGGTCGATCTGGCTTTCCACCAGCCGCTGGAACAGCAGCGCCTCGGCCTCATCCACGGTAAGGCCCTCAATGCGCACCCGCCCCACGTCCGGGATATTGATCGCGCCGTCGTCCTGCACGGTATAGCCGTTGCGGCTGTTCTGCGCCGCCAGCAGGCCCGAAAGTTCGGCAACCGTGCCCTGCGTCGAGGGGGTGGACAGCGTCACCACATCGCCGGTGCCGATGGTATAGGGGCCGGGGTCGACGCTGGGCGGCGGGTCCAGCCGCAGGCCCTGGCGGCTGCCGTCCTGGGAGGACGGCGCATCAGGCAGCGCGCCCAGGCCGCGCGGGCTGGCGCCGGCGCCGGAGCCCGCAGAAATCCCGAAGACAGCCGGCAGGGTCTTCGGCTGATAGGCGGCGCGGTTGGCAACCAGCACCGTCTCCGGCGTCATTGCCACCACCCGGACCTTGCCGGCATCCGACACGCCGGCCGTGACGGCCGGGCTGCGGTAGATGGTTGAGCAGCCGGAGGCCAGCCCGGCCAGGGCCAGGGCGCTGAGGGCAAGGGAAATGCGGCGCACGATGCGTCCTCCAATCAACTTACATTCAATTCTCATCCGGCACCCTTTTCATGAAGAGGCTGCCCAGGAAGCTGCCGGTCCACTGCGAAGACTGCAGCACTGCCCCCTGCCGTATCCAATAGGTATTTGTGAAGCTTTCCGCCAGCCCGTGGCAGCGCTCCTCCAGCTTCTGCACCGGCACCGGCTCCCCGCGCAGGAAGATGGTGTCCGCCGCCGGATGCGTGATTTCACACCGGTAGGCATGCAGCTCGATCTGATCGTTGCCGTTGAGAAAGCTGTGAAACCGCTCCGCGGTGCCGCCCCGGGCGGCCAGCACCAGATCCGCGCTCTGGCGCACATCCGACCCCGCCAGGCCGGAGCCGAAACCCTTGGCGGAGGTGAGGAACCCCTGTTCCAGCGTGATGGTGGCGCCATCGGCGGTGAGCCAGGTCTGCACGCCCCTGCGTTCGGTTTCCAGGAGCATGACACCGCTCAGCCCCCGGGTCGGGAACCCCACCTCCAGCCGCGGCGGGATCGGCCGGACAGAGGCCAGCGCCGAAGCGCGCGGGTGGAACCGGGGCGCATCGGGCTGCAGCGCGCCGCGCAGCAGGTCGAGATCGTCTTTTGCCTCGCCGCAGGACAGCAGCAGCAGGGCGGACAGCAGCAGGGCGGACAGCGCGGGCCACAGGCGTTTCATCGCATGAACCTCCCCCAGCCCTTGACCAGCTGCTGCGCGCGCGCCTCGCGGGTCACGCCATACAGCCGGTTGCGCACATTGAGCCGGGCGCCGCCATCGCGCAGCACCGGGCGGATCACCTGCGCCAGCCGGTCGCGCGACGGGCGGCCGGTCAGCCAGGACACCGGAATCTCCAGCCGGATCCCCTTGTCAAAGGAGCCCTCGCCGAAGTCGTCGAAGCTGACCGTGGTCAGGGTAAAAAAGGCGCCGACCTTGAAGCCATTGGCAAATTCGCGGTCGAGCGTGACGGTGGCCCCGTAGTCGCCGGCCAGATACCGGCCTGCGTCCACCTGCGCGTGGTATTCGCCGGGCAAATCATAATAGGCGGAAACATGGCCGGTCGCGACCGAGTAGTCCTGGAACCCGAACAGCACGTCAAAATCGCGCTGCTTGACGTAATTCACCTCGGCACCCAGCGCCAGGCGGCTGTCCGCCGGGAACCACAGCACTTCGGCCGAGACACCGCCATACATGGTCTCCAGATACCCCGCCGTGGTGCGGGCATAAAGGTCGGTACCGGGACGCCAGATGTATTCGGCGGTCAGATGCTCGACGCGCAGATCGGACTCCCGGGCGTAAATCCCCCAGTCGGACCGCACCCGCTGGATCACCGAGTTCGACTGCCGCTGGCTGTCGTCCAGGTTGCCGGCGGCCGGCTGGCGCAGCCCGGCAGACAGGGTGAAACCCGGGGCGGCGGTGTAATCCAGCCCCATCTGGGCGCCGATTTCATAGCGCAGCGGCGCATCCGGGTCGAAGAACGAAGCCTGCAGATAGGGGCCGAACCGGTAGCTGAAATTCGGATAGGCCGCATCGGTGAAGCCGCCCCTGACCAGCGTCAGGCTGTCGGACACCTCGGCCCGGGCAAAGCTGCGCCAGGCCCCGTCGGGATCATGCTCCAGCTCATACAGGTCCTGGCGGGCGATGCGCACGGAACTGAGCGGCACACCATTCGACATCAGCGCGATATCAAAGCTTTGCACCCGGGCTGGCTGGGTATTGGCCAGCACCCGCGCCGCCCGCCCGATGGCCTGCGCCGCCTGGCCGTAGGTGCCGTTTTCAACCCCGATCCGCAGCGTGCCGCCGGCGTCTTCCAGATAGACCAGCCGCAGCCCTTCCTGTTCCAGGCTGCGGGTCAGGACCTGCTGCCTGCGGCCCGGCGCAGCGGTATCAGGCAGGTTCCAGCTGGCCAGCGCCACCCGGTCGATCGGCTGCAGCGGCGGCGGCGAAGCGCCCTGCCCGCCCGGCGCCACGCTTTGCCGCGGGTCGATGAAATAGCTGTAGTTGAGCCCCAGGGTGGTGCCGTACATGAAGGCGGCGGTCATCTGCGATCCGTTCTTCAGACGGTACTGGGCGCCGAAGTTGAACGGCGAGCTGACCTCGAAACCGATGCGGTCCCGCTCTTTGGTGTAGAGGTCCGGGGAGTATTCCGCGAGCAGGGTCAAGCGGTCGCTGTAGGCCCAGCTGGCGCCGCCGAACAGCGCCGCATCGCCCCGGAACCAATTGCCGAAATCCAGCCGCCCCGTTTCGGTGATGTTGCCCGCACGGGGGTCGCTGCGGGTGTCGAACCGGCTGCTGAGCAGACCCAGAGGGTTGGAGAAGCTGCCGCGTCCGGCCAGCCGTCCCCAGCCGATGCCGCCGGACAGTTTCAGCCGGTCCCGGAAGGTCTTGGTAGCAACCAGATACTCCGAGGCATAGATGCCGGTGCCGCCGAAGTCGCGCAGGCCCAGCGCCAGGGCCGGGGACGTCCGGCCTTCCTCGCGCAACTGGAAGTGCAGGTCGAAGCTGCGGTCGAAGCGGTCGCCGATTTCCCCGTCGAATCCCTCGATCACCGCATAGCGGAAGCTGCCATGCACCCAAGGCAGCATCTGAAAGGTCATCGTGGCCCGCAGGGTCTGATCCAGCACACCGCTGGTAAAGGCCAGGGTGCCATCGGGATACATTTCAGCCGTAGGCGTTTCGATCAATCCCGGCGTGCCGTAGACCGAAGTGCTTTGCGCCTGGGCCAGTGCGGGGGCCAGTGCCGGGGCGGCAGCCATGAGAGCCGCCGAAAGCATTTGCCGTCCCTGGAAAATCAAATCTGTCATACCGTCTAAGAATGTACTGCTGGCCTGCCGCCCCTTTATCCGTTTTTCAGCGGACTGTCCCGCAGGCTGGAGAAAAGGCAGGAAATGTCTTTCTGCTGTGGCGAATCTGCCTGTCTCGTTCCCTGTTTGGGCCGTCAGTGCAACCCTTGCCGCGGCAAAACCTGCGGTTGCGCGGCTTCTTCTGTTTCCCCCTAGCGGTATTCGCGCCGGACAGCAGCGGAAAAACACCATTTTGGACACATATCGGCAGCTTTGCAGCAGTGCAGCATTTGCAGAGCAGGCGGAGCATGATAGCGTGGCGCCGAATAGGTTTAGGAGATTGACGATGATCCGGATTACCCTTTTGGCCCTGGCCCTTTCCGCAACCGGCGCTGCTGCCCAGAGTGTCAGCCCCGCAACCGCTAAGGACGATTGCGAAGATACCCAGAACACCGACGATGACGAGTGCCTCGCAGCGCTGGCAGACGCTGCCTCTGCGGCAGAGGCGGAAGGCGTCACCGGCTTTGTGCCGCTGGTGGCACCCGCGCTTGGAGCGGCAGCAGCTGCCGCCGGACTCGCAGCCGCGGCAGGCGGCGGCGCGACCCCGTCCACCACAAGCACCGTCAGCACGAACTGAAGCACCCGCAACCGCGGCCTGCAGACTTCAAAAGAGAACGGCGCGCCCCCTGCGGGGCGCGCCGTTTCTTTTTCAAGCCGTCTTCTCCGGCTCCAAATCGTCAGTTGGCGTAATATTTCGAGCCATAGTCCCCGTAGCTGTAGCCATACTGCTTCATCCGGCGGGTGTTGATCTGGCCCAGGATCATCCCGGTCAGGCGCTGGTTGTCGGTGTGGAACAGCCGCAGGGCTTCTGCCACATCCTGTTCGGCAGTGTCGTCCCATTTCACGGTCAGCAGCACCGCGTCCGCGTTGCGGGCGATCAGCCGGGCGTCTGAAACAATCAGCACCGGCGGCGTGTCGATCAGAATGACGTCGTAGCGCTGCCGCATCTCCTCCAGAAAGACGCGGAACCGCTCCGACGCAAAAAGGTCGGCGGCATTGGCCGAGGTCTTTTCCCCCGCCAGGATGTCACAGCCCAAGAGCGGATCCTGGAAGATGGCTTGCTCAGCAGGGATGTCCCCAGCCAGCACCGAGACAATGCCCTGCGGCGGCACGTTGCTGAGCTGGGCCGTCATCGTCCGGCGCCGGATGTCGCCCTCGACCAGCAGAACCTTCTTGCCGATGCCAACGAAATTCTGCGCCAGCGCCAGCGAATTGGTGGTTTTGCCTTCCCCCGGCAGGGAGGAGGTCAGGACCACGACCTGCGGCGGATGATCCACATTGGACAGCATCAGCGAGGTGCGCAGGTTGCGCACCGCTTCCGCAGTGGCGGACGAGGGTTTCTCGGCCAGGTATTCCAGCACCTTGCGGCGGCCGCTGGCCGGGAACACCGGGATCTGCCCCAGCACGCTGTATCCGGTCTTGCGCTCCAGTTCCTGAGCGGAGCGGATGCCCCGGCGCCGCGCTTCGATCAGCAGCACGATGCCTGCGCCCGCCATCAGCCCCAGAATTCCGCTCATCGCAAGGATCAGCGATTTCTTGGGTGCGGAGGGGCGCAGGGGAATCACCGCCCGCGACAGCAGGCGGCTGTCCGCCTTCTGGATGCCCTCCTGCGCCGAGGTCTCCTTGAGACGGGTCAGGAAGTATTCATAGAGCAGCCGCACAGCTTCCGCCTCGCGGGTGAGCTGCTGAAGGGTGATCAGATCCTCGCTCTGCCGCGCCGTCTGCCTGGATAGTTCCGCCTCCGACTGCACCAGCGTCTGCAGCTGCTGCGTGGCGCGGCGGGCGTCCAGCGCGGCGCGGGCGAGAAGCCGCTGGAAGGCTGTGTCAAACGCAGCCCCGCCCGCGGCGGTGTCCGCCTGCGCCAGCAAACGCTGCAGCTGCCGGTCCTGGCTGATCTCCGCCTGATCTTCGCGGGATTCCGCCGCGCGCAGCGCACCGTAGCGCACCTGCGCGGTCTCCTCAGCGGTTTTGGCAAGGGCAATGCGCTCGCGCAGATCCTTCAGCTGCACCTCCTGCGCCTGCAGCGCCTCAGGCGAGACCAGGGCAGTGCCGGCATTGAATTCATTGGCCTTGGCCTCGGCGGTTTCCAGTTCTGCCTTAAGCTCCGCCACGCGGCCGGTCAGCCAGGTTGTGGCCTGTTCGGTGGCGTCGAATTTCACCTCGATCTGGTTGAGGATGTAGAGATCCACGATCGTGTCGGCGATCAGCGCCGATTTGCGGGCGGACTCTGTCTCTGCCGTAACCTCGAACACCAGGGTATTGGGCAAGTTGCGCACCGCGATCTTGTCCAGCAGGGTCGAGACGACACTATCCCGGATCAGCTGTTCAACCAGCTCTTCCGGCATCTCTTCCGCCGGTTTCTGCAGGCCCAGCAGCGATTTGATCTGCGATTTCACCGTCCAGACCAGCGATCCCAGCGCGGAAGGCTCAACGAGGGTTCCGTTGAACTCCGGGTCGTCCATCAGGTTGAGCTTGTCGACGACCTTTCTCATCAGCCCGCGCGATTGCAGCACTTCCAGCTCGGAATTGACCTCGGTGTAATCGCCCGACAGGCCGCTGACGACGCTTTGCAGATCAACCACGCTTTCCTGCTTGGTCTCAAGCATCACCACGGCACTGGAAGTGTACTGCGGCACTGCGGCGACAAAGGCGTAAATCCCGCCCAGGAAAATGGCCGCCGCGGTTGCCAGCAGCATGATCCACTTGCCGCGCCACAGGGTGGCGAACAAGGCGCCGAGGTCTATGACATCGTCATCCGGCGTTTCGGCGGGCGAGGGGCGCTGCACAGGGAAGGAGGCTTCGTTCAAAGGCGTCTGTTTCATGAATACCCAAGTACCGTACTGATTGATGCGCGCTGCACACGCGCATCATCCCCCGCATACACGCGGGGGCTTTGAGAAGAAAGTCCTGCGGACCGGCACCGGCCTCAGCGGCCGGTTCTGCCCAGCACTGCTGCACCTGTGCGAAGGATGATCTTCAGATCCTTGAAGAAACTGCGGCAGGACAGATAGGCCACATCCAGTGCCACCCGCTCATCATAGCTGATGTCATTGCGGCCGGAGATCTGCCAAAGTCCGGTGATTCCAGGCTTTTGGGCCAGATAAGCGGACACGCTGCTGCCGTATTTCGGCAGTTCCTTGGTGACGATGGGGCGCGGGCCGACAAAGCTCATCTCGCCCCTCAGCACGTTCCAGATCTGCGGCAGTTCATCCAAGCTGGTCTTGCGCAGGATCCGGCCAAGCCGGTTGATGCGCGGGTCGTTGGTCAGCTTGTGGTCACGCTCCCATTCCGCAGCAGCCTCGGGGTTGCTGTCCAGATGGGCCTGCAGCCGTGATTCGGCATCGACCACCATGCTGCGGACCTTCCAGCATTTGAACGGCTTGCCGTTCTGGCCCACACGGGTATGCCCGAAAAACCCCGGTCCGCCATCCAAACGCACGACACCCCACAGAATAAGGATGACAGGCACCAGGACGGGCAGCAGCAGAAGGGCAAAAAGTATATCAAAAATCCGCTTACCGAATCTGGAGTAGCCGCCAAGCCGTGATTGGCCAAGCAGCTGATATTCAACAGATTCATCAATGGAGTACGCGGTCAGTGCAAAATGTTGCATCGTCTAACACTCCGAAATTCAAAACGTATTAACCAAAACCTACCCGCCAAACGGGATAGGTAAGGGCTCACTACACTCAAGTTGCAACAAACTTAAGTAGTATTTTCTATACTTTTGAAACTTGGTTAACCTTTCTGTCCCGAGCGTGTCCTGAGCGCAAGACTTGGCTGATCCAATTCAATTCTGAGTGGATGATGGGCTTTGATTCTGCCGGGATGATGGTTTCCGGAGAAGGTGGCCTGGGGCCCGATTCAGCTCTTTCGGCTGTCAGAGCCTGAAGGAAAGATGATGCCTGCAGGCGGCAGCCCCGGCGGCGTCTTCTCCGCCAGCCAGGCATTCTGAGGTGGCCCCCATTCCCCGGACAGTATTAGGTCGCTGTTAAGCTTGCCTGTCGATCATGCCGCCGCCCGAAGGTCAGGCCCCTGATGGGCCTCTACCGGTGTTCTGCCGCCGGGCGCCGAATGGGGTCTCTCGGTGTTGCAGAAGTAGATCCATTTGCCGACGGCAGCCCGGGCCGCCGACCCGGTTTCAAACGCCTGGAGGTAGACGCACTCGCACTTCAGGGACCGCCATAGCCGTCCGATCACCTCTCGCCACCTTCGCCTTCAACCCGGCGCTGTAGCTCTTCCGTTTGCCAGCAACGCTGTTCTTCCTCGTCATCGTTGGCGGCAAGCTTAGCAGGCTGTCCGATTTGCGGGGACCACCTCGGCCCGCGTCCCCCGTTTCTCTGCCTGCGGCCGTCCGGGGGGGCTGTTTGCTTATGCCGCACCCGCTGGCAAGGCCGGATTGCGCTGCCGGGGATGGTATGCCCCAGCCCGGTTTGCCATAATGCCCGGCGGGCGGTCCGGCGCCTTGCAAAACAAAACCCTGCGGCCGGGTTCCGGATCCCGGCGGTTCAGACAGGCCCCTGGAGCAGACTGATGACCCAGAAAACCGTTCTCGTCACCGGGTCCTCCGGCTTCATCGGCTACCATCTGTGCCGGCGCCTGCTGGACGACGGGTTCCGCGTCGTTGGCATCGACAACCTGTCGGATTACTACAGCGTGCAGCTGAAACGGGACCGTCAGGCGATGCTGGAGCAGCACCCGGATTTCAGCGTCATCAACCGCAGCATCGAGGACCCCGGCGTCGTCCTGAGCGCCTTTGAGGAGCACAAGCCGGACTATGTGGTGCATCTCGCGGCGCAGGCCGGGGTGCGCTATTCGATCGAGAACCCCCGCTCCTACCTGGAAAGCAACATCACCGGCACCTTCGAGATCCTGGAGGCCGCCCGCGCCCATCCGCCCCGGCACATGCTGCTGGCCTCCACTTCCTCGGCGTTCGGCGCCAATACCGAGATGCCCTACAAGGAGACCCAGAAAGCCGATCACCAGATGTCCTTTTATGCGGCTTCCAAAAAGGCGACCGAGAACATGGCGCATTCCTATGCGCATCTGTTTGATCTGCCGGTCACCATGTTCCGCTTCTTTACGGTCTACGGCCCGTGGGGGCGGCCTGATATGGCGCTGTTCAAATTCACCAAGGCGATCCTCGCGGGGCAGCCGATCGACATCTACAATTACGGCGGCATGCAGCGCGACTTCACCTATATCACCGATCTGGTGGAGGCCGTCCGGCTGCTGATGGACGCGGTGCCCGAACGCCCGGCGGATGAGGCAGTGCCGGAGGGCGACAGCCTGTCGCCGGTGGCGCCGCACCGGGTGATCAACATCGGCAACTCCGAGCCGGTGCAGCTGAATGATTTCATCGCCGCGGTCGAGACCGCCACCGGCCGCACCGCGGAGCGCAACCTGATGCCGATGCAGGCGGGCGATGTGCCCGCCACATGGGCCGATGCCTCGCTCTTGCGGCGTCTTACAGGCTACACGCCCCAAACCGGCGTGGCAGAGGGGGTGGCGCAGTTTGTTGAGTGGTACCGGGCGTATTACCCGGAAACCCCGGACAGCCAGTAAGCCAAACGGCGCAGCCAGGACTGTCTTGGGCCAGGGCGAGCCTCTTGAACCTGAGGCTGCCTGGATTATGAAGGAGCGGTTGTGACTGCACAGGACAGGGGCTGTGCCACCTTGTTGCCAAACCGCACGTCCGGGGAGTGATCATGAGGCAGGAACTGATCTTGAGACCTGCATCCATGCGTTTGGCCGTTTTTCTGCTGGCGGCAGTGGCCGAGGCCGCGGCCATTCGGCTGCTGACCTATGATGCTGACCAGTTCTTCTGCGGAAACGTGTCCGCATATACTCTCTGCCGGGGCCTGCGGACGCTTCCTCTGAGCGTTTTCTTCATGTGTGCTGCCGTTGTCTTGATGACGGTGGCCCGCCCCCGTCTTTGGCACAGCTATGCCCATCTGGCGGCCGCGGCACCGTCCCGCCGCCTGGTTCCGGCCGGGCTGCATCTGCTGGGGCTGGTGCTGGTGCTGGTGCCGCTCTGGCGGCTTCCGCTTGCCCAGCTGGAGGCGCAGTTCAGCCAGGCGGCGCCGCTGTTTCTGGCCGGCGGGGCGTTTGCGCTTCTGGGCGCTGCGCTCTGGCTGTTGCCGCTGCGCGCGTGGAAACAGTGGTTGCTGGGCAATGGCGCCTTTCTGCCGCTGGTGGCGGCCGGATTTTTCCTTCTCCCGCTTGTCGTTGAGGCGACCGGGTGGCTGTGGGGCGAGAACCGCGCCTTGACCCGGCTGACGTTTCAGGCCGTAAGCGGGGTGTTTGCCTTGACGGGCACCGAGCTGTTCACCCTGCCGGGGGAGCGCATCATCGGCCTCAACGGCTTTTCTGTCCGCATTGCCTCGGGCTGTTCCGGTGCCGAAGGCGTGGCCCTGGTGGCAGTGTTCATGGCGCTCTATGCGCTGCTGGCGCGCCGGACACTGCGCATGAGGCCATACTGGGCGGTGCTGTTCCCGGTTGCGGTCTGCCTGAGCTGGATCCTGAATATCCTGCGGATCTCAGCGCTGATCTGGCTGGGTGCAAATGTCTCGCCAAAACTGGCGGTGGACGGGTTTCACTCCTATGCGGGCTGGCTAATGTTTTCGCTGCTGGCCTTTGCGGTTCTGGCCATCGTCCACAACATGGCCTTTTTCCACACCGGGGCAGCAAAGACTGGCAGCCGCCCCGGCCTGCCCCTGAGGGCGGATCCGCTGTTTGCCAGAATCGTTCCGTTCATCCTTTTCATGATGAGCGGCACCATCACGCCGCTGCTTTGGGAAAATCCTGCCGACGGCTACCCGCTGCGGGTGGCGTTCATGATGGTGGGGCTGGCGCTGTTCTGGCCTGCGCTGAGGGCCATCGACTGGCGCGCCGGGCCGGCCGACTGGCTGACCGGCTGCGCGGTAGCGGCTATGTGGCTGCTGCTGGCTCCGGAAACCACCGCCAGCGCGACGCAGGCGCCGGATCCGTTCTGGATCCTGTGCCGCCTGCTGGGCACGGTGCTGCTGGTGCCGGTCATCGAAGAGCTGTTCTTCCGCGCCTATGTGCTGGAGCGCGCCGCCGGCACTTCCGCTGCAGCACCCTGGCGCGTCCTGGCCGGGCTGGCGCTCAGCAGCCTGCTGTTTGCGGCGCTGCACGACCGCTGGCTGGCCGGGGCCGCGGCGGGCGGTGCCTTCGGCATTTTGTACCTGCGGACCCGCCGCCCCGGCGGCGCCGTGCAGGCGCACATGCTGGCCAACGCCATCATCGCTGCCGTGGCCATCGCCACCATGAATTACGATCTGATCTGATCTCATCCCGCTGGATGGCACGCCGCAGGACGGGGCGAAAACTCTTAAAATTTGCCTAACATGCGGGCTAAAGTGTTGATAATGTACTAATTTTTGCCACATCTCCACCCCGGCCAGCGCGCAGGGGTTTTCTATCCAGTCTCCAACGCCCGTTTTTTTGCATTGGAGATCTGATCATGCTGGCACTGAATCTCGCATCTTCTGCTGCCCTGCCGGGGCGCACCCGTTCCGTCTTCCGCAAGGCCGCCAAGGCCGCCGTTGCCGCATGCCTGGCACTTGCGGTGCTGCAGCCGCAGGCAGCTGCCGCCCAGCAGACATATGTCGTGGGCAGCGACCGCGGCGGTTACCTGCACGACCGGCTGATCGAGCTGAAGAACCTTAAGCGCAGCGGCACCCGGGTCGAGATCCGCGGCCGGGTCTGCTACTCCACCTGCACGATGTTCCTGGGCCTGCCGGGGGCCTGCGTTGATCCGAACACCACCTTCGGCTTCCACGGCCCGTCGCGCAGCGGCCGCCGCCTGGCGCAGGAAAAGTTCGATTACTTCAGCCGGGTGATGGCGGACTTCTACCCGGAGCCGCTGAAGGTCTGGTTCATGGCGGAAGGCCGCAACCGGATTTCAGGCATTTACAAGATCAAGGGCAGCGAGATCATCCGCATGGGTGTGAAATCCTGCCGCAGCGCCTGAGCGGGCCAGCTTGCCCCGGTGCGGGCTGGCGGGTATCACGGAAGTGATTGCAAAAGCCCCGGCGCGCCGCCGCACGCCGGGGTTCACTGCGCCAACCAGGCTACCGGGAGATCTGGCTATCGTGCTGTCATCCATGCTCCGCAAGTTTGCAAAGAGCGCCGCCTTTGCGGATCCCGCGCCTGAGGTGCCGCTCTGCGTGATCGGCGACGTGCATGGCTGCCTGCCGCTGCTCGAGCAGATGCTGGCCCAGGTGCCGCAGGATCACCAGGTCATCCTGGCAGGGGATTACGTCGACAGGGGCGAGCAGAGCGCCGGCGTGCTGCGCTATCTGAGCGACCGCCCGGATCTTACCTGCCTGATGGGCAATCATGAGGATATGCTGCTGCGTTTCCTGCAGAACCCCGCCCGCGACGGCGGCCGCTGGATCAGGAACGGCGGGCTGCAAACGCTGGCATCCTTCGGCATCTGCGGCGCCCGCCCGCAGATGAGCGCAGATGAGCTGCGCGGCTGCCGCGACCGCCTGCAGGCGGCGATGGGGGAGGATCTGATTGCCTGGATTACCGGCCTGGAGACCTCCCTGCTGTCCGGCACTGTGCTGGTGGCTCACGCCGGGGCCGACCCCGGCACAGCCGCAGACGAGCAGCAGGACGGCACGCTGCTGTGGGGGCACCGCGAGTTCTTCCGCACCCCGCGCCGGGACGGGGTCTGGGTCGTGCACGGCCACACCATCGTCAGCAAGCCCGCGGCGGAGCGGGGCCGGATTGCCGTTGATACCGGCGCCTATGCCACCGGAACCCTGTCCGCGGTCTGCCTGGATGGCAGCGCGCCACGGTTCCTAAGCGTTCCGGTGCAACCTGCCTGACGCTAGGTCACCGGTGCAGACCGGATACAGAAGGGTGCGAAAACCGCACCCTGGCAGAGCTGCAAGTTGAGCAGCGGTTAAGAAAGTGTTAAGCGCCTTCGGTGGGGGAGTTTAACAGTTATCTTTTGAGGGCGAGCAGATGAACAACCTTTTCACCGCCGTTAGCACCGCAATCATCGTCAACTGCATGACCCTGTCCGTCGCGTTTGCGGCGCCCGGCAATGGCAATGGCAACGGGAATGGGGTCGGCAACGGCAACGGGGGCAACGGCAACGGCAATGCGCATGGCGTGCCGGAAATCGATGCGAGTGCCGGTCTGCTGGCCCTGGCCGCAGTTGGCGCGGCGCTGATCCTTGCCTGGGAAGTCAACCGCCGCCGCGCCTGATTCGAAACGGGCCCCTTCAGTGGGGCAAATCCGTTCCCGCCAAGGCTGATCAGGCATCTGCGGCAATCACCGCAGCAGCCTCTCACCGCAATACCCTGCCACCTTACTCTGCACAGGCTCCGTTCCAAGCGCCTCGGCCTTGGGCGGGCCTGTGGTCGTGCCGCTGGCCTGGCTAATTCAGCGGCCTGTTAAAGGAGCACCTGGGGAGGCACTAGAACGTGACAGGTACAAACCGCACGTCAAACAGGGGGCAATTTTGGATGCCTGCAGGGGGGGCAAGTTCCGTGCCGATTGGCAAATCGAAAGCGTAGAAGTCATCTTGCGGCGATGCCGAAGGTGTTGATTAGAGTAGTAAATTCTCTTGGGTGATGGTGAGGAATGGTGCCGCTGAAGGGACTCGAACCCCCGACCCCATCATTACGAATGACGTGCTCTACCAGCTGAGCTACAGCGGCATTCCTCTCTCGTCGCGGCCCTACCATGGCCCTATCAGCTACTCTGCGCCGCCTCTAAGCGACTGGTTTTGCAAGTCATTCACGGGCGGACCCGCTACTTACATATGACGTGCTCTACCAGCTGAGCTACACCGGCGCCGCTGGTTTCATAATGCCGGTCCGTGTCGCAGGCAAGCGAAATTGCCACTCCGCCAGCGGCATCGGCGGGCTCTGAAGATCCGGTTGCACATCCCGGAAAACCTCGCTTCCGGCGCGCTATTTCCGTTTGACGCCCCCGGAAAACCATCTTATACGCCCATCCCACGACACCTGCCCAGGTGGCGGAATTGGTAGACGCGCTAGCTTCAGGTGCTAGTGTCCGTATGGACGTGGAGGTTCGAGTCCTCTCCTGGGCACCATTCCCCTGCA
>JABXIA010000265.1 GCA_013373325.1 Paracoccaceae bacterium
GCTGGGACGGTGGACCAGCGCCTTGCCCAGCAAAAGCCGCCGCCGCATGCCGCCGCTCAGGGTCCGGGCATAGGCCTCTGCCTTGTCCTCCAGCCCGATCATCCGCAGAATCTCGTCGCTGTGGCGCTCGTGCTTGGGCACGCCGTAAAGCCCCGCCTGCACCTCCAGCGCGCCGCGCGGGGTGAAGAACGGATCCAGGTTCAGTTCCTGCGGCATCACCCCGATGGCGGCACGGGCCTGGCGCGGGTTTGCGTCCTGGTCGAACCCCCAGATCGAGACCGAGCCGGAGGTCTTGCGCACCAGGCCTGCGAGGATGTTGATCAGGGTGGATTTGCCCGCGCCGTTGGGGCCGAGCAGGCCGAACACGGAGCCGCGCGGCACCGTCAGGTCAACGCCCTTGAGCGCGTGTTTCTCCGGCTGGCCTTTGTGGCCCTTGTAGATTTTCCGCAAAGCTTTGATCTGGATTGCGTCCGCACTCATCGCCGCACTTGCCCCCGGTTTTTCCTTGGCTCATAAAAGCGCCTAGCCGAAAAGTGAAAGGACTGCCAGCCATGAGCACCGAAGCGCCGGAAACCAGGATCGTGAACAGCCGCAAGGTGGCCTGCGACGGCAGCGAGGGCGCGCTGGGGCATCCGCGGGTCTACCTGCAGATCCCGGAGGCCGAGGGGTTCGTGGAATGCCCCTATTGCGACTGCAAGTTCATCTATGAGGACGCGGCCAAGGCGGCGGAGTGATCCGGGCCGCCCAAGGCTGCACGGACCGTGTCCGGGCGCCGGAAAATTCGAATTTTCCGGCCAAATTTCTTTGAAGAAATTTGCCTGCGTCCGGTAGGATCCGGTGCGGGAACCAAGCACGGGCAGCGGATATGGCACAGCTTCTGATCGTCTATCACAGCCGCACCGGCGGCAGCCGCCGGATGGCGGAGGCCGCGTTTGAGGCTGCGCGGGGAGAGACGGACACCAGTCTGAAACGCGCCGAAGACACCGGGCCGGAGGATCTGCTGGCGGCGGATGGCTATCTCTTCTGCGCGCCGGAGAATCTGGCGGCGCTGTCCGGCCAGATGAAAGAGTTCTTTGACCGCTGCTATTACCCGGTTCTGGGACGGATCGAGGGACGGCCTTATGCGCAGATGGTCTGTGCCGGCTCCGACGGGGAGAACGCGGCCCGGCAATGCGCGCGGATCGCCACCGGCTGGCGCTTGAAAGAGGTGCAGAAGCCGCTGATTATCTGCACCCATGCGCAGACGCCGGAGGCCATTCTGGCAGAGAAAGTGATCCCTGAGGATCAGCTGGAGGCCTGCCGCGAGCTGGGGCTGGCCCTGGGGGCTGGTCTGGCGATGGGGGTGTTTTGATCGACGCCCAAGACAGGCCGTTTTTCAAGTTCAAGCAAATCAGTATCGCAGGCGGAACTGTTTTCAACACGCCATTTCAGCACAGGATTTCAGATGCGCGCCGTATTACCTTTCCTAGTCACACTATGTGCGGCTCAACCCGCTTTTTCAAATGAAAGCCTGCCTGCAACTCGCATAGCCCAGATGTTTTTCACACAATGTCTTGATCCGCTGGCTTCAGACGTTCCACCAGACACATCAAACTTGGTCCAGTTCTCGCAGGAGGAAGCCGAAAAGCATCATCTAACTTCAAATGGGCGGGTTTGGTCCGCAAGGGATGCAGATGTTCTGCTCACTTGGCGGCACAACAAGTCCGGCGAATTCGAAGGCTGCATTGTGCAACCCGGTACTATCGTTTCAAAAGGTGGGAGTATTGACGCCGAGAATGTCGCTTCAGCCTTTGACCAGTGGGCAGACAAAGAAATAAAGAGGGGCCGATATTTCGAATTCACTCGTTGTTGGAACACGTCCACAAACTACATCCGTGTGCTCGAAAATACCTTTCCGCGAAAACTGCCAATCCGGGCCTTTGTTTCGTGGGAAAAAAACTCCGGCTCTATATTCCTGGTTGCAGCAGAGGCAAAGGAAGGGGGAGACGCTCGCCCCTGCAAGCAGTTGCCCCCAGCAGAATGATCCTGCCCGGGGAACCAAGTTTACAGCCCAAGCTCCGCCCCAAACACCAATTGCCCTTCCCCGCAGGATCACCGATAACCGGGAAACAGAACACGAACGGATTTTCCAGGGAGCGCGGTGCATATGAGCGGGACACACTTCGGCAAGGGCTGCCATCTGCATCTGATCGACGGCTCGGCCTTCATCTTCCGCGCTTATCACGCGCTGCCGCCGCTCACGCGGAAATCCGACGGGCTGCCGATCGGAGCGGTCGCGGGCTTCTGCAACATGCTGTTCAAGCAGGTGGAGGACAACAAGGGCCCGGATGCGCCGACCCATGTGGCGGTGATTTTCGACTATTCCGGCAAGTCCTTCCGCAACGAGATGTATGACCAGTACAAGGCCAACCGCCCGCCCGCGCCGGAGGATCTGGTGCCGCAGTTCCCGCTGACCCGCGAGGCGACCCGCGCCTTCAACATCGCCTGCAAGGAGATCGAGGGGCTCGAGGCCGACGACATCATCGCAACCCTGGCGCATCAGGCGCGCGATGCGGGCGGGCGGGTGACCATCATTTCCTCCGACAAGGACCTGATGCAGCTGGTCGGCGGCGGCGTCGAGATGCTGGATGCGATGAAGAACAAGCGCATCGACAGCGACGGCGTGGTGGAGAAGTTCGGCGTCGGCCCCGACCGGGTGGTTGATGTGCAGGCGCTGGCGGGCGACTCGGTCGACAACGTGCCGGGCGCGCCAGGCATCGGGATCAAGACCGCGGCGCTGCTGATCAATGAATTCGGCTCTTTGGAGGAGCTGCTGGACCGTGCTGAGGAGATCAAACAGCCCAAGCGCCGCCAGACGCTGATCGAGAAGCGGGACCAGATCGAGCTCAGCAAAAAGCTGGTGCAGCTCGACTGCAATATGGCGCTGGATTTCACTCTGGATGATCTGGAGGTGAAGGAGCCGGATGCGGACACCCTGCTGACGTTCCTTTCTGAGATGGAGTTCCGCACGCTGTCGAAACGCATGGCGGATCAGCTGGGCATGGAGGTGCCGGCGATCCCGGAGGCCCCCGCCGCAGCGGCAGCGTCCAGTGCGGCGGCGCCGGAAGCGGTGCCGTTCGACAAGGAGAAATACGAATGCGTCCGCGACGCTGGCGCGCTGCAGGTCTGGATCGACCGCATCCGCGAGCGCGGCTGGGTGGCGGTGGATACCGAGACCACGGGCCTGGATGAAATGGTCGTCGATCTGGTCGGCATCTCGCTGTGCGTCGAGGCGGGCGAGGCCTGCTACATCCCGCTGGCGCATAAGGCCGGGGGCGATGATCTGTTTGGCGGCGAGGGCCTGTCCGAAGGGCAGATGCCGCTGGAAGAGGCGGTCGCGATGCTCAAAGACGTTTTGGAAGATCCGGCGATCATGAAGATCGGCCAGAACATGAAATACGACGCCAAGATCCTGCACCGCTACGGGGTCGATGTGGCGCCCATCGACGACACCATGCTGATGTCCTATGCGCTGCACGCTGGCATGCACGGGCATGGCATGGATGCGCTGTCCGAACGCTATCTGGATCACACCCCGATCCCGATCAAACCGCTGTTGGGGACCGGCAAATCGGCGATCACTTTTGACCGGGTGCCGATTGAGGACGCGGCACCTTATGCGGCGGAAGATGCTGATATCACCCTGCGTCTATGGCAGGTCTTCAAGCCGCAGCTGCATCAGGAGCGCGTGACCACGGTTTATGAAACGCTGGAACGCCCGCTGGTGCCGGTGCTGGCGGATATGGAGCGCAAC
>JABXIA010000041.1 GCA_013373325.1 Paracoccaceae bacterium
CAGCACCGCATAGGAGCCGTCGTCTTCCAGGATCAGGCCCATCGCCACACCGGCAACCGGTGCCTTCAGCGGCACGCCAGCGTCCATCATCGACAGCGAGCCGCCGCAGACGGAAGCCATCGAGGAGGAGCCGTTGGACTCGGTGATCTCCGACACCACGCGAATGGTATAGGGGAAGTCGGTCGGTGCCGGCAGAACCGCTTGCAGCGCGCGCCAGGCCAGCTTGCCGTGGCCGATTTCGCGGCGGCCCGGGGAGCCGACACGGCCCACTTCGCCAACCGAGTACGGCGGGAAGTTGTAGTGCAGCAGGAAGTTGGATTTGAAGTTGCCGTGCAGCGCATCGATGAACTGCTCATCGTCGCCGGTGCCCAGCGTGGTCACGACCAGGCCCTGGGTCTCGCCGCGGGTGAACAGGGCGGAACCATGGGTGCGCGGCAGCAGGCCGGTTTCGGCAACGATCTGGCGCACGGTGGTGGTGTCACGGCCGTCGATCCGCTTGCCGCCCTTGACCACGTCGCCGCGCAGGATGCCGGCTTCCAGTTTCTTCATGGCAGAGCCGAGGTTGGCGTCTTCCAGCTGTTCTTCGGTCAGCGCTGCTTTGATAGTTTCACGGGCAGCGGCAACAGCGGCGGTGCGCTCTTGCTTGTCGGTGATCGCGAATGCGGCGCGCATCTGCTCTTCGCCGGCGGCCTTAACAGCTTCGTACAGCTCGGAGTAATCCGGCGCCTGGAAGTCGAAGGGCTCTTTTGCGGTCTCTTCGGCCAGCGAGATGATCAGGTCGATCACCGGCTGGATCTGCTCATGCGCGAAGTTCACCGCGCCCAGCATCTCGGCTTCGGTCAGCTCATAAGCTTCCGATTCCACCATCATCACAGCGTTTTTGGTGCCGGCCACAACCAGGTCCAGGCGCTGCTCAGGGTTGAGGCGCAGGTCCTGCATGTCGTCGACGGTCGGGTTCAGCACGTATTCGCCGTCAACAAAGCCGACGCGGGCGCCGGCGATCGGGCCCATGAACGGCGCGCCGGAAATGGTCAGCGCAGCGGAGGCAGCGATCATCGCAACGATGTCCGGGTCATTGACCAGGTCGTGGCTCAGCACGGTGCACATCACCAGCACTTCGTTCTTGAAGCCGGGAACAAACAGCGGGCGGATCGGACGGTCGATCAGACGCGCGGTCAGGGTTTCTTTTTCGGTCGGGCGCGCTTCGCGCTTGAAGAAGCCGCCGGGCACCTTGCCCGCAGCATAGTATTTTTCCTGGTAGTGCACGGTCAGCGGGAAGAAGTCCTGGCCGGGCTTCTGCTGACGGGCAAAGGTCACGTTGGCCATGACCGAGGTTTCGCCCAGGGTGGCAATCACGGAGCCATCAGCCTGGCGGGCAACCTTGCCGGTTTCCAGTGTGAGCGTCTCTTCGCCCCACTGCATCGATTTTTTCGAAACGTTAAACATCTAGCGTATCCTAATTGGGAGCACTCCCGGCCCTCCGGGTCTCCCGTTTGCGTGGCGGCCCCATTGCCGCCGGCCCCATATATCTTTCTTTCGCGTGCCGGGGCCCTGGCACATCGTCTCAGACAGGCCCGCCCATACAGGAGTTTCAGGCAAAATGAAAGAGAAAGCGGCAGGTTGCCGCCGCCGTGGGCGGCGGCGTGCTAGGCCGAGACTGCTGGCGGAGAGTCAGGCCGCGCCCGCCACCCGCATCAGTTGGTGGTTTCCAGTCCTTCCGGGCGGCCCGCGATGGTGAAGTGCAACCCGTCCGGATCCAGGAATTCCGCCGCAAATCGCTTCACATCTTCCAAGGTGACAGCGTTGATGCGGTCATTTCGGGTCTCCACATAGCTGATCGGAAGATCATCCATCTGCATTCCCGCAAGAATCGAGGCGATTTGGCTGTTGCCGTCGAACCGCAGCGGGTAGGCACCGGTCAGGTAGGTCTGAGCATCCTGGAGCTCTTTCTCCGTCACCCCTTCCTCTGCCATGCGGCGCCACTCATTGCGGATCACCTCGACTGCCTCAGCCATCTTGCCATTAGCGGAGGCCACTGACCCCATGTAGACGGCAGCGAGATCCCGTGGCACCAAATAAGAATAGACCCCGTAGGTCAGCCCGCGCTTCTCCCGCACTTCAGTCATCAGCCGGGTTTCAAAAGAGCCGCCGCCCAGGATCTGGTTCATTACATATGCGGTGAAGAAATCCGGATGCTCGCGTTCAATGCCCTTCTGGCCGAAGAGTGCGACGGATTGCGGTGTATCGAAATCGACAACGGTCACACCGCCCTCAATCTTCACGTCAGCAGGTCCCGGAATTGGCGCGCCTTTGTCCGGCAACGCACCCAGAAGGCCATCCAGCAATCCGCCCAGCTCATCCGCCGTTATGTCGCCCACGGCACTCACATAGAGCCTATCGCGGGCAAAAACGGCCTCATAGGCGTCGAATATGTCCTGACGGCTGAGCGCGGCAACCGTGTCCAATGTGCCCTTGCCATCGCTGCCATAGGGATGATCGCCGTAGGCCATTTTGGCAAAAGCCAAACCCGCAATGGTATTTGGGTTCTTAGCGTCGGAACGCAACCCGGCCAGAACCTGGGCCCGCACCCGGTCCAGCGCATCCTGATCAAACCGTGGTTCAAACAGGGTCTGACGCAACAGCGCAACGGCATCATTTCGGTTTTCAGTCAGAAAGCGGGCAGAGATAGAAACCGAATCCTTGTCGGCGTCATAGCTGAAATCAGCGGCAAGGGATTCCAGCGCCCGCGCGTAATCCTGTGCGCGCAGATCGCCCGAGCCTTCCTCCAGCAAACCTGTCATCAGGTAGACCCCGCCGCGCTTACCCGGCGCGTCCAGAGACGTGCCGCCGCGGAAACGCAGCTCGAGCGCAGAGAACGGTATAGAATGATCCTCTACCAGCCATGCGGTGATGCCGTCGGGCGAGACCACTTCCTGGATCTTGATTTCTGCCCAGGCAGGCAGCGACATGAAGCAAGCCACCAAACCCGCAGCCATGTATTTCAGCGTGTTCATTGGGTCACCTCCCGGCTGCGTGTCATCCAGCCCGTCACCGATGTTTCAGGGCGCAGCACCTCATTGGCGGCGGCAATGATTTCATCCGCGGTAACGGATTGCAGGATCTTCGGCCAGTCCTGCACATCCTTCACCGTCAGCCCGATGCTGAGTGCCTGTCCATAACGATTGGCGATGCCATTCACGTTGTCACGGTCGTAGATTTCGGCGGCGCGCAATTGCAGCTTGATCCGCTCAAGCTGGGCCTCGTCCACGCCTTCCTCCAGAAAGAGGGCAATGGTGGCATCCAGCGCCGCTTCGGCCTGTTCCATACTAACGCCTTCGGCAGGCACGATCAGCAGGGTAAACGACGTATCGTCCAAGGTGCTGCCAGAATAAAAGGCACCGGTGTAAACGGCGACTTGCTGATCAAACTGCAGGGCGTTCGCCAGGAATGAGGTATTGCCCCCGCCCAAAAGCTCAGCCAGCAGATAGAGCGCACCAGCCTTCTGCTGATCACCGCTGTCCCGCTCCGGCGCCAGATAAGATCGCTGCACATAGGGTTGCGCGACGCGCGGGTCCTCGAACGTAAGCCGGCGGGCGGCTGTTTGCGGCGGTTCCTGGCTGCGGAACCGTTCCGGCAAGTCCGGGTTTACCGGAATCGCGCCATAGTATTCTTCCGCCAGCGCCTTCACCTCTTCCGGCTGAACATCGCCGGACACCACCAGGATTGCATTATTGGGTGCATAATAGGTGCGATAGAAGGACAGCGCGTCCTCCATATCCAGGCTTTCCATCTCATGCCGCCACCCGATCACCGGCTGACCGTAACGATGGTTCAGGTACTGCACCGCCCGTAGCTGCTCGCGGAACAGGGCAACTGGATCGTTGTCGGTACGCTGGTTGCGTTCCTCCAGAATGACCTCGCGCTCGGTGGCGATATCCTCCTCGCTAAGGCGGAGATTGGTCATCCGGTCGCTTTCCATCTGCATCATCAATTCCAGCCGGTCGGCAGCCACGCGCTGGAAATAGGCAGTGTAATCATAGCTTGTGAAGGCATTATCCTGGCCGCCGTTGGCGCGCACGGTGGCCGACAGCTCACCCGGTGCCAGCTTATCGGTGCCCTTGAACAGGAGGTGCTCGAGAAAATGAGCCACGCCGGACTGGCCCGGCGGCTCATCCGCGGATCCTGCCCGGTACCAGACCATTTGCTGAACCACCGGCGCGCGGTGATCCTCGATCACCACCACATCCATTCCATTGCCCAAGGTAAAAGCGGTCACTGCCTCATCCTCAGCCCGCAACGGAGCTGACAAGGCAGCGCTCAGCGCCGCGGCGGCCAATGTGATCCTCTGGATCATCTGGCATCCTCCAATTTCTGCACCTTTGCCCTTGCCTGGCTTGATGCGGTTACTGCTCTTTTGTTCATTTTGATCAATGCAGCCACAATTCACCGCCCATTGCCAGCAGAAAGACTGCTGTCAACCTACGCTGCCGCTGGCGTCCTGCAAGATTGGCTGGCGGAAAAGTGAGCGATCAGGACTCTTCTTCAGGCGGAGAAGAGGGTGTTGACGCCCCCGCCTTGCGGAACTGGTCGCTCACGGCAAACGGGTCAATGCTTTGCTTGCGGTACAGTTGCTCGTAACGGTCAACCGGCACGATCTTGATCCGGCCCAGGTGGCGGTTGCGGTGGCGGAATTTAGCATCTTCCGAGGCCAGCGTCTCCCGCACTCCCTGCTCAACCCCATACCGGCTGGAAGCGGTGACCAGCGCTGCATCGCCTGACGGCACGCCGGCAGCAGGAACAAGCGCTCCTGGCTTCCCGCCCAGAGCAGCGACAGCGTCAGCGCTCGGATTGGGGTCGGTCAGGTTGCTGCCGCCGGGGGTCGGTGCAGGCAGGGCCGCATAACTGTCCGGTGTGCTCAGAGGCTTGGACGGCAGGATCAAAAACTCATCCGGGCCGGACCCTGGTTTTTGCAGGACGCGCAGCCCCTTTTGCGCGCAGCCGGACACTGCCAGCGCGCCTGCCAGAACGATCACTCCGAACGGGATCCGCATTGCCCCAAACTCCTGCCTGTTTCCCAGCGCTTTTAACGCAATTGCCTGGCGAGGTCTACGCAGGCTTTTTGCTGCGCCCGTCAAAGAAGATCAGGCCTGCCGCTCCGCCGAAAATGAAGATATCCGCGACATTGAACACAAACGGGTTCTGAATTCCGCAGCAGGAAGTGTTGAGGAAATCGAGAACGTAGCCGTAGAGCAACCGGTCTGTGACATTGCCCAAAGCTCCGCCAATCACAAGGCCGGCTGACAGCTGCATGCCTCTGGACTTACTCTGCCCCCGCAATAACCACACCGCCAGCGCAACGCAGATCACCACAGAGAGCCCGATCAGGATCCAGCGCGCAGCTTCGTCGCCACCGCCGAACAGGCCAAAGTTGATGCCGGTGTTCTCGCCATAGCGGAAGTTGAGGAAAGGCGGCAGCACGTCGATCCGGTGGCGCTGATCCAGCCCCATCCAGTGGATCACCAGGTATTTGCTGGACTGATCCGCCAGAAAGGAGAGGACCGCGCCCCAGATCATCCAACGTGCTGCCATGACTTAATCGCCCTGCTTAGTGGCGGAAGTGGCGCATGCCGGTGAAGACCATAGCAAGGCCTTTTTCGTTGGCCGCCTTGATCACCTCGTCATCGCGCATAGAGCCACCCGGCTGGATCACGCAGGCACCGCCCGCGGCGGCCGCTTCCAGCAAACCGTCGGCGAAGGGGAAGAAGGCGTCAGACGCCACAGCGCAGCCTTTGGCGAGGCTTTCGTCCAGGCCCAGTTCGGCAGCCATGCGGCCAGCCTTGGCAGCCGCCACGTTGGCGCTGTCCAGACGGCTCATCTGGCCCGCACCGACGCCGACGGTTGCGTTGTCCTTCACATAAACGATAGCGTTGGACTTCACGTGTTTGGCGACCTTCCAGGCAAACAGCAGGTCCTGCATCTGGGCGTCAGACGGCGCCTTTTCGGTCACCACCTTCAGGTCCTCCATGCCGACGTGGCCAACGTCCTTGTCCTGGACGAGCATGCCGCCGGCCACCTGCTTGTAGGCCACGATGGGCTTGCGCGGGTCCGGCAGGCCATCGGTCAGCAGCAGGCGCAGGTTCTTCTTAGCGGCAAAGATTTCCTTGGCTTCATCAGACGCGCCCGGCGCGATCACCACCTCGGTGAAGATCTCGGTAATCTTGGCAGCGGTCTCAGCGTCCAGCGGCTGGTTCAGCGCCACGATGCCGCCGAAAGCCGAAGTGCGGTCGCAGTCAAACGCCTTCTGATAGGCTTCTGCCAGGGTGGCGCCCTTGGCGACGCCGCAAGGGTTGGCGTGTTTGATGATCGCAACGGCCGGGCTTTCGGACGGGTCGAACTCCGCCACCAGCTCATACGCCGCATCCGTATCGTTGATATTGTTGTAGCTCAGTTCCTTGCCCTGCAGCTGAACCGCAGTGGCAACGCCCGGACGGTTCGAACCATCGGTGTAGAAGGCCGCTTCCTGGTGGCTGTTCTCACCATAGCGCAGAGTCTGTTTCAGATCACCGGCAAAGGCGCGGCGGCGCGGGGTCTTTTCTTCAATTGCAGAGGCCATCCAGTTTGACACCGCAGCGTCATAGGCAGCAGTGCGGGCATAAGCGGTCTGCGACAGACGCTGACGGAAGGCGTAAGAGGTCTGACCCTCGTTGGCGTCCAGCTCCGCCAGCAGCGCTTCATAATCCTGGACGTCGGTCACCACGTTAACAAACAGGTGGTTTTTGGAGGCTGCGCGGATCATCGCCGGGCCGCCGATGTCGATGTTTTCGATCATCTCATCGTAATCCGCGCCACGCGCCAGCGCTGCCTCGAACGGATAGAGGTTCACAACCAGCAGGTCGATGGCGCCGATGCCATGCTCGTTCATCGCGGCGACATGGGTGTCATTGTCGCGCAGCGCCAGCAGGCCGCCATGCACCATCGGGTGCAGGGTCTTCACACGGCCGTCCATCATCTCCGGAAAGCCTGTCACCTCAGAGACGTCTTTGACCGTCAGGCCGGCATCACGCAGCGCCTTGGCGGAACCGCCGGTCGAGAGCAGCTCGACACCGCGTGCGGCCAGTGCCTGGCCCAGCTCAATCAGGCCGGTCTTGTCGGATACGGAAAGCAGCGCACGGCGTACGGGGTGAAGGTCGGTCATGGCAGGGCAGGTCCTTTTAAAGGCTCAGTCAAACGTCTCGGGTTCGTCCCGGTTCAGGTCTCGCACGGCAATGGCAGTCTCCTGCGCTTTGCTGAGCGTCCACCGGACGCGGGTGGCATATCCCATCGCCCGCCCGGATAAAACGATCTGTTTTGCCGCACGCGGCTTCAAGCGGGTCTTTTCCAGGAAAACGCTTGGCTCCAGCCGCAGATGGCAGGCGCCGTCATGCTGGAACACCCAGATTTCCCCGCTCTTGAGCGCCATGGATACTGCTGCGCCGCCCAAGTCAAGGGTTGCATCGACTTCAGGGTGCAGATGCAGGCGGATATCAAAACTGACTCCACCATCCGGGTTGCTTCTGCTGGCCTTGTCAAAGCGGGCCTTGGCAGTATCTTCCAGCGCCAGCAGCATGTCCTCTCCGGCCAGGGCGCGGCCGTCAAAGGACAGATCAAGGGTGCGGGCATGGGTCAGGCCGAAATGCGCGGCATAACCATTGTGGCCGCCCTGAAACCGGAAACCGTCAGGCAGGTCAGCGAGATCCAGCGGGACATCGTCCGGTGCTTCGATCAGCTCTTCGTGGCCGGTGGTTTTCTGCGGCGCCGACAGCCGGGCGCTGGAATGGCCTTCGATGCACAACGTGCTGTGCGACGGCGTCGCCCGTCCGGCGCGGCGCCACTCCACCCCAAAGGATTCGCCCGACCCGCAGTTCACGATCAGCGGGCGCCGCCCCGAAGTCAGCTCAAACGCCAGGGTCGATGCATGGCCGTTATAGGAGGCTTTGCCCTTGGGCGGCGCCGAGGCGTCCACGATCACCGAGGTGCGCCGCGCCGACAGCCGGGCAAAGCCCATCGCCAGCCCGTCTGCATGGCGCTCGGCCACATGGCTGGCTGCCAGCGCATGGTCCAGCCGCCCCTCCAGCCCGCGGCCGCCGCCATGAAACCGTGCCAGCCCGCCGTCGCTGTGGCGCAATGTGCGCAGCGTCGGTGCGATCCGTTCGATGGCGGCGATGTGGGCAGGCGGCACCATGCGGCCAGCCTCATGCAAGGCTGCCGCTGCCCAGGTCAGGAGGGTAAACACTTCCAGCAGTTCTTCCGGGTTGCGGGTCGGTAAACCGCCCTGCTCATCGATCTGAGCCTCGCATTCCGCCGCCAGCGCCTTGACCGCCGGGTCCGCCAGTTCCTCGCGCCCCTGCAGGGCAAGACCCGCGTAAATCAAACCGCACAACGCCTCGAACCGCGGCAGCCCGGGGGCAGCCCCCTGCCAGCGTTGCGCCAGATACCAGGTCTGCCGCGCCAGTGAGCCATAGAAGACTTCGGTCTCAACCTTGTCCTTGCCGCTCAGCAGGAACAGCGCGTGGTTGATCCAACGGATCACCCGACGCCCGGTCAGGTCCGGCAGCCAGGCCAGCCCGCTGCCGCGGCCATGCTGTTCAATCCATCCCCAGACCCATTTCTGCGCCTTGAGCCGCGCCTTGTAGTCGCCCACCGCTGCCAAATCGTCGAGCCAGGCAAACCCGTGCCGCTCCGCATCAAAGGCTGCATCAGGCGCCGCAACCTCCCACAGTCCCGTGTCGGGCGATTCGACGAGGTAGCCGGCAAACAGCAGATTCCCCGCCACCAGCTGCCGCCCGCGGGCAAAGCTGCCGATGGTGCGCGGTTCGGGCTGCGATACAAAGCCGGTTGCCGCAGGCTGGCTGCGCGCCCGCCAGGCGTAATAGCTGTTCAGCAGCCGGGTTCCGCGGCCTGCCATTCTATCATAAGTGGACATGCTCTGTTGCCTCACGCCGGATTGTGCCAGGGCGTTTTGGCAGGAGCATAACGCGGGGTTCAGGCCAAGTCACCGGCGAATGCCGGAGACGCCACACCGTCACGCGGATTTGCGCAGAAGAGCCATGTAGAAGCCATCCATGCCGCCGCGCTCCGGCCAGTAGTCCGGGCGCAGCCGCAGGCCGCCTTCCTCGGTGATCCAGCCCGCATCGACGCCAGGCACATCCAGCGCCTCACGGTCTGCGGCCATCTCCGGGAACATATCCAGCGCCTCCTCAACCTGGCATTCGCCCTCGTCCGGCAGCAGGGAGCAAGTGCAGAACATCAGCCGCCCGCCGGGTTTCACCAACGTCCAGGCGTGGGCCAGCATCTGCGCCTGCAATTCGATCAGCTCTCCGAATTCACTGCCGTCCTTGGCCTGTGGCAAGTCCGGGTGGCGGCGGATCGTGCCGGTTGCTGAACAAGGCGCATCCAGCAGCACGGCGTCATACAGGCCGGTCTGCACCAGCGCATCCCCAACGATCAATTCCGCCTGCAGCCCGGTGCGTTCCAGGTTCTCCCTGAGCCGGGCGACCCGGCCCTCGGAAACATCTACAGCCGTCACCTTTGCTCCGGCAGCTGCCATTTGCATGGTCTTGCCGCCCGGTGCCGCGCATAGCTCCAGCACGTGTTCACCGGGCTGGACGTTCAGAATGCGGGCAGGCAGCGCGGCGGCGGCATCCTGAACCCACCAATCGCCGGTCTCATAGCCCGGCAACGCGGAAACTTGGCCCGCATTGGCCAGTCTGACAGAGCCGGTTGGCAGCAGCTCGCCGCCAAGCGCAGCCAGATCCGCTCCGGGCTTGCCCGTGATATCCAGCGGCGCACCGGCAAAGTGCGCAGCCTCCATGCCAAGCATCGCCTCAGCGCCCCAAGCCTGCACCAAGGGTTTCCGGATCCAATTCGGCAAGCGTGGGGTGCGCAGTTTGGCCCATTCTGCCGGTCCTTCGTCTGCGACTTTGCGCAGAACAGCATTGACCAGTCCCTTGAGCTGCCCGTGACGCCGGTGTTTGGAGACTATTGCCACCATCGCATTCACGACCCCATGCGCCGCGCCGCCCGAGCACAGCTCCACCGTGCCCAGCCGCAGGGCGTTCATGACGGTCAGAGGCGGTGATTTCTTCAGGTGCTTCTTCAGAACCCGGTCGGCACGTTCCAGGCTGCGCAGTGTTTCCGCTGCCAGCCGCTGCGCACGGGCGCGGTCCTCCGGCGCCAGCTTTTCCAATGCCCCGGCTGCATAGCATTCCGCCAAGAGCCGCCCCTCTCCCAGCACCTGATCCAGCAGGTAGACCGCAGTGCGGCGGGCGTGGTTGGCATCGGACATGGGGCAACTCCTTAGGGCGCGCCTTGTGCGCACGGGACAGGGGCGTATATCATGGGCAAAGGATAAAGGAACCCGCGATGAGCGACGAAACTGCGCCCGTGAAAAAGGACCTGCCGCCTGCTGCATTGCGCGCCCTTGCAGAGGCAGAAGAGCGCCGCAAGGCAGCAGAGGCGCAGGAACCGCGCCCCAAAGAGCTTGGCGGCCGCGACGGCCCTGACCCTGCGCGATACGGAGATTGGGAAAAAAAGGGCATCGCAGTCGATTTCTAACGGCTCGCGGTGGCCAGCCCCCGAACCCCCGGAGCATTGCCTCAAAGAAGAAAAGCCCCTGCTTCTTAATTGCCGAAATACTCCCGCCGCAGTAAGCGGCCCCTAGGGGCCGCTTACTGCGGTTCACAGCCCCAGCACATCCACCATGTCGTACTGGCCCGGGCCTTTGTCCTGCCCCCAAAGCGCGGCTTTCAGCGCCCCGCGGGCAAAGATCCCGCGGTCTGTCGCCAGGTGGCGCAGCACAATGCGCTCGCCTGCTGCTGCAAACAGAACGTCATGCTCGCCCACAATGTCACCGCCGCGGATGGCGGTGAAGCCAATGTCGCCGCGCTTGCGGGCGCCGGTGATGCCGTCCCGGCCGGAGTCACGCACATCCGCCAGTTTCACACCGCGGCCCTCAGCAGCAGCTTCACCCAGCATCAGCGCGGTACCAGAAGGCGCGTCGACCTTGTGGTGATGATGCGCTTCGATCACCTCAATGTCGAAATCCTCATCCAGCGCGGCGGCGACCTTTTTGGTCAGCTGCACCAGCAGGTTCACACCCAAACTCATGTTGCCCGCGCGGATAATCACCGCGTGGCGCGATGCCGGCTCCAGCTGTGCAACCTGTTCATCCGTCATGCCGGTCGTGCCGATCACATGCACCGCGCGGGCCTGCGCCGCGAGCTTAGAAAATGCCAGCGTCGCCTCCGGCGCTGTGAAGTCGATCACCGCCTGCGCCTTGGAAAATGCTTCCAGCGCGTCAGATGTCACGGTGACGCCAACCGGTGCGCCGCCCATGGCTTCGCCCACGTCGCGGCCGACCCAGTCGTGACCCTCACGCTCAACGGCTCCGGCCAGCGTGGCCTTATCGCTCTCCAGCACCGTCTTGATCAGCATCTGCCCCATGCGGCCCGATGCGCCGGTAATCACGATCCCTGGTTTGTGAGTCATTGGCCCATTTCCTTGTTCAAGCTGGTTTTGTCCTACATCGCCGGGCAGCGCTTGGCAAAGCCTGCGATCCGGCATAGATCGGAACTATGGCAAAGAACAAATTCCACGATGGCCCCGGCCCCTCCCAGCGCCAGCTTCGCGTCGGCGAACTGATCCGCCGCTCGCTCTCTGAAGTGCTGGCGCGCGGCGATGTGCATGATCCGGACCTGAACCGCATGTCGATCACCGTGGGCGAGGTGCGCACCTCCCCCGACCTGAAAATCGCCACCGCTTTTGTGCTGCCCTTGGGCGGCAAGGGGCAGGAGGACGTGCTGAAGCTGCTGGCCCGCAACAAGAGCGAGCTGCGCCGGATGGTCGGTAAGAAGCTGGGCCTGAAGTTCACCCCAGACCTGCGGTTCCGCTTGGACGAAACCTTCGACCAGATGGACGAAACCCGCCGGATGCTGAGCCAGGACGCGGTGCGCCGCGACGTTGAAGAGTGATCCGCAAGGCCGCCTTTCTGCTGACAGCGCTGTGGACCGCTCCCGCGGCCGGCGCCGTCGAGTGCAGCAATGTGGCCTATGAGGGCAGCCGGTATTCGATCTGCGAAGTCGACGCCGCGCAGGAACAGCTACAGCTGTTCCTGAAGGATGGCGCAGGGCAGGTCTTCGGGCATTTCTCCACATTGGAGAAAGCGCTGGCCAATGACGGCAAGACGCTGGCCTTTGCTACCAACGCAGGCATGTACCACAGCGACCGCTCCCCCGTCGGCCTCTATGTCGATGAAAGCGGTGAGGAGATGCGGCTGGTGACCAACGCCGGTCCCGGAAACTTCGGCCTGCTGCCGAACGGTGTGCTGTGCATCCGTGATGGCAGGGCCGACGTGTTTGAAACCCTTGCGTTTGAGAAGGCCGACCCCGCCTGCATTTATGCCACCCAGTCCGGGCCAATGCTGGTGATCGATGGCGAGCTGCATCCGCGGTTCCTGCCCGACTCGGATAGTTACTACATCCGCAACGGTGTCGGCACCTCGGCAGATGGCACACGCGCGGTCTTTGCAATCTCGCGCAACGCGGTGACGTTTCACCAGTTCGGCAGCCTGTTCCGCGACTATCTGAAACTGCCCAGCGCCTTGTACTTCGACGGAAACATCTCGCGGCTGCACGCGCCGCAACTGGACCGCAGCGATGCCGGCTTCATGATGGGGCCGATTGTGGGCGTAGTTGAAAGCGCCCACCCAGACGGCTGAACCTCTTTCAGCCGGGACGTTTGCGCATCTGCCGGATCATCGGCACCGAGTAGATAACAAGCGCGGCCCAAATCATCGGGAAGGCAATCATTCGGGCGCGGCCGAACTCTTCGCCGAACAGCAGCACAGCGGCCAGCATGATCATCGTCGGGACAATATACTGCAGGATTCCCATGGTCGAGAGCCGAACAAGCTTGGCGCCGTTGGCATAGACGATCAGCGGAACGGCGGTCACCACGCCACAGCCCAGGAGAAGCCAGGTGTCGGTCAACGAAGCACCAAAACTGCTGCTGCCCGTGCCTGTCAGGTAGGCGAAGTACCCCAGCGCCGGCGCCAGCAGGATCAGAACTTCAAGCAGAAACCCCTGATTGGGTCCGATCGGCAGAGACTTCTTGAAGAAAGCATAAAACCCCCAGGACAGGGTCAGGCCAACTGCCACCCAGGGCACCCGGCCCGCTTCCAGTGTCAGCACCAGCACAGCCGCCGCCAGCGCAACAGCCGCTATTTGCGCCTTGCCCAGCGGTTCGCGCAGCAGGATCGCGCCGAGAGCGATGCTGAACAGCGGGTTAATGTAGTAGCCAAGCGCCGCATCCAGCGCCCGTCCGGCTGCGATGGACCAGACATAGATCCCCCAATTGACCGAGATCAGCGCCGCGGTGATGCACGCCATGCTCAGCATCCGCGGATTTTTCAGTGCCGCGCGCAGATCCTTGGTCCGGCGCAGCACGATCAAAAGCGCGCCAGAAACCGGCACCGACCAGATCACCCGGTGCGTGACGACCTCAGCCGCTGGAATATGCGACAACGCTTTCATGTAGAGCGGCAAAAACCCCCACAGCAGGTAGGCGGTGATGGCAAAGGCCAGCCCGCGAGGCGTGTCCATGTTGTTAGGCGTCTGATCTGTCATGCCGCGCTCCTCATCCAGAGCGCCGTTATGACCGGTTTTGCAAGCCATGAAACTTCGTTTTCTGTAATACCCGTCATTCACCCCTGTTATGGGTCTTTGCAGCCACCGTTGAGCTACAAAAAACGGCCCCGGAAACCGGGGCCGCAGTTCAAATTGGGGTTTGCAGTTTCAGCTAGCGCCGACGTCAGGCTTCCAGCGACCGGCGCAGCATTTCGACGTCCTCGGCAATCTGGCCGTCGGTCAGCTTCAGCTCCTCGATGCGCTTCACGCCATGCATCACGGTAGTGTGGTCGCGCCCGCCGAACCGGCGGCCGATCTCGGGCAGAGAGCGGCTGGTCAGCTGCTTACACAAGTACATCGCCACCTGGCGCGGACGCGCGTAAGAGCGCAGGCGCTTGGGGCCGATGATGTCCGACATGCGGATGTTATAATACTCGGACACCTTGCGCTGGATTTCCTCGACGGTGATCTTGCGCTCGGAGGCGCGCAGAACGTCCGCCAGGCAGTCCTGGGTCAGATCCATATCGATCTCGCGGCCAACCAGTGAGGCAAAGGCGAACAGCCGGGTCAGCGCGCCTTCGAGAACACGCACGTTGGTTGAGATCCGGTGCGCCAGGAACTCCAGCACGCCGTCCGCAATGCGCAGGTCCGGATAGGTCTCGCGCTGCTGCTGAACCTTGGTCTGCAGGATGCCCAGACGCAGTTCATAGTCGGTCGGGTGCAAATCCACCACCAGGCCGCACTGCAGGCGCGACTTCACCCGCTCCTCCAGATCCTTGATCTCTCCCGGCGCGCGGTCGGCAGAGATGATGATCTGCTTGTTCTGGTCCACCAGCGCGTTGAAGGTGTGGAAGAATTCTTCCTGAGTCGAATCCTTGCCAGCGATGAACTGAACGTCATCCACCATCAGCACGTCGACCGAGCGGAACAGGTGCTTGAAGTCCATCATCTTACGCTCGCGCAAGGCCTGCACGAAACGGTACATGAACTGTTCCGCTGACAGATACAACACGTTCAGCGATGGGTTCTTTTCTTTCAGCTCCCAGGCGATGGCATGCATCAGGTGGGTCTTACCCAAACCCACGCCGCCATAAAGAACCAGCGGATTGAAGGTGACCGGACCGCCTTCGCCGACGCGGCGCGCGGCAGCATGAGCCAGCTCGTTCGGCTTACCGACGACGAAGCTGTCGAAAGTGAAGCGCGGGTCGAGCGGCGCTGCCTGAAGGGCTTCCAGCGTGTCCTTACTCGAGGAAGAAGCCGCGGGCGCAGTCATAACAGCCACATCGCCGTCGGCACTGCCGTATGCCTCAGCCGCAGTGGCGGGCTGCGCCGGGCGTGCCGAACTGTTCGCCGCCACCCTGAAGGCCAGACGCTGCACCTGTTCGCCAGACATCGTCAGTTCATGCAGAATGAGATCCGCAAAGTTCTGGCTGACGTAATTGCCCATGAAATTTGTCGGCACCTTGAAGACGGCAACCCCACCGTCAACGGCGTCAAATTCAAGCGGCTCAATCCAGGTCGTAAAATTGTTTTGGCCGACCGTCTTCAACAGCCGGTTTCTGAGCTGTCCCCATTTTTCTTCTGTCATGCTGCGCCTCACGCATCCCCAAAAAAGCAGCGGCCCCTTTGCCGGGCCAATTCTATTCTTACCCCCAACCACCCGGGGGGCATTCACGCACAGGGTCACCGCGTGCGGACCAGCAGTGGCCGCATTACCCGAAGGCTCGACGTTCGCTTGGAACAGCAGAAGAAACCGCAGAATGCGGCAGATTCGCCGTTACGAACAGTATCGCACACAATTGAGACAAGGCTGCTGACCATAACCGATACAGCAGTGGATCACGGCATGATTGCGTATCGAAAACGCGTCATGCCGAGCAACCTGGCAATCTTGATGCCCGTCAAGATTGCCGCGAGCAGCCTGTCCCCCCAGCGAGTGAATCGCTGATACAGTGGTAGCAATTTGAGGGGGGCAGCGGCAACGAAACTATGATGTTGACTCTGTCTTTGGCGGCAAAGAATCTCCTGCGCCCAGCGAGTCCCGGCAAGGGTTTTCCCAAAAAACAAGGCGCTGCAATCTGCAGCGCCCTGACAACTTTTTAAAGGCCCGTGAGCCTGCTCAGCGGAGCGAATCTCAGGCCAGTGCCTTCACGCGTGCGGACAGGCGCGAGATTTTCCGGGAAGCGGTGTTTTTGTGATACACACCCTTGGTGACGCCGCGCATCAGCTCGGGCTGAGCCGCGCGCAGAGCTGCGGTTGCGGCTTCTTTGTCGCCGGAAGCGATTGCTTCTTCAACTTTACGCAGGAAGG
>JABXIA010000017.1 GCA_013373325.1 Paracoccaceae bacterium
TCGCTGGAAATCCCGATCTTCGCGCCAATCTCCTGGATCGGCTTCTTCTGCGCCTCACGCGCAATCTCGATGTCACTCTTGTAGCTCATGGCCATCTCCCTGCTGCCATCCGTTCCGGTTCACTCCCCGCGGCACATGTTGAGTGCGAGGCAAGATATATTCCTATTACTCAATTTATTTTCCTTACCGTCAACACCTTCCTGCCCGGTTTTCCGTGCAAAAGCGGGCCTTTTCCCCATTTTCGCCGCCGATAGGAAACAGGCGGATTTTCACCCGGGGTGAAAACGGCGCATATGCGGCAGAGGCTGCCGCAAACAAAAAGGGCCCGGGCAAAACCCGGGCCGCGCAAGGTTCAACCCGAAGGCCGAACAGGGGAATCAGTGCCTAGATATCCAGCGTGTTGTCCTTCTCCCAGCGGGAGAAATGGTTGACGAAGGAATTCCACTCCTGCTGCTTCATCTTCAGATAGGCGGCGGAGAACTCCTCGCCCATCATCGCCTTCAGCCCGTCATCCTTGTCGTAGAAGCGCAGCGCATCCAGCATGTTGAGCGGCAGCTTCGGCGCATCGGTGATGGTGTGGCCTTCGGCATACATGTCGATGTCATGGCGCGGGCCGGGATCGGCTTTGGAGCGGATACCCGAAAGGCCCGCGGCGATAATCACCGCCTGCAGCAGGTAGGGGTTCACCGCCCCGTCCGGCAGGCGCAGCTCGAACCGGCCGGGGCCGGGGACGCGCACCATGTGGGTGCGGTTGTTGCCGGTCCAGGTCACGGTATTCGGCGCCCAGGTCGCGCCCGACATGGTGCGCGGCGCGTTGATGCGCTTGTAGGAGTTCACCGTCGGGTTGGTGATCGCCGCCAGCGCCGAGGCGTGCTTCATGATGCCGCCCAAGAACCAGCCGCCCTGCTCCGACAGACCCAGTTCGGCAATCTGACCGGTGCCTTTTTCCCCGGCAAAAACGTTGGTGCGGGAATCCTTGCCCGGTGCGTCCCAGACCGAGATATGGGCGTGGCAGCCGTTGCCGGTGAGGCCCTCAACAGGCTTGGGCATAAAAGTCGCCCGGTAGCCGTGCTTCTCTGCCACAGACTTGGTCATGAATTTGAAGAAGCTGTGCTTGTCGGCGGTCGACAGCGCGTCGTCGAACTCCCAGTTCATCTCGAACTGGCCGTTGGCGTCCTCGTGGTCGTTCTGGTACGGGCCCCAGCCCAGTTCCAGCATGTAGTCGCAGATTTCGCGCACCACGTCATAGCGGCGCATCACCGCCTGCTGGTCATAGCAGGGCTTCTCCGCCGTATCGAAGGGGTCGGAGATCTGCTCCCCGTCCGGCGACAGCAGGAAGAACTCGGCCTCGATGCCGGTCTTCACATGCAGGCCTTCGTCCGCGGCCTCCTTGATCAGGCGGCGCAGCACGTTGCGCGGCGCCTGGGCCACGTCTTCGCCCTCCATCACGCAATCCGCCGCCACCCAGGCGACCTCCGGTTTCCATGGCAGCTGGATCACCGAAGACGGATCCGGGACCGCCAGCATGTCCGGATGTGCAGGCGTCAGATCAAGCCAGGTGGCGAACCCGGCAAAGCCGGCCCCGTCTTCCTGCATGTCCGCGATCGCCTCTGCCGGCACCAGTTTGGCGCGCTGCCCGCCGAACAAGTCGGTGAAGGAGATCATGAAGTATTTGACGCCTTTTTCTTTTGCGAAAGCAGCCAGATCTGTTGTCATGGTCTTACTTCCTTTCCCTGTTGAACGTATTTCGAAAATGGGGCGCGAACCGTTGCCAGCCGCGCCCCGCCAGTCATCAGAACCCTGCTTTGCCCGGGTACCAGTCGGTGCCGGCCAGCGGCACCCGCGCCATCGCAGCGGCTTCCATGGTCAGGGCGCACAGATCCTCGGGCTCGAGGTTGTGCAGGTGGTTGTGGCCGCAGGCGCGGGCGATGGTCTGGGCTTCCAGCGTCATCACTTTGAGGTAGTTGCGCAGGCGGCGGCCCGCCTCGACCGGATCCAAGCGTTTCATCAGTTCCGCGTCCTGGGTGGTAATCCCGGCCGGGTCTTTGCCCTCGTGCCAGTCGTCATAGGCGCCGGTGGTGGTGCCCAGCTTCTGGTATTCGCTTTCCCATTTCGGGTCGTTGTCGCCCAGCGCAACCAAGGCCGCGGTGCCGATGGCAACGGCGTCGGCGCCCAGCGCCATCGCCTTGGCCACATCAGCCCCGGTGCGGATGCCTCCGGAGACAACCAGCTGCACCTCGCGGTGCACACCCAGATCCTGCAGCGCCTGCACAGCGGGGCGGATACAGGCAAGCGTCGGAAGGCCGACATGTTCGATGAACACGTCCTGAGTGGCAGCGGTGCCGCCCTGCATGCCGTCCAGCACCACAACGTCAGCGCCCGCCTTCACCGCCAAAGCGGTGTCATAATAGGGGCGTGTGCCGCCGACCTTGATGTAGATCGGCACCTGCCAATCGGTGATTTCGCGCAGCTCGAGGATCTTGATTTCCAGATCATCGGGGCCGGTCCAGTCCGGGTGGCGGCAGGCGGAGCGCTGGTCAATGCCTTTCGGCAGGGTGCGCATTTCCGCAACCCGGTCAGAGATCTTCTGGCCCAGCAGCATGCCGCCGCCGCCGGGCTTGGCGCCCTGGCCGACCACGACCTCAATCGCGTCCGCCTTGCGCAGGTCATCGGGGTTCATGCCATAGCGGGACGGCAGATACTGGTAGACCAGCTTGGTGGAATGGCCGCGCTCTTCCGGCGTCATGCCGCCGTCGCCGGTGGTGGTCGAGGTGCCTGCAGCGGATGCGCCGCGGCCCAGGGCCTCCTTGGCAGGGCCGGACAGCGCGCCAAAGCTCATGCCGGCAATGGTGATCGGGATATCCAGCTCAATCGGCTTCTTGGCGAAGCGGGTGCCCAGCGTCACCTTGGTCTCGCATTTCTCCCGGTAGCCTTCCAGCGGGTAGCGCGAGATCGAGGCGCCCAGGAACAGCAGGTCGTCGAAATGCGGCACCTTCCGTTTGGCGCCGCCGCCGCGGATGTCATAGATCCCGGTGGCCGCCGCACGGCGGATTTCCGCGTTGATGGGGTTGGAAAATGTCGCCGACTGGATCGGGACTGTACGGGGGATGTTATTGCTATCCATGTCTTTTTGATCCCTGTCCTTAGTACGCTTGCGCGTTGTCGACGTCGAAGTTGTAGAGCTGGCGGGCAGAGCCATAGCGCTTGAACTCTTCCGGCTTCGCATCCGCTCCGGCGCGGGCCAGCAGATCCTTCAGGATCTCGATATGCTCGGGGCGCATTTCCTTCTCGATGCAGTCGGCACCCAGGCTCTTGACCGAACCGCGCACAAAGAAACGCGCCTCGTAGCAGCTGTCGCCCAACGCATCGCCGGCATCACCGAGCACCACCAGGTTGCCGGCCTGCCCCATGAAGGCGCACATATGGCCGATGTTGCCGTGCACGACGATGTCGATGCCTTTCATCGAGATACCGCAGCGCGACGAGGCATTTCCCTTGATCACCAGGAGGCCGCCATGGCCGGTGGCCCCGGCATACTGGCTGGCGTCGCCCTCGACGATCACGGTGCCCGACATCATGTTTTCCGCCACACCGGGACCGACCGAGCCCTCGACCCGGACCGTCGCCTGCTGGTTCATACCGGCGCAGTAGTAGCCGGTGGAGCCCTTGACGGTCACCTCAACGGGTGAGTTCAGACCAACGGCAATCGCATGGCTGCCCTTCGGATTGACGATTTCCCAGGCAGTCTTGTTGGAGCTGCCGTTCAGTTCCTGCAGGGCAGAGTTCAGACCGCGCAGGCCATTTGCTTCAAGATCATATGTCTGCATCTTAGTGGTTCCAGAAGTAAACGGTTGCGGGTTCGGGCTCCCAGACGCGGGCGTCTTCGATGCCCGGCAGGTTCACCAGCGCGCGGTATTCGCTGCCGAA
>JABXIA010000003.1 GCA_013373325.1 Paracoccaceae bacterium
CGGATCATCTGTTCCACCAGATCGACGCCGGTGATCAGTTCCGTCACCGGATGCTCCACTTGCAGGCGGGTGTTCATTTCCATGAACCAGAACCCGTCCGTGCGCAGCCCGTCAGAGCCGTCGACGATGAATTCTACCGTGCCTGCGCCCTTGTAGCCGATGGCTTCAGCCGCGCGCACGCCGGCCTGTCCCATCGCCTCGCGCATTTCCGCGGTCATGCCCGGCGCGGGCGCTTCCTCGATCACCTTCTGATGGCGGCGCTGCAGGGAGCAGTCGCGTTCGAACAGGTGCACCGCTGTTTCGCCGTCGCCGAATACCTGCACCTCAATATGCCGCGGCTGCTGGATGTATTTCTCGATCAAGACATCCGGGTTGCCAAAGGCGGTGGTCGCCTCGCCTTGCGCGCTTTTCAGGGCATCAGAGAAGTCAGCGTTTTTTTCGACCAGCCGCATCCCCTTGCCGCCGCCGCCGGCAACCGCCTTGATCAGCACCGGATAGCCGATTTTCTCCGCCTCGCCTGCCAGAAACTCCGGGTCCTGGTTGGCGCCGTGATAGCCCGGCACCACCGGCACGCCGGCCTCCTCCATCAGAGCCTTGGCTGCGTCCTTCAGGCCCATCTTGCGAATGGCGTCTGCCGACGGACCGATAAAGACCAGCCCTGCGGCCTCCACCGCCTCGACGAATTTCGGGTTTTCCGACAGGAAGCCGTACCCCGGGTGGATCGCCTGTGCGCCGGTTTCCTTGGCAACACGGATGATCTCGTCGCCCTTAAGATAGCTGTCCGCCGGGGCCGGGCCGCCAATGTGCACGGCCTCATCCGCCAGCGCCACATGTTTCGAAGCCGCATCGGCGTCGGAGTATACAGCAACGGTCCGCACCCCCATGGCACGGGCGGTTTCCATCACGCGGCAGGCAATCTCTCCGCGGTTGGCAATCAGGATTTTGTCAAACATGGGAGATCCTCACATCCGGAAGACGCCGAAGCGCGTGTCTTCGATCGGGGCATTCAGCGCGGCGCTGAGCGATAGGGCCAGCACATCGCGGGATTTGCGCGGGTCGATGATGCCGTCATCCCAGAGGCGTGCGGAGGCATAAAGCGGGTGGCTCTGCTCCTCGAACATGTCGATGGTGGGACGTTTGAACTCCGCTTCTTCCTCGGTGCTCCAGCTGCCGCCCTGGCGTTCGATAGCGTCGCGTTTCACGGTCGCCAGCACGCCCGCCGCCTGCTCGCCGCCCATCACCGAGATGCGGGAGTTCGGCCAGGTCCAGAGGAAACGCGGGGAATAGGCGCGGCCCGACATGCCGTAGTTGCCCGCACCGAACGAGCCGCCAACCAGCATGGTCACCTTCGGAACATTGGTGGTCGCCACAGCCGTCACCATCTTGGCGCCGTGCCGGGCTATGCCCTCGTTTTCGTATTTGCGGCCCACCATAAAGCCGGTGATGTTCTGCAGGAACACCAGCGGGATCTTGCGCTGGCTGCACAGCTCCACAAAATGCGCGCCTTTCTGGGCGGCTTCGGAGAACAAGACGCCGTTATTGGCGATAATGCCGATCGGGCACCCCTTCAGATGGGCAAAGCCGGTCACCAATGTCTCGCCGAAGCGCGGCTTGAACTCGTCAAAGCGGGAGCCGTCTACCAGCCGCGCAATCACCTCGCGGATGTCATAAGGTGTGCGCAGGTCGCCCGGAACCACGCCGAGGATTTCCTCGGGGTCGTAAGCCGGTTCTTCCGGGCTGGCCCAGTTCACCGTCAGCGGCTTGGTGATGTTCAGCGACTGCACCGAACGCCGCGCCAGCGCCAGCGCGTGGGCGTCATCCTCGGCCAGATAATCGGCCACACCGGAGAGGCGCGTATGCACATCGCCGCCGCCCAGATCCTCGGCGCTGACAACCTCGCCGGTGGCGGCCTTCACCAGCGGCGGGCCCGCCAGGAAGATCGTCCCCTGTTCCTTCACAATGATGGTGACATCCGACATCGCCGGCACATAGGCGCCGCCCGCGGTGCAGGAGCCCATGACGACCGCAATCTGCGGGATGCCCTTGGCCGACATCCGCGCCTGGTTGTAGAAGATGCGGCCGAAGTGGTCGCGGTCCGGGAAGACTTCGTCCTGGTTGGGCAGGTTGGCGCCGCCCGAGTCGACCAGATAGATGCAGGGGAGACGGTTCTCCTCGGCGATCTCCTGCGCCCGCAGGTGTTTCTTGACCGTCATCGGGTAATAGGTGCCGCCCTTCACGGTGGCGTCGTTGCAGACCACCATGACCTCTTGGCCATGCACCCGTCCAATTCCCGCGATCACGCCAGCCGAAGGTGCGGCGCCATCATACATGGCATGCGCCGCGGTGGCGCCGATCTCCAGGAACGGAGAGCCCGGGTCCAGCAGGTTCGCCACCCGGCGGCGCGGCAGCATCTTGCCGCGGCTTTCGTGCCGGGCGCGGGATTTCTCGCCGCCGCCCATGCGCGCGGCCTCTGCCGCCTCGCGGATCTGCGCAAGCGCGTCCAGATGCGCCTCGCGGTTCTGCTTGAAGCCTTCCGAGGAGGGCATCGCCTTGGATGTGAGTTTCATGTCCACTCTCCCGTTATAGGGTTGAGATCTTTATTTCCGGTTGGGGCAGCGTACGCCGGGTATGCAACACCTGGGGTCATTCGGTTTCCCTCGCCGCCCGCACCTTCAGCTCCTTGCGGATGACCTTGCCGGTCACGGTCATCGGCAGAGCATCGAGGAATTCCACCTCACGCGGGTAGGAATAATGTGCGAGGCGGTTCTTGACGTAGTCCTGCAGCTCCCTCTCGGAGGCCGCGGCGCCGGGTTTCAGCACCACATAGGCCTTGACGATCTCGGTGCGCAGCTCATCCGGCTTGCCGATCACGCCCACCGTCGCGACGGACGGATGGGTCAGCAGGCAGTCCTCGATCTCCGCCGGGCCGATGCGGTAGCCGCCGGAGGTGATCACGTCGTCCTCGCGGCCGACAAAGCGCAGGTAATCCCCCTCCCAGATGCCGCGGTCGCCGGTCACCAGCCAGTCGCCGCGGAACTTGGCCGCCGTCTCTTCGGGCCGGTTCCAGTATTCCAGCAGCATCGAGGCAGAGCCGCGGCGGATGGCGACGTCGCCCTCTTCTTGGGTGGGGTTGCCTGCCGCGTCGATCACTTCCAGCTCATGCCCCGGCACCGCCTTGCCGATGCAGCCCGGTCGCGGCTCGAATTCACCGGCGCAGGAGGAGGCCACCATGTTGCATTCGGTCTGGCCGTAGAACTCGTTGATGGTCACCCCCAGCTGACGCCGGCCCCAGGCGAGCATCTCCGCGCCCAGGGGCTCTCCGCCGCTGGCAACGGAACGCAGGCCGCTGAGCCCCTGCCCGGCGGCCTTCAGCATGCGGAGCGCGGTTGGCGGGAAGAAGATGTTGCGCACGCCTGCCTGCGCGATCAGCTCCGCGCAGGCCTCCGGCGTGAACTTGTCCAGCCGAGCGGCCACCACCGGCACTCCCAGCGCCAGGCCCGGCATCAGCACATCGAACAGCCCGCCGATCCAGGCCCAGTCCGCCGGGGTCCAAAGGATATCATCCGGCTGGCCGAGGTGATCATGGCTGATGGCAACACCCGGCAGGTGGCCGGTCAGCACCCGATGGCCGTGCAGCGCGCCCTTGGGGCTGCCGGTGGTGCCGGAGGTGTAGATCAGAACGGCTGGGGTATCCGGTTCCGTGTCCGCGAAGGGCACCTGCGCGCCATCAATGCCGGCCTCTTCTACCATGACCGCTTCAGCCAGGTCACCCAGCAGGTCCGCGCCCTCGGCATCGGTGAAAACAAACCGAACTCCGGCATCTCCGGCCCGTGAAGCCAGCGCATCCTGTTTGAACAGCTTGAACAACGGCACCGATATGCCGCCGGCCTTCCACACCGCCAGATGCGCCGCCGCGCACCAGGGCGACTGGCTGAGCAGCACGCCCACGCGGTCGCCGGGCTGAATGCGGTTCAGCAGGTAGCGCGCCAGCCCGTCGGTCATTGCTGCCAGTTCGCCATAGGAAATGTCCCGACGCGCAGGGGTGGTCATGTCGATCAGTGCCAGCGTATCGGCTGGCTGCGCCAGGCATTGCGCGGCCATATTCAACCGTCCTGGCAAGTCCCAGCTGCCGTCTGTGTGAAGCCCCGGAATGTTACGAATTTGATGCATATTTAGACATTCCCGAAACGCATAGCCGGTATGCAATTTTCCACTGCATTTTCAAAGGCTAACAGCACGCCCACTTGACTCAGATCAGGGTTCAACACCCGTTTCGGGCGCATCACGTCGAGGTGAACACAAGAAAAGGGACGCACCCCATGAAACGCATGGTTTCCGCACTTGCGCTGACCTCCGCCCTGGCCGCGCTGGCCGCCCCCGCACTTGCTCAGGAGCAAGGCGACTGGACTGTCGGCGTCGGCATCGCCAATGTGAACCCGAAGTCCGGCAACGGCACCCTGGCCGGCGCGCTTGCTGACATTGATGACGGCACCGCACTGTCGCTGACCGTTGAGTATTTCTTCCGTGACAACTGGGGCGTCGAGCTGCTGGCGGCCACGCCGTTTGAGCATGACGTCAACCTGGGTGGTGCCTATGCGGCCTCCGCCAAGCAGCTGCCGCCGACCCTGTCGGTCAACTACCACTTCCCCACCCAGGGAGTGATCAAGCCGTTCCTCGGCCTTGGCCTGAACTACACCACCTTCTTCGAGGAAGAGACCGCGCTTGGCACGCTCAAGCTGGACGACAGCTTTGGCGTCGCGGTGAACGCCGGGGCCGACTACCAGATCTCTGACAATGGCGCGCTGCGGTTCAACGTCCGCTGGATGGACATCGACACCGACGCAACCCTGGACGGCGCCGCCATCGGCACCGCTGAGATTGATCCGGTTGTCGTGAACTTCGCTTACGTGCACCGCTTCTGATCCTTGATGATCCGGTTAAGGCCTGGCGGCTTGCCTCGTGCCGCCGGGCCTGTTTCAGACCCCGCGCCTCCCTATGGATGCGCGGGGTTTTGCATTTACATAGTGCCCATCAGCTCGCGGCCGATCAGCATCCGGCGGATTTCACTGGTGCCCGCGCCGATTTCCATCAGCTTGGCATCGCGGAAGATGCGGCCGACCGGGTTGTCGGACAGGTAGCCCGCGCCGCCAAAGGCCTGCACCGCCTGGTGCGCCTGGGTCATGGCGACCTCAGAAGCATAGAGGCAGCAGGCAGCTGCGTCCTGACGGGTCACGGTACCCTTGTCGCAGGACTTGGCGACCTCATAGACATACGCCCGCGCGGTGTTCATTGCGGTGTACATGTCGGCAATCTTGGCCTGCATCAGCTGGAAGTTCCCGATCGGCTGGCCGAACTGCTTGCGCTCTTTCATGTAGGGCATCATCTCGTCCATGCAGGCAGCCATGATGCCAGTGCCGATGCCAGCAAGCACCACGCGCTCATAATCCAGACCGGACATCAGAACGCGCACGCCCTTGCCTTCTTCGCCCAGGATGTTCTCGAACGGGACTTCCACATCCTCGAACACCAGCTCAGCGGTGTTGGAGCCGCGCATGCCCAGCTTGTCGAAATGCTTGGAGGTGGAGAAGCCCTTGAATTCCTTCTCGATC
>JABXIA010000384.1 GCA_013373325.1 Paracoccaceae bacterium
ATCCCAGTCACGCCCGCCCATGCGGATCACGTCGCCCTGCTTGATGCGGGTGAAGCCCAGGGGCATCGGATGCACGGTGTCGGCAAAGTTGAAGGGCCGGTCATTGACGCGTTTCTCATAGATCTCAGGTGCCATGCCGGCACTGCGGTAATAGGCCAGCGTCTCTTCCGGCCACGTCTCCTGCACGTCCAGCGTCAGCATCCGGGCAAACAGCCACGCGGTGCGGGTGGTGACCAGTTCGGCGCCGTGGACGCTCTGGAACCAGCCCGCCAAACCGATGTGATCAGGGTGGTGATGGGTGACGACCACGCGGGTCACCGGCTTGCCCTTTAGGGGACCGGCCATCAGGTTCTCCCAGATGCCGCGGCTTTTGCGGGAGTTGAAACCGGTGTCGATCACCGTCCAGCCGTCGCCCTCATCCAGCGCGTAGATGTTGACATGATCCAGTTTCATCGGAAGCGGCTGGCGCATCCAAAGGACGCCCTCGGCCACTTCGATCGCCTCCCCCTGTGCCGGTGGTTCTTCCCAGGGGGTGCGGGGGGAGACGTCGGGGATATCGGTCACGGCTTTCAGCCCGCCAGCTCATCAAGGCTGAGGGCGAAGGTGCCTTCTGCCCCCGCCTGTGCATGTGCCAAGAGCGCGCTGTGCTCCGGCAGCATCCGGGTGATGTAGAAGCGGGCCAGCTTCTCGCGCGGGCCGCCCTGATCCGCCATCGCGGCTGCCAGGTGATAATGGCCGCCCAGCACCCGGGCAAAGGCGCGCAGATACGGAACCGAGCCTGCAAAACGGTCCTGCATGTCTTGCTGCGACACCAGCCATTCGGTGGCTTCGCGCAAGGATTCACACGCCTGCCAAACGGATTCGGCCATGTTGGGATGGGTGGCGCGGGCGCGTTCAGCCTGTTCCTCGATCTCGTCGATCAGGGCAAAAGCCATCTCGCCGCCGTCCATCATCTTGCGCGCCACCAGGTCCATTGACTGGATGCCATTGGTGCCTTCGTAGATCGCTGTCACCCGCACGTCGCGGTAATACTGCGCGGCGCCGCTTTCTTCGATGAAACCCATGCCGCCATAGACCTGCACCCCGGTTTCCGAAACGCGCATGCCGGTGTCGGTGCCAAAGGCCTTGGCAATCGGGGTCAGGAAGGCCGCGCGGGCGGCCCAATCGCTGCCACCAGTGGCGGTGTGCATGTCGATAGCGCGGGCGCAGGCCATCAGGATTGCGCGGGAGGCAAAAAGATCCGCCTTCATTTCCATCAGCATCCGGCGCACATCGGCGTGGTCGGCGATGAAGCCGCTGGCGGTCTTGCTCTGTTTGCGCTCCAGCGCATAGGCCAGCGCGTGCTGATAAGCGCCCTCGCCCGCACCAACGCCCTGGCCGCCGACACCGAGACGGGCGTTGTTCATCATGGTGAACATCGCTGCCATGCCGCCGTGTTCCGGCCCGACCAGCCAGCCGGTGGCGCCGTCGAACTGCATTACGCAGGTGGGGGAGCCGTGCAGGCCCATCTTGTGCTCGAGGCTGACCACTTTCAGATCATTGGCCTTGCCCGGGTTGCCCTCGGCATCCGGCAGGTATTTCGGCACCAGGAACAGCGAGATCCCCTTGGTTCCCGGCACTCCATCCGGCAGCCGCGCCAGCACCAGGTGGCAGATGTTGCCGCAGAAATCAGTGTCGCCCCAGGAGATGAAGATCTTCTGTCCGGTCACCGCAAAGGTGCCGTCGCCGTTGGGTTCCGCCTTTGACGTCAGCGCGCCGACATCGGACCCGGCCTGCGGCTCGGTCAGGTTCATGGTGCCGGACCATTCGCCGGAGATCAGCTTGGGCAGATACAGCTCCTTAATCGCATCTGACGCATGGTGTTCGAGCGCTTCGATCTGGCCTTGGCTCAGCAGCGGCGCGAGCTGCAGCGACAGGCAAGCGCCGGCCATCATCTCGTAGACTGCGACGGCAACCGTCTGCGGCAGCCCCATGCCGCCGAATTCCTCCGCCGCGCTGATGCCGACCCAGCCGCCATCGCAAATGGCCTGATAACCATCGGCAAACCCGGGCGAAGTCCGCAGCACGCCGTTTTCCAGACGTGCAGGATGCAGGTCGCCATTGCGCTGCAGCGGGGCCATCACCTCGTCGCACAGCTTGCCCGCTTCTGTCAGGATCGCGCTTACAGTGTCGGATGTTGCTTCAGCAAAGCGGTCTGTAGCCGGGATGCTGTCATAGCCCACAACGTGGTTCAGCAGAAATTCATACTCGGAAACGGGGGCGCGGAAAGTCATGGACGTCCTCTGGCGGGGGTTTCTGGGGCCTACGGCGCGGGCAGTCTTGGCTTCCCGGCGCTGGCCCATTATGGTCTGTGGCTTGTCCGATTACCTAACCGGGCGCTTTTTTCAATCAACCAAAACGCCGCGTCACCCGGAATGCCCCAGCAGAGCACTGAAATCCTTGCCGCAACGGCAAGCGGCATCGCCCGCGCCGCCCGGCTTTTGCAGGCCGGGCAACTGGTCTCCTTCCCGACCGAAACAGTTTATGGCCTTGGCGCTGATGCCCGGCAGGGCAAAGCGGTTGCGGCCATTTACGAGGCCAAGGGGCGGCCGTCGTTCAACCCGCTGATTGCCCATGTCCATTCGGCAGAGGCCGCGCGGCGGTATGTGCAGTGGAATGACGTTGCGGAACAGCTGGCTGCGGCCTTCTGGCCAGGGCCGATGACTTTGGTGCTGCCGCTGCGTGCGGGGCACGGGATCTCGCCGCTGGTTACGGCAGGGCTGGAGACGCTCGGCGTGCGGGTGCCGGCACATCCGGCAGCACAAGCACTGCTGCGGGAGCTGGACGGGCCGGTGGCCGCACCATCCGCCAACCCTTCGGGCAAGATCAGCCCGACGACGGCCGCGCATGTGAAGGCCGGGCTGGACGGCCGGATTGCCGCGATCCTGGATGACGGCGCCTGCTGTGTGGGGCTGGAATCCACCATCATCGGCCTGGCCGGACCGGACCCGCTGCTGCTGCGCCCCGGCGGGCTGGCGGCGGAAGAGATCGAAGCCGTGCTGGGCCGCAAATTGGCAGAACGCGATGTGCGCGACCCGCTGACCGCGCCCGGTCAGCTGCTGTCGCACTACGCCCCCGGCGCGCCGGTGCGGCTCAATGCGGAGGCACCGCGCGACGGCGAGCTTTATCTTGGTTTTGGACCCGGACCTTGTGATCTGAATCTGTCCGAAAGCGGTGACCTGGCAGAGGCCGCGGCCAATCTCTTTGGGCAGCTCCACCAACTGGATGCACTTGGCAAGCCGATTGCCGTTGCGCCGGTTCCGATGCGCGGGCTGGGCGAGGCCATCAACGACCGCCTGCGCCGCGCCGCCGCGCCGCGGGACTGAACGCGGCAAGCCGCAGCGCACCCGCGCCCATCGGAGATGGGCGCCCGGCCCAAGGGTTTTGGGATTATCTTTGATAATCAGAAAATGCGCGGGAGCCTTCCGCTTGCGCCACCCGGATTTTAGCTTTCAGGCGTGGCCCGCACTGGACGAAAGCGTCAACGGATCAACCCCCAGGGTTTTTAGCGCCGCGCCCCATTTGCTGTCATCGGCAAGGCTGAACACCAGCTCGGGGCTGGCCTCCGCCGTCAGCCAGCCGTTCATGGTGATTTCCGATTCCAGCTGACCCGGCCCCCAGCCGGCATAGCCCAGCAACACCAGCAGCTGTTCCGGCCCCTGACCCTCGGCGATGTCCTCCAGAATATCCAGCGTCGCGGTCATCGAAAAGCCGCCCGGCACCTTCAGGGAACTCACATCCGATTCGTAATCCGGTGTGTGCAGCACAAAACCGCGCTGGGTCTCCACCGGGCCACCAAAGCGCACCGGCAGCGCCGCTGCCGCGTTGCTGTCGCCGCCCAGGTCCAGCTGCTCCAGCAGATCGCCCAGCGCCACGCCGTCGGCGGGCTTGTTGACGATCAGCCCCATAGCGCCCTCCTCGCCGTGAGAACACAGGAAGATCACCGAATGCTCGAACCTCGGGTCGCCAATTCCAGGCATTGCAATCAAGAGCTTGCCAGTCAGATCCATGAATTTCCGTCTTTCTGCTGCCTCCCCCCACCATGACGCGCACCCGCTTGCCGCGCAAGGGGCGCATCGGCGCAACTCCGCGCAGGCTCCGGCAAATTTGCCGCAAACACAGAGGGATGCGGGCGGCATGACCGGATCGTGACTTGGCAAACGGGGCTGGCGGGCGCATGTATTCGGGTATGAAACGGACAATGCTCAAAACCGCTGCTGCCGCGGCAGCTTTGCTGGCTGCTGCAAGCGGGTCGTCTGCATTTGCCGGCGCTGCGGACGGCGATATCGTGCAGGTCGAGGTGCTGGATGGCGGGATGACGTCCCGCGGTACCCATATGGGGGCGCTGCGGATCACCCTGCAGCCGGGATGGAAGACCTATTGGCGCGCACCCGGGGATGCGGGCATCCCGCCCAGTTTTTCCTGGCGCGGGGCGCGCAACGTCGGCGGGCTGTCGATCACCTGGCCTTCGCCCGAGGTTTTCCTGACCTCCGGCTACCGAACCATTGGTTATCATGACCAGCTGGTGCTGCCGCTGGAGATCACGCCTGCGACCCCAGGCAAGCCGGTGCGCCTCAAAGGGCGGATGCAGCTGGGGGTGTGCAAGGATGTCTGCGTGCCGGCCGAGCTGAAGTTCGACCAGGAGCTGGACGGCAGCGCAGGCCGCCATCCGGCAATTGCTGCAGCCATGGCGAGCCGCCCCTGGTCAGCCAAGGAAGCCGGCGTGCGCAAGGCCACCTGCAGCCTGCGCCCGTCGCAATACGGCATGACGGTCACCGCCCGCATCTCGATGCCCTCTGCCGGCGGCGAGGAGGTTGCGGTGATCGAACCGGGCAACCCCAAGCTTTACGCAGGTGAAACCAAGACCCGCCGCGAGGGCGGGCAGCTGGTGGCGGAGACCGAGTTTCTCCCCGCGGACGGCAGCCCTTATGCCATTGACCGCTCGCAGCTGCGGATCACCGTGCTTGGGAAAAACCACGCTGTTGACATTCAGGGCTGCAGCGCCGGATGAGCGCAGCCGGCAGCCCTGCCCGCCCGGTTCTGGGTACAATTGCCGTGGTCTGCCGCCATTTCGGCGGGCAGGACCATGTCATTCTGGTGCAGCGCGGCAAGGAACCGATCGCAGGCTGGTGGGGCTTTCCCGGCGGCCATGTGGAGATGGGCGAGACCGCCCTGCAGGCCGCTGCACGCGAGCTGATGGAGGAGACCGGCGTGACCGCCCGGCCGCTGGAGTATCTCACCAATGTGGATGTGATCTCGCGCCATGCGTCCGGTGTGGCGCAGCGGCAGTATCTGCTGACCGTGGTGCTGTGCGAACACGTAAGCGGCGAACCGGTGCCTGATGATGACGCCGAACAGGCCGAATGGATCCCGATCGCAGAAATCGAAACCCGCGGGCTGCAGCTTCTGGATCAGGTCAACGATGTGGCGCTGCTGGCTCAGGCCCGCTGGCGGGCGTTGAGCCGGTAGGCAATACCGCCCGCTGCATAGGCTAGAAGCGCCAGCGCGAAGGCGCCCAGAAGGAAAGCCAGCAATCCGGCCTTCACCGGCTCCATTGCTGCCAGTGCCGGGATCATCCGCAGCGCGGGGTGCAAGGCGCCGGATGCCATCGCCCAGCCCAGCGTCAGCACCAGCCAGCCCAGTTGCGCCAGCGCTGTGCCCAGCACCAGCCAGCGCAGGCGGCCTGCCCCCTGCCGCAGCGCACGGCGCAAGGAAGTGAGCGGCCGCGACAGATCCCGCTGCATCGCCACCAGCGCAGGCACCACCAGCAGCACCAGGAACATCCCGAAACCTAGGCCATAGACCAGGGTAATCACCGTAGGTTTCAGGAACTGTGCCTGCTGAGAGCGTTCAAACAGCAGCGGCGCAAGGCCCAGCACCGTGGTCATCGTGGTCAGCATCACCGGGCGCAGCCGGTCTGCTGCCGCGTCGATGATCGACGGGATCAGCCCGCGGTC
>JABXIA010000253.1 GCA_013373325.1 Paracoccaceae bacterium
GACATCCGCGCTGCTGCAGACATGGGCTACCGCATCAAACTTTTGGGCGTGGCGCAGCGCACCGCCCGCGGGCTGGAACAGCGCATGTCGCCCTGCCTGGTGCCCGACAATTCGCCGCTGGGCCAGCTGGAAGGCGGTACCAACATGGTGGTGATCGAAGGCGACTCGATTGAGCAGGTTGTGCTGCGCGGCCCCGGCGCCGGCGAAGGACCGACCGCCAGCGCGGTGATGGGCGATATTCTCGATCTCGCCCGTGGCCTCCGCATTGCCACCTTTGGCCAGCCCGCCGGCACTTTGCAGGACGTGCCCGCCGCCCAAACCGGCCTGCCCGCGCCTTTCTATCTGCGCATGGGTCTCTTGGACAAACCGGGCGCACTTGCCAAAGTTGCCGCCATTCTGGGCGAGGCAGGCGTATCCATCGACAGGATGCGCCAGTACAGCCACAAGGCGCCGGTTGCACCGGTTCTGTTCGTCACCCACAAATGCACCCGCGCCACTCTGGACGTTGCACTGGAAGGTCTCACCGCTACCGACGTGGTCGATGGCACCCCCGTTGCATTGCGCATAGAAGAGGTCTGAGTCGGCCGAAACCGGCAAAAAATGGCAGTTTACAGCGCTGCGGCTGGGATTTCCTGCCGCCGTGCCCCCTATCGCCTCTTGCGAGCCAGCCCCGCCCCGCGCTATTCGGCTTGGAACGCCCATTCACTTCTGACCCGTTGAGACAGGATTTCCGGTATGACTTCGAACACCTCTGACGCGCCTTTTCATGACCGCATGCTGTCGCTGGGCCTCGCCCGCGTTGCTGAACAAGCCGCGCTGGCCTCTGCCTCGCTGATCGGCCGCGGCGACGAAAAGGCCGCCGACCAGGCCGCGGTCAACGCGATGCGCGAGCAGCTGAACCTGCTGGATATCGCAGGCGTCGTGGTAATCGGTGAAGGCGAGCGCGATGAGGCGCCGATGCTGTACATCGGCGAGGAAGTCGGCACTGGCAACGGCCCCGGCGTTGACATCGCGCTGGACCCGCTGGAAGGCACCACGCTGACCGCGAAGGACATGCCGAACGCGCTGACCGTGATCGCCATGGGCCCGCGCGGCTCCATGCTGCACGCGCCGGACACCTATATGGACAAGCTGGCAATCGGCCCCGGTTACGCCGAAGGCGTCGTCTCGCTGGACATGTCCCCGCGTGAGCGGGTTGAGGCGCTGGCTGCCGCCAAGAGCTGCGCCCCCTCCGACATCACCGTCTGCATCCTGGAGCGTCCGCGCCACGAGGCGATGATCGCCGAAGTGCGTGAGACCGGTGCCGCCATCCGCCTGATCACCGACGGCGACGTGGCCGGCGTCATGCATTGCGCCGAAAGCGATGTCACCGGCATCGATATGTACATGGGCCAGGGCGGCGCTCCTGAGGGTGTTCTGGCCGCGGCCGCGCTGAAATGCATGGGCGGCCAGATCTTCGGCCGCCTGCTGTTCCGCAACGACGATGAAAAGGGCCGCGCCGCCAAGGCCGGTATCACCGATCTGGACCGGATTTACACCCGCGACGAAATGGTCACCCAGGACGTAATCTTTGCTGCCACCGGCGTAACCGGCGGCTCGCTGCTGCCTGCGATCAAACGCACCCCGGGCTGGGTTGAGACCACCACCCTGCTGATGCGCTCCAAGACCGGCTCGGTGCGCCGCATGTCCTACCGCACGCCGCTGGAACCGCACCAGAAGTGAGCGTGCCCTGCGCCCGCGAAGCGGCTTGCACCGCGGCCTCCGGCGGGAGTATTTGAGGAAAGATGAAAGGGCCGGATCCAATTGGGTCCGGCCTTTGCTTACGGGTGAGACACATGAACTTTTTGGGTGTAGAGCAGTCCTTGACCGGCCGCCGCTGGGTGGGCCCCGGGGTTGAGGTGGACCGTGCCTCCGAAATGATGGCACAGCAGACCGGCCTGCCCCGCTCTGTCTGCCAGGTGCTGGCACGGCGCGGCGTGCCGGCGATGGAGGCCAAGGGCTTTCTGGAACCGAAGCTGAAAGAACTGCTGCCCGACCCGCGCGAGATGAAAGACATGGAGGCCGCCGCCACCCGCTTCCTGGAAGCCGTGCGGCGCAAGCAGCGGATTGCGGTCTTTGCCGACTATGACGTCGACGGCGGCAGCTCAGCCGCACTGCTCCTGGTCTGGTTGCGCCAGATGGGGCTGCAGGCAACGCTTTATATTCCCGACCGCATTGACGAAGGCTATGGCCCCAACGTGCCTGCGATGCAGGAGCTGGCCGCCGCCCATGACCTGATCATCTGTGTCGATTGCGGCACTCTCAGCCACGAACCCATTGCCGCCGCCAAGGGTGCCGATGTCATCGTTCTGGACCACCACCTGGGCGGCGAAACGCTGCCGGATTGTGTGGCGGTTGTGAACCCCAACCGGCAGGACGAGAGCGGCGACCTGGGTTATTTCTGTGCCGCAGGCGTGGTCTTCCTGATGCTGGTCGAAGCGGGCCGCCAGCTGCGCGAAGCAGGGGCCAAGGGTCCGGACTTGATGTCGCTGCTGGATCTGGTGGCACTGGCCACCGTGGCGGATGTTGCCCCGCTGATCGGCGCCAACCGGGCGCTGGTGCGCCAGGGCCTGAAAGTGATGGGCGCACGAAAACGTCCCGGATTGGTGGCTTTGTCCGATGTCTCCCGCATGGATTCGGCGCCTTCCACCTACCACCTCGGCTTCCTGCTGGGCCCGCGGGTCAATGCAGGCGGGCGGATCGGCAAGGCGGACCTCGGCGCCCGGCTGCTGTCCACCAGCGACCCGCATGAGGCCGCGGCGCTGGCGGAGCGGCTGGATGAGCTGAACACCGAGCGCCGCGATATCGAAAACGCCGTGCGCGCCGCAGCGCTGGAGCAGGCCGAAGCGCGCGGTCTGGACGCCCCGCTGGTCTGGGCGGCAGGCGAAGGCTGGCACCCGGGCGTGGTCGGCATCGTTGCCTCCCGCCTGAAAGAAGCCGCCAACCGGCCCGCCATTGTGATCGGCTTTGACGGCGCAGAGGGCAAAGGCTCGGGCCGGTCCGTTTCCGGCGTCGACCTCGGCGCCTCAATCCAGCGGCTGGCTGCCGAGGGGCTTCTGGTCAAGGGCGGCGGCCACAAGATGGCTGCGGGCCTCACCGTGATGCGCGACAAGCTGGAGCCGGCCATGGCGCGCCTGACGGAACTGCTGGCCAAACAGGGCGCAGGCCAGGGCGGCCCCGCGGACCTGAAGCTGGACGGTGCTCTGATGCCGGGCGCTGCCAGCGTGGACCTGATCGAGCAGATCGAACAGGCAGGCCCCTTTGGCGCAGGCGCCCCTGCCCCGCGTTATGCGCTGCCGGATCTTCAAGTGCGCTTTGCCAAGAAAGTGGGTGAAAGCCACCTCAAGCTCTCCCTCAGCGACGGCATGGGCGGCGGTGTCGACGCAATCTGCTTTGGCGCCTTCGATACCGCATTAGGACCGCGGCTGCTGGAGCACGGCGGTGCCCGCTTTCATTTTGCCGGACGGTTGGAAATCAATACCTGGGGCGGCCGCCAAAGCCCGCAGTTGCGTCTGGAGGACGCTGCCGAAGCCTGATTTTTCAAAGACTTGCACCCTGTGAATAAGAAATTTCACAAAGGCGCATTTTTTCTCTTGCGGGTTCCGGCACTTACAACTAAATACCCGATCACGCACAGAGTGGCCCGTTCGTCTATCGGTTAGGACGCCAGGTTTTCAACCTGGAA
>JABXIA010000094.1 GCA_013373325.1 Paracoccaceae bacterium
GCCGATATCCTTATGGTTCGTGCTCATGAACCAGCGGGTGAAAAAGCTCCGCTCGTCCTCGTGGCCGTGACCATGAATGGCTGCGGCTGCCATTTAGGTGCCTCCTGCTGCATAACGAAAGGCCACCGGAGACGGACTCCGGGCGGCCTGGATTCCTTGCGAGTTTTAGTGTGGCCTGCCGGGGCCTTCAATGGCGGAGTTTGATCTGGATCAAGATTTATTGCCGCAGGGGCTTGAATGCCCTGGGATTTGCCCGGTTCTGAGCGCTTGACCTGACGGCGGGGCGGGCGCACAACCGGGAAAAGCCAGAACAAGGAGCCCGGACGCATGCCTGCCTATGACCCTGACAATATTTTTGCCAAGCTCCTGCGCGGCGAGATCCCGTCGACCCGCGTCTATGAGGATGACGATACCCTGGCTTTTATGGATATCATGCCGCGGGCCGACGGCCATCTGCTGGTCATTCCCAAGACGCCGTGCCGCAATATCCTGGATGCCAGCCCGGCGCAGCTGGCGGCTGTGATGCAGACGGTGCAGAAACTGTCGCAGGCGGTGATCACCGCGTTCGGTGCGGATGGGGTCACCGTGCAGCAGTTCAATGAGGCGGCTGGCGGGCAGGAAGTGTTCCACCTGCACATGCATGTGCTGCCGCGGCACGAAGGCGACCGGCTGCGCCCGCCGGGAACCATGGGCGACATGGAGCTGATCCAGGCGCAGGCCGGAAAAATCCGGGCGGCGCTGGCCTAGAGCCGGCCTTTCCTGCCGGGCAGATTCTTAAGAAATGTGGAAACACCGCAGCCTGAACCTGCGGTGTTTTGGTATGCGAATTCATGCATCTGAAATAAATGTTGAATTTTAGTTGAATTTGATCATAGCTGTTTCGCAAATTGGTTGTAGGTCAGAGAGGGCGCCCGCGCCCAAGAGTTTGGGACCCCAAGAATTGGGGCACTCCGGCAGTGCATGCCAGCCCGGTTCCGGGCGGCATCGGCCGGGTATTTTCTGTTTGCAGGCAGACTGCCTGAAACATGCAGGCCAGAAGGCCTGCACTATCCCCTGCGCTTGCCGCGTGCTTGCCGGGTGCGGTGCTTCTTTGACTTCATAAGCAGTATTGGAGGGGCAGGGGTGACTCTCTTGAGCCTTGGGCAGGCCTTGTCGCAGGACCAGGTCGTGGCCGCCATTTATGAAACGATGATCCGGCCGGAGCAATTCGACCGGTTCACGCCCGGTGCGCAGGATGGTCCGGGTGCGGCTACGGCGCGCGGTGCGCCGAAAGGGCGGCCGAGGGCGGCCCCGGTTCTGCAAGCGCATTTTGCACGGGCGGCCGAAATTCAAGAGCAGCAGTGGCAGCGGGCAGGGCGGCCGCACCCGGGTGCCTATTCCGGCAACTGCAGCCGGTTCTGGCTTCTTGCGGAGGCGCGCGCGGATGGCGGCCTTCTGAACGCCTCGCAGCGGGCGGCGCGCCAATTGACCGGCACTGTGCCGCTGCCGTCAGCGCTGGGGCTGACGAAGGCGGCGGCTGAACTGTGGCAAAGCTACCTTGAGGACGTGAGCTGCGGCGATTTTTCCTGGCGGGATGTGCTGCTGCTGGCTTCCCGCACCCCGGGCGAGCAGTTCCTGTGCCGCCCGGTGCGGCTGAGCGGTGCTGATGCTTCTGTTGCGGTCATGGCCGAGCGGCTGGAAGGCGGGTGGACAGCAGAGGCGGCTGTTCCGGTTGCCGCAGCGCTGGGTCTGCAGGATTCGGATCTTGCACCTCTTAAAGAGACGGCGGACAGCGCGGGCGGCAAGGTGGACAGCTGGCTTCAGCAGGCCGTCGACCGGGCCGGAGCGCCCGGCCCGGCAGAGCTGATCAGGCTGGCAGCTTTTCTGATGAATGAACACAGCCGGGATCTGGCTGTGTCCCGGGGCGAGGTGCTGCCGCCTTCCAGGACTTTTGAGGACAGTGCCGGCCGGTGCTCCCAGTACTTCCGTCTGGGGGCGGAAACCGGCCAGCCGGTGATTTTCGTGCATGGCATGCTGGACGGGATTGCGCCGCTGCAGCGCTTGCAGCCGCAGTTGCGGACTTTGGGTTTTCGGGTCTATGCGCCGATGCGCCGCGGCTATGGCGGTTCGGTGCCGCTGAAACGCAGAGAAGACCCCGCGGAAGCCTTCGTGCAGCAGCTGATTGCACTGATGGCGCATGAAAACCTGCAGCGTCCGGTGCTGCTGTGCCATCGCGGCGGCGCGCTTTACGGGTTTATCGCAGCGAGCCGCCTGGACAGCAGAATTGCCGGCCTGGTGGCCGCCGCATCAAACTGCGCCATCAGTTCGCCGCGGCAGTTTTCCGGTCTCAGCGGCTATGCATGGCTGGTTGCGCAGGCCGCCACCCGGGCCAATTGGCTGCTGCCTGTTCTGATGAGGGGCTGGGCGGCTGCACTGCGCTGGTACGGGCACAAGACGCTGCTGCAGATACAGACCCGCAGCGGCAGCAAGGAGCGTACGAGGCTGTCGCAGCTGGACCTGCTGCAGCTGCTTCAGCAGAGCCAAGTGCTGTTCCAGGAGCAGGGCGGCGCGGGGTTCATGGCCGATGTACAGATGCTGAGACAGGGGATCCGGACCGGCATGCCGGCCCGGGTGCCGCGATCCGTGTTTGTGCACGGGGGAGAAGACCACGTTGCGCCGCTCTCTGCGGTCCGCGAGATGCTGCACGGGCTGCCGGATGCCCGTCTGTGCATCAGCCAGGAAGCGGGAGCGCTGCTGTTTTACAACTTCCCTGAACTGGTGCTGACGGCGCTGCAGGATCTCACTTCTGCCTCTGATGGCTGAGGTCAGCTGCTGAAGACCTGTTCGAAACTGCGCCTCAGGGCGACATCCACGTCGGCCATGGTCACCGGCAGGCCCAGGTCGACAAGGCTGGTCACCCCGTAATCGGTGATCCCGCAGGGCACGATGCCGGTGAAATGCTCCAGCTCCGGCTCGACGTTGATCGAGATGCCGTGAAAGCTGACCCATTTGCGCAGCCGGATGCCAATGGCGGCGATCTTGTCCTCCGCGGTGCCGCCTGAGAGGGTGAGGGGCTTTTCCGGGCGTTCGACCCAGACGCCGACCCGGCCTTCGCGGATATGGCCTTTGATGTTGAATTCATCCAGGGCGGCAATCACCCAGGTCTCCAGCTGCTGCACAAACCGGCGCACGTCATGCCCGCGCGCGCCGACATTCAGCATCACATAGACCACACGCTGGCCCGGCCCGTGATAGGTATACTGGCCGCCGCGCTTGCTTTCGTAGACCGGGAAACGCCCGGGATCTGTCAGGTCTTCACGCTTGGCCGAGGTGCCGGCCGTGTAAAGCGGGGGGTGCTCAACCAGCCAGATGCATTCCTCCGCCGATCCGTCCGCGATGGCGGCGGCGCGCTCCTCCATGAAGGCAACTGCCTGATCATAATCGACTAAACCGTCTGAAGTGATCCACTCAACCATGGCTGCTGCCGTCCTTTTCCATCCCCTCGGGGGCTTGCCGGCGGAATTGGCGGGAAAACCCTAGGTGCTAACGCTGCCTGTGGAGTATCCTGATTCCGTAGCGAGTATCCATAGGGGGCGAGTATCATGTTTTCCAAGCCGCTCAAGCCGGCCCTGACTGCCGCATTTCTGGCGACATCCGTAACCGGGCCTGCAGCCGCAGACGAATTGGGGGCCGCCATTGCCGGCGCCGTCATCGGCGGTGTCATCGTCAACGAAGTTCACAAGAATAAGCAGCGCCGCCGTGCCGCGACCACCTACCGGCGGGCACCGACCTATTCGGTTGCGCGGGCCGAGAACCGCGAAACCCAGGTTGCGCTCAATTATTTCGGCTTCAACGCGGGCACGCCGGACGGGGTGCTGGGGCGGCGGTCGCGCGCGGCGATCACCCAGTATCAGGTGCATATGGGCTACCCGGCCACCGGCCACCTGGCGCCTTATGAACGCACTTTCCTGGTCAGTTCCTATAACCGGGCCCAGGTTGGCGGCCCGCAGGTGATCAAGGCGATGCAGGGTCCGCAGGGGGTGCGCGGCGTGCTGCACACCTGGCGGGATGAGGCTGCGGGCATCCGTGCTCCGGGCAGCACCTATGCCAGCGGCGGCTATGGCGGGCTGCCGCCGGAAGTCAGCCATGCAGTGGATGAGATTGCCGCCAGCTCCGAGCCGACGGGAGAGCAGCTGCTGCAGCGCACCGGGTTCATGCAGCTTGCCGACCTGAACGGGGACGGGCGCAACGACTATGTGCTCGACACCTCGGTCTCCGGCAGCTCGTTCTGGTGCGGGGCCTCCAATTGTTCGGTGATGGTCTTTGCCTCGACGCCGCAAGGGTACCAGCGCAATGATTTCCTGGCCCGCGGCGTCACCCCGGCCAGCTTTGCCTGCCACCAGGGCACGTGCCGGATGACAGATGCAGGAACAGAAGCACCGGTACAGGCGGCGCAGCAGAACCGCAGCACCGTCATGGCCTTCGCCGGGCAGGAAAGCGCCGCCCTTGGCGGCATTACCCTGTTTGACCAGCAGGAGCAGAGCGCATCGCTCACCAGCTATTGCAGCAAGGTGAGCCTGCTGACCAGTTCGAATGGCGGGTTCATGACGGCAGACAGCATGAACGACCCGGAGCTGGCGCTGGGCGAGCAGTTCTGCCTGGCCCGCACCTATGCCATCAATGCGGGCGAAGCCCGGGCTGGCAAGGTCGCTGGCGCGTCGCAGTCGCAGATCGACAGCCAGTGCGATGCTTTTGGTCCCGCCTTGAAGCCCTACCTGGCCAAGCTGGGCACCGCGGGCAGCGGCGAAGTGATGGGGGATGTGCAGAAGTTCGTCCTGCAATCGGGCATGTCGCTGGATCAGCTGTCCAATACGGCCGGGATCTGCCTGTTCTCCGGGTACCGGCGTGATGACATGGATGTGGCTCTGGGGTCAGCCTTGATTTTGGCGGGAACCGGGCAGCGGCCCTATGCCGAACTGATCGGCCATCACCTGGCGCTGGGCTTTGGCGCGCCGAATGCGGTGAAGAAGGCGCAGGAATGGTACAGCATGGCGGTGATTGCGCTGGAGAGCGGCGCCGAACCCGTGTTCGCGCCCGGCCAGCCGGGCCGCGCGGAACTGATCAGGGCTGCCTCGACAGAGCTGGCAGGCGGCCGGGTGCAGCCGGTTCAGGCCTCTGGCGGGGCCGCTGCATTGCCCTCTTTCAACAGTGAGTGAGCGCCTGATCCCAACGGAGGGAAGGTATGGAAAGGCCGGCATTTCTGCCGGCCTTTCCGGTGCTGCCTTTCTGGCCCTTCGGAGCGGCGGCTCCTGGGGGCGGAACCCTAAATTTTTTGCGGTATTTGCTTGGTGCCCGGTGGATTTTTGACGCTTCGCTGACGGAGGACGATATTCCCTGAGAGGCGATTTGATGTAGTGTCTATGCAATCACCGACTGTATTTCGTTAGGGGGTTCCATGCGTTTCAAACTGCTTTTTACCTTCGCCATAAGCCTGCCGCTGGCTTTCATGCCCGCTTCCCGTGCTGCTGCCGACGCCGGCGACTTTGCCGCCGGTGCGATTATCGGCGGCATTATCGGTAATGCTCTGGGTAAGAACCAGCAGCGGCGGTCCGGGTCGAAGGCTCCACGCCGCTCCCGGCTGCCTTCGACCCAGGAAGGCCGGCAGATTCAGCAGTCGCTGAACTATTTCGGGTTCCCGGCCGGCACGGTGGACGGCCAGCTGGGCCGCAAGTCTCGGGAGGCGATTTCCACCTACCAGGCCTATTTGGGCTACCCGGTCACGGGCCAGCTGAACGATTTTGAAAAAGATCTCCTGGTCTCATCCTTCCAGCGGGCGCAGGCCAGCGGCTATTTGGCGGCACAGCAGGCGCTGGCGCATCCTGACGGTCCGCGCGGCTTGCTGAAAATCTATCTGGCGGAACGCATGGCGCCGCAGCCGCGGCAGCCCTATGGGTTGCCCCAGGCAACTATGGCTGGGAACACGGCGGGCACCTTTGGCGTGCCGCAGCAATACGGCCAGACGGTACCGCAGCCGCAATACGTCCAGCCGCAGATGGGATTCGCCGCGTCAAGCCAGACCTACGGGATCGCCCAGCAGCCGCAGTATGCGGGGCAGCAGGGGCAATTCGTGCCGCAAGGGCAAGTCCCGCAGCAGGGCCAGTTCATGCAGCCAGGCCAGGTTCTGGCCGCCGTGCCGGGGCAGGCCCTGATCCCGAATGGCGGCGCGGTGCAGGGTCTTGCCGCCGCTGCGGCCCCGGTGCTCCTGCCGCAAAACGGCCAGGCCGTGCTGCCGCAGATCAGCCGCCGTGCGCTGGTGATCGGGGTGGACGGCTATCAGAACCTGGCGGCGCTGCAAAAGGCGCGCAACGATGCACAGGCCGTCAGCAGCACGCTGGCGGCGCTGGGCTTTGATGTCACCACGCTCTACGACGCTAGCCGCCGTGACATCAACAGCGCGGTTTCCACCTTTGCCAACCGGATTGAGCCCGGGGACGAGGTGCTGTTCTACTTTGCCGGGCACGGGGTGGAAGTGGACGGGCGCAACTACCTGCTGCCCTCCGACGTGCCGGTGGTGAATTTTGGCGACGAAAGCTATCTGACAGGCGAGAGCATTGCCGCCGACCGCGTGCTGGGCACGTTCCAGCGCAAGGGCGCGCGGTCGACCATCATGATCCTCGATGCCTGCCGCAACAACCCGTTCCCGCAGGATGGCCAGCGGTCGGTCGGCGGCAGCCGCGGCCTGGTGCGGATGGAGCCGCCGGAAGGCGCCTTTATTCTCTACTCCGCAGGTGCCGGGCAGACGGCGCTGGACCGGCTGTCGGATAACGATGCCAATCCGAACTCCGTCTTTACCCGGGCCTTGCTGTCGCGGCTGAACGAGCCGGGCATGACCTTGCACCAGCTGGCCAAGCAGGTGCGCCGGGATGTGCAGGATCTGGCGGCAACGGTGAATCACGATCAGTTCCCGGCCTATTACGACCAGATGTCAGGCGAGATGGTGCTGCGCCGCCAGATGGCTGCCGAGGGCAACTGAACGCGCCCTTGGGCTTCTGCAAGCGGGAGGGCAGCCGGAAAAACCGGCTGTTCTCCGCCGGTTGGCAGCCCGGAATCGAAGCCGCGATATTCTGTGCAAAAAAGATGATTTTCGGCTTCACATCGCATCTTGGCTGGTCTATACGCCGCTACACCAAGCCTAAGACAGTGCGGTCGTGGCGGAATTGGTAGACGCGCAGCGTTGAGGTCGCTGTTCCTTA
>JABXIA010000245.1 GCA_013373325.1 Paracoccaceae bacterium
ACCAGCTGGCGGCAAACGGCTATGCCGAGGACGAGTACCTGCTGGCCACAGACTCCGCCGTCGTGGTGCCGTCGGGCAAGACCATCGTGATGAACGTGACCGGCGCCGACGTGATCCACTCCTGGACCATCCCGGCCTTCGGCGTGAAGCAGGACGCGGTTCCCGGCCGTCTGGCACAGCTGTGGTTCAAGGTCGAGGAGGGCAAGGAAGGCATCTACTTCGGCCAGTGCTCCGAGCTGTGCGGCAAGGACCACGCCTACATGCCTATCACCGTCAAAGTGGTGACCCAAGCCGAATATGACGCTTGGCTGGAAGGCGCCAAGGAAGAATACGCGGGCATCCCGCAGGCCTATCAGGTCGCTTCCAACTGATCCCCTGGCTGCAGGGTGCCCGAGGGGGCGCCCATGCCGCACAGTGACAAGACCTGGGTGCGCAAGTTTGCGCACCCGTTGCCGCCAAAGGACCCAAGATGAGCGACGCAAGCATCAACGCAAGCCGGGCATATGAGGACGAGGCCAGCTTTGGCGATTATTTCGCCCTGCTGAAGCCCCGCGTCATGTCGCTGGTGGTGTTCACCGCTCTGGTCGGCCTGCTGGCCGCGCCGGTTTCCGTGCATCCCGTTGTCGGCTTCTGCGCGATCCTGTTCATTGCGATCGGCGGCGGTGCCTCTGGTGCGCTGAACATGTGGTGGGACGCCGACATCGACAAGGTGATGAAGCGCACCAAGTCGCGCCCGATCCCGGCCGGCAAGGTTGAGGCCGGCGATGCGCTGGCGTTCGGCCTGGCGCTGTCGGGCCTGTCGGTGATCATGCTGGCGCTGGCCGCCAATGTCTTTGCCGGCGCGTTCCTGGCCTTCACCATTTTCTTTTACGTGGTGGTCTACACCATGTGGCTGAAGCGGGCGACGCCGCAGAACATCGTCATCGGCGGGGCCGCTGGGGCCTTCCCGCCGGTCATTGGCTGGATCGCGGCCACCGGCACCATGTCGGTGGAACCCTGGCTGATGTTCCTGCTGACGTTCATGTGGACGCCGCCGCATTTCTGGGCGCTGGCGCTGTTCATGCGCTCTGACTATGACGACGCGGGCGTGCCGATGCTGACCGTGACCCACGGCCGCCGCGCCACCCGCATTCACATTCTGGCCTATACCGTGCTGCTGGCCGTGCTGGCCGTTGGCACTGCGTTCTCCGGTATCGGCGGCCCGATCTATCTGGCCGTGGCCGTTGTGCTGAACGCGCTGTTCCTGCACGGCGCCTGGAAGATCACCCGCCGCGACGAGGATGATTCCGAGGCCGACAATTTCAAGGTGGAGCGCAGCTTCTTCAAGCTGTCGCTGCTCTATCTGTTCCTGCATTTCGGCGCCATCCTGGCCGAGGCCCTGCTGAAGCCCTATGGCTTGGGAGGCTGGTGAGATGGCGCTGCGCAAGGAACATGAGATCCACAAGCGCCGGTCCGGCCTGAACAAGGGCGTCGGCATTCTGCTGGCGGCCTTCGTGGTGCTGATCATGGCGCTGACCATGGTCAAGGTGACCTCTGCCAGCTTCAAGTTTCCCGATGCACAGTCTTCTGGTGAACAGGGGGAGCAGAACTGATGGCGCTGCAAGGACCCAAGAAGACTGTTGTTCAGCTGGTCGGCGTGGTCGTCCTGATGGGCGGGCTGTCCTGGGCGTCGGTGCCGTTTTATGACTGGTTCTGCCGCGTCACCGGCTTTGGCGGGGTCACCGGCGTGGCCAGCGCGGGGTCGGATACGGTTCTGGACCAGACCATCAAGGTGCGCTTTGACGGCTCCAAGGAACGCGGCATGCCGTGGGAGTTCAAGCCCATGCAGCGCGAGATGGAGATCCGTCTCGGTGAAACCGGCCTGGCCTTTTACGAGGCCTACAACCCGACCGACCGGCCCGTTGCCGGGCAGGCGTCCTACAATGTGGCGCCTTATCAGGCTGGCGGGTTCTTTTCGAAAATCGACTGCTTCTGCTTTACCGAGCAGGTGCTTCAGCCGGGGGAGCGGGTGCAGATGCCTGTGACCTTCTATGTCGACCCGGAAATCATTGACGACCGGGACGCGAAATACGTGCATACGATCACGCTGTCGTACACGTTCCATGAAATCGATCTGCCCGAGGGCGTCGCCGCTCTCGACACCGGGGATAACACCGGGGCAGGAACAACCACGAACTAGGCCGCTAGGTGAGGGACACTTAAATGGCGCACGCTAAAAATCACGATTATCATATTCTGCCGCCGTCGATCTGGCCGCTGGCTGCCGCACTGGGCACTTTCGTCATGCTGGTTGGCGCAGTGTTCTGGATGAAAGGCATCACTGCCTGGGCCTTCTGGATCGGCTTTGTCGCCGTTCTCTACTCGGCCTTCGCCTGGTGGTCTGAGGTTGTTGCCGAAAGCAAGCAGGGCGACCACACTCCCGTCGTCCGTATCGGCCTGCGCTATGGCTTCATCCTGTTTGTGATGTCCGAGGTGATGTTCTTCTTCGCCTGGTTCTGGTCGTTCTTCAAACATGCCATCTATCCGATGGAGACCTATATCGGCACCGAGTACGTCAAGCCGGAGATCCTGCCGGTTGACCCGTTCCACCTGCCGCTGATCAACACTCTGATCCTGCTCTTGTCCGGCTGCGCCGTGACCTGGGCGCACCACGCGCTGGTGCACAACAATGACCGCAAGGCGCTGGTGCAGGGCCTGGCCATCGGTATCGCCTTCGGCATCGCCTTCACCGCGCTGCAGGGCTATGAATACGCCCACCTGCTGCACGAAGGCTGGCAGTTCGGCGGTGACGAGTTCTACTCGAACTTCTTCATGGCAACCGGCTTCCACGGCTTCCACGTGATCATCGGCACCATCTTCCTGACCGTCTGCCTGATCCGCGCGATGAAGGGCGATTTCACCCCCGAGCAGCACGTCGGTTTCGAAGCCGCCGCCTGGTACTGGCACTTCGTGGACGTTGTCTGGCTGTTCCTGTTCTTCGCCGTCTACATCTGGGGCACCTCTGGTTTGTAACGGTTACATGTTTGCGGTTGATTATCCGCAGGCATGAGGCCACACACGGGGCGCGCAAGGGACACCTTGCGCGCCCTGAACTTTGAAGCGGAGCAGCGATGATGCAGCGTGTCATCTTCCTGTTGATCATCGGCGGCGCGGGTCTGGCCATTCTGATCGGCCTTGGCACCTGGCAGCTGCAGCGCAAGGCCTGGAAGGAAGACCTGCTTCAGACGATTGAGGCCAGCATCGCGGCTGCACCGGCGGCTTTGCCGCAGGTCCCGGTGAAGGAGCAAGACCGCTACCGGGCTGTTACCGTCGAAGGTGAAATCGAAGGCAATGCGCTGCATGTGTTCTGGGTCACCAGAGACGCCGAGACGGGGTACAGGGTCATTGCCCCATTCGTGACCACGGATGGGCGGCGTGTCCTGTTGGACCGGGGCTTCATCCCTGCAGCTGATAAGGCCGCATCTCTCACCATCGGGCAGGCCACGGTCACCGGTAATCTTCTCTGGCCGGATGAGGGCGACTGGACGACGCCCGCGCCGGAAGCGGACACCAATATCCTCTATGCCCGGGACGTTGCCTATATGGCAGAGCGCCTGAATACCGAACCGGTTCTGATTGTCGCCCGCAGCGCAGCGCCTGAGGCCGCGGTCACGCCGCACGCTGTGACAACTGCGGGCATCCCCAACAACCACTTGCAATATGCGATCACCTGGTTTTCGCTGGCCCTGATCTGGGGTGCGATGACCGTCTACTTCCTGCGGCGCAGCCGCCCCTGAACCCGAAAGAGCTGAAGGCGATGAAATATATCTCGACCCGGGGCCAAGCGCCCGAGCTGACCTTTGAAGACGCAATGCTGACCGGCCTGGCGCGCGACGGCGGCCTCTATGTGCCGTCTGAGATCCCGCAGATGTCCCACGGCGACATCGCCGCGCTGGCGGGCCTGTCCTACGAGGAAACCGCCTTCCGCGTCATGCGCCCGTTCATTGGCGATTGCTTCACCGATGAGGAATTCCGCGCGATCATCGCCCGCGCCTATGAGGGCTTCGGCCATGCCGCCCGTGCGCCGCTGAAGCAGCTGGCGCCGAACCATTTCCTGCTGGAGCTGTTCCACGGGCCCACGCTGGCGTTCAAGGATTTCGCGATGCAGCTGATCGGCCAGCTGTTCCAGGCGGCACTGGAACGCCGCGGCGACCGGGTGACCATTGCGGGCGCCACCTCCGGCGATACCGGGTCGGCGGCGATGGAAGCCTTCCGCGGCCTCAGCAATGTGGATGTGTTCATCCTGTACCCGCATGGCCGCGTGTCCGAGGTGCAGCGCCGCCAGATGACCACCCCGCAGGACGCCAATGTGCATGCGCTGGCCGTCGATGGCGACTTCGACGACTGCCAGGCGCGCGTCAAGGATATG
>JABXIA010000392.1 GCA_013373325.1 Paracoccaceae bacterium
CCAGGGTTTTGCCAGCCAGGAATCCGCGGATTACCTGATCTGGGCCGACACGCCTGTGGCCGCCATCGCCGCCCTGCGCGATGCCCGCTCCTGACGCAGCGCCGAGACCGAAAACACCGCAACCGCGCTCCAGATCAGCGCAAAAGCGGTGCCGTGCCACGGGGTGAAGGGTTCGGCAAAGACCAGCACCGCCACCAGGAACTGCAGCGTCGGGTTCAGGTACTGCAGCACGCCCACGGTGCCCAGCCGCACCCTGCGGGCAGCGTAGGCGAACAGGATCAGCGGCAGGCCGGTCAGGATGCCGGAAAACATCAGCATCAGCGCATCGCCAGCGCCGCCCAGGAAACCAGCGCCGCCGGTCATCCAGATGATCCCCAGCGCAACCGGCAGCAGCAGCGCAACTTCGGCTGTGACGGAAACCACAGGCCCCAACGGTAATTGTTTCTTAACAACGCCATACAGGGCAAAGCTGAAGCTCAGCGCCAATGGGATCCAAGGCGCAGCCCCCAGCCCGAATGACAGCACCGCCACAGCAAGGCCAGCCAGGCAGACCGCCACGCCCTGCGCCGGTGCCAGCCGCTCGCCAAAGGCGAGCCGCCCCAGCAGCACGCTCAGCAGCGGAAAGACGTAATAGCCCAGGCTCGCCTCAGTCGCATAGCCCAGCTGCACAGCCGAGATGAAGATGAACCAGTTGAGAGAAATCATCGCCGAGGCAAACGCCAGCAAGAACGCGCTGCGGCGGGTGGACAGCGCCGCCCCCAGCTCGGCGATGCGGCCCTGCCACAGCAGCACGATAGCGAAAAACACAAAGGACCACAGTGCCCTGTGCGACAACACCTGCTCCGGCGGCACATGCGACAGTGCTTTGTAGTAAATGCCCGAAAGCCCCCAAACGGTGCAGGAGGCACAAAGTGCCAGAACGCCTTTTTGTGCCTCGCCCATAACATGCTCCTGCCCGCCCTTTGTCTGACAGACACCGGGCAGAAGCACAGGTCAACCCTGGTCAGCCGTGACGCAGCGCGTCTTTGACCAATTCTTCGATCCTGGTGATTTCATGGCCGGTCAGGTTCTTGCTGATTTCCCCGATCACGCGGTCAGAAACTTCTTTGTGGAGGTTCTTGCGCAGTTCCCCCAGGACCTCCGGTGCGGCTACGAGAACCAGTTTCTCGAATTCGCCGCGGTGGGCCATTTCATACAGTTTGTCCGACAGGTCCTTGGCAAACCGCTCCTTGGCCAATTGGTGCCAGTCGGTGTCGTCGACGGCGGACCGGTGCACGCTGGGGCCGTCATTGAAACGGCCCGGACGATTGGCGGACTGCTCCCGGTCCGGCGGGTTGTCCTGCTCATCCTTGCGGCGCACCTGCAAAAAGGGGTCGTCCCCATCCACAGTGTTCTCCAGAAACAACGCCTTCTCGCTGTCAGCCACCAGGACATAAGTGCCGTGGGAAAGCCGGGTCATCATTTCTCCTCCTGCTCATTCGACTTGCGAACACGGGTGGCACCGGCCGGGCGTTCCTTGGCGCGCTTTTCCTCGTCCTTGCTGCCAATCTCCCGCGCCAGCCTTCCGCCGGTGCGCCCGCCGTGCGCGACGCTGCCCTCCTCGCCCAGAATGCCCTTGGTTTCGCGGTGTCCGTCTTTCGACCTCTTGCGTTCAGCCATGGTGGCCCTCCTTTCATATAAAGAACCAACGCAAGCAGACCGCCCCGCGTTCCGTGCAAAACACGGCAGAACGGCATTGGTGCTGCACGAAAAAGCCCGCCGGAAATCTCCGGCGGGCTCTTTTTTGAACCTGTATGCGGCTCTCGATTTACATGCGCGAGGCGACGTTTTCCCAGTTCACCAGGTTGTCGAGGAAGTTCGACAGGTAAGCCGGGCGTTTGTTGCGGAAATCGATGTAGTAGGAGTGCTCCCACACGTCGCAGCCCAAAAGCGCGGTCTGGTTGAAGCACAGCGGGTTGACGCCGTTTTCGGTCTTGGTCACCGCCAGCGAGCCGTCGGCGTTCTTGACCAGCCACGCCCAGCCGGAGCCGAACTGGCCTGCGCCCGCAGCGGAGAACTGCGACTTGAACTCATCGACAGAGCCAAAAGAATCGACCAGCGCTTTTTCCAGTTCACCCGGCATCTTGCTTTCGCCCGGGCCCATCATTTCCCAGAACTGGTTGTGGTTCCACAGCTGTGAGATGTTGTTGAAGATGCCGTTCTGGGCAACTGCACCGGCGTCGTAGGTGCCAACAATGATCTCTTCCAGCGACTTGCCGTCCCACTCGGTGCCGGCGATCAGCTTGTTGCCGTTGTCGACATAGGCCTTGTGGTGCAGATCGTGGTGGTATTCCAGGGTTTCAGCCGACATGCCTTTGCCGGCCAGCGCGTCATGTGCATAAGGAAGATCGGGAAGTTCAAAAGCCATTTGGGCCCCCTGTGAAATATGTTTGCGTTCCTGCGCAGATACATGCGGTGTGCGCGCTATCAGGTCAAGGGGCCGCCGCCGCATTTCCGCGCAAAGCCTATGTGTGGAAATGCAGCCAGCCACCCGCCAAGCTCAACATGGCCTTACTGCTCTTCGGCCGGCAAAGGGCGAAGTTTCCAACGCCTTCGATAACAGCAGTAATCAAAGCTCCTGACGGCACTTCAGAAGCCCGCCCATCCGACCGTTTGGAACGCCAGGAAGATTGGCCTTTTTCCGGCCCGTAAGCTTCGAGCTATCAAAATCGATCCGGAAGGCGGTTTTGTATTTAGTGCCGCTCTGCGCCTTCAACGTGACATCCCAGTACAAACGCAACTTTCCGTTTTTCAATGTCTTATAGGTTGTAACCACGGCTTCCCGTTCGTAGTGCCAGATGAAAGGGTCAAGCACCTCAACTGTTTTTCCATCTCCCGGAAAACGCAAGTAGTTCTCTTTAGAACCAAGTCACCATGGCCGTAGGTGTTGATTTCGCAATGGTAGGCCGACGCCGGTTGTGCAGCACTCACCTCACCGGGAGAAAGCGCCACTGCAAGTCCAGCAATAGCGAAATTCATTAACGGGCGTTTCATCCATGTCCCTCTGGCACGCAATTCCGAACAAGATTGAATGGCCGGCAGTATTGCCGGAATCCATCTCCGAAAACCGCTATCCCAGACGCACTTTGCACTTGCCCCGGCCGCGCGACAGATTTTCAAAACCGGCAAATTCCGCTCTTACGGAAAGCGTGTTCTTCCTCTTGTCCAGAACTGCCGAAAAATGCCCTACTGTTGTGCTGACGCGGTTCCGCACTGGGATTTCGTCAACTTGCCAGGACAAGTCATACGCGTTCGCATTCCGCGGGCGGATCTTGGCAGGGACCGGTTCACCTTCAGCTTCGTGAATGAAGGCGTCATAAACTTCTGCCTCAGCGCCGCTTTCATCAAGCAGCACAATACCACGCGGTGCAACACCGCCATCGTTGGTATCTGGCTTCACTACGCAGTCAAATACAGTTTCGGCAAAAGAAATTTGACCAGCAACTCCGAATGCAACGGCCAAAGCGCAGAGTGCACTACGTGTCTTAGCTATCTACTCCGAATTCATCCCGAAGTTGATCGCAACATAAATTGAGGACTTCAGGCACTACCCTGAGCCAACAAAAGAAAAACAAAAATGGCGTAAGGACAGAAGATTAACAGCAGCGGACTGCTGCTCAGCCATCACTGTGCGCCAACAACGACAGGCCTTGATCGACTTGGCATTTCCCGCTTCCGCGCGGCAGCACTTCGTCCTTGCCCTTCCTGACAGCCTGAAGGCTTATCTTCAGGTTGGAGGTATTCAGAACAGCCCGGAACCTCGGTCCAGGCAGCCCCGCATGTCCAGCCACGGCCAGACGCGGCAACGCCCAGTTCAACGCAAAGGATGTCTCGCTGTAGCGCTCGACCTTGGCCATGACCGGCACGCCAAAAGCCATATCTGTAATCTCGGCCGTTTTGAAATCATCGGAGAAATGAAAGCTCACGTCGCGGGGAATCCACGCGGTGCCCGATATCGGCGTCAAGCTGCACTGAAACCGCGGCCCCGCCATGACGCCCGCCCCTGCAAGCGTAAAAACCAGAAAAAAGACACTGCATTTCAGCAGATCCATGGGGCGCTCCCGGGAACATCGTCACTCCGCCGCTCCCCCCTTGGAAACGGCTATAATTCAACCGCTTGCAAAATCTGCAAAGGAAACCATCCTGGATCTGCCGGCATAAAAAACGGCGCCCTGGAAGGTCTCCAGGGCACCGTAAATGACGCGCAAAGGCGTCACAAGCAGAAAGCGAGTGAGAATTTTAGTAAACACCCACTTTACTTTGAGGATGCGCCGCTGCGCTCAGCAGTTTGAACACGTATTCACCAACTGAGCGGAAGCAGACGATGTAGAAGCTGCCATCCTCGTTCAACCAGAAGGCCCCAGCCACCTGAGCCAGCCGCGAGCGGCGGAACTGGCCGGGCTTGAAGGCCGCGGCGTCAAAGTCCACCGGGCTCACCTTGCCCAGAACCTCGCGCGCGCCCTCGCCCGACAGGCGGAAGAACGCACGGGCGTCGGAAACGTTCACTGCCAGCGCATGCTCGCCCTTCAGAGCCTCGGCCACTTCCGCGGTCTTGGCGACAGCGTCCTCATAGGGAACCAGCAGCAGCAGCTCGTCCGGGGACATCCAAGCCGCGGCGCCGTTTTCGGCAACCGAGATGGAGCCCTGTGCCGGAACCCCGGCGCCGGTGGCGGCTTTGACAGCCGCCTTCAGCGCTTTGGACCCCAGATCGCCGCGCAGGGTGATCATGCCCTGCAGACCGGCATCCTCGACGGTGGCCAGACCCGAAAACCGGGCGCCGTTCAGTACGGAAACAGCCTTAGACATTCTGCTTCTCTCCATCCTTATCGTAGAAGACCGGATCAACGATCTTGGCTTTATAGGTCTTGCCGTCAGTGCCCGGGAACTCGATCACTTCGCCCATGCGCTTGGGACCGTGCTTGACCAGGCCCATGGCGATGCCACGGCCCAGGGTCGCGGAGTGGTAGGTCGAGGTCACCCGGCCGATCATGTTGCGCTGGCCATTGGCGTTGACGCCTTCACCCACCGCATAGGCGCCGTCGGGCAGCACCGAACCGTCGACCGTTTCCAGGCCAACCAGCTGCCAGCGCTCCGGATCGACCATGTGCGAACGCTGCTGTGCGCGCTTGCCCAGGTAGTCATCCTTCTTCTTGGACAGCGCCCAATGCAGACCCAGATCCTGCGGGATCACGGTGCCATCGGTCTCGTCGCCGATCATGATGAAGCCCTTCTCGGCCCGCAGGATGTGCAGGGTCTCGGTGCCGTAAGGCATGACGCCGAATTCCTTGCCTGCTTCCATCAGCGCATCCCAGAATGCCTGACCCTCAGAGGACGCAACCGCAATCTCGTAGGACAGCTCGCCCGAGAAGGAGATCCGGTAAGCACGGGCGTCGAATTCGCCGATCTTGCCGTCGCGCCATTCCATGAACGGCAGCGCCTCTTTCGAGACATCCATGCCGCCGCCTGCTGCTGCATTCAGCTTTTCCAGCACCTTGCGGGCGTTGGGGCCGACCACAGCAATCTGGGCATACTGCTCGGTCACGTTGGCGACATAGACCTTCATGTCCCACCATTCGGTCTGCAGCCACTCTTCCATCCAGCCGTGGATGCGCTCGGCGCCGCCGGTGGTGGTGTGGCACAGGAAGGTGTCCTCGTCGATGCGCGCAACCACGCCGTCGTCCATCAGGAATCCGTTCTCGGTGCACATCAGGCCATAACGGCATTTGCCGACCTTCAGCGTGGACATCATGTTGGTGTACAGCATGTCCAGGAACTTGCCTGCGTCTGGGCCTTTGACCACCAGCTTGCCCAGGGTCGAGGCGTCCAGCAGGCCCAGGTTCTCGCGGGTATTCTTCACCTCGCGGTTCACCGCGGCATGACGGTCCTCACCCGGATTGTTGATGGAGAACGGGCGGCGCCACTGGCCAACCGGCTCCCAATCCGCGCCGTTCTTGTCGAGCC
>JABXIA010000202.1 GCA_013373325.1 Paracoccaceae bacterium
GCCGAGGGCGAGGTGCTGCAGATGACCGCCGCGTCGAACCTGAAATCCGATGAGGACGTCTATCTGCAGGTGGTGCGCGGCAAGACCGCGGCGCTGTTCTCGGCCGCGACCGAGGTGGGCGGAGTGATTGCCGGCGCACCGGAGGAACAGGTGAAGGCGCTGTACGACTATGGCGATGCGCTGGGGATTGCTTTCCAGATTGCCGATGACCTGCTGGATTACCAGGGCGACAGCAAGGCAACCGGCAAGAACGTTGGCGACGATTTCCGCGAGCGCAAGCTGACCCTGCCGGTCATCAAGGCGGTGGCGCAGGCGAGTGATGAGGAGCGTGCGTTCTGGACCCGCACCATCGAGAAGGGCAAGCAGGAAGACGGCGACCTGGAGCAGGCGCTGGCGCTGATGGCCAAGTACAAGACGCTGGAGGCCACCCGCGCGGATGCCTACGGCTGGGCCGCCAAGGCGCGCTCGGCGCTGGAAGTGTTGCCCGATCACGAGATCCGCACCATGCTGAGCGATCTGGCTGATTACGTGGTGTCGCGGTTGAATTGACACCGGGCCAGGGGGCGCTGCCCCCTCGGCCTTTCGGCAGGGCTCCGCCCGTTCGAAAGCGAAACCGTCCCCAGGACGGTTTCCGGGAAGCTTTCTCACCCCCGGAGTATTTCCACAAAGGTGAATAGGCATAGCCGTCCCGCGCTGTGCGTCAGCACGGCGCGCGGCCCAACGGCGGGCAAGCATCTGTGATGCGCCGGCCCGCAGGCGGGAGATCCCTGTGAACAAAGGGGCGGATCAGGTCAGGGTGACTGCGCTGCACCACCACTCGGGATGCTCTGCGCCGATTTCATAGGCGGCCATATGGGCCGCCTTTTTCGTAGGATAGAGAGCAAAGCAGGTGGCGCCCGAGCCGGACATGCGAGCGAGCAGAGACTGGCGGGAGTTGTGCAGGTCCGCGAGGGTTCGGTCGATGACGGGGGCAAGTTTCCGGGCCGGGGCCTCCAGGTCGTTGCGCTGCTCTGCCAGCCAGATGGCACACTCATCAGCCGAGCTGAAGGACGGGATGACGTCTGGCATTGGCGGGTTCTGTCGTGAGGCGAGTGCCGAAAAAACCGGGCCGGTGGGCACATGCGCGCCGGGATTGACCAGAAGCGCGTGCAGTTCAGGCAACTCTACCGGCGTGACCTGGCCGCCGATACCCTGCATCCGGGAGGCGCGCGCCGCCATGCAGACCGGGACGTCAGCGCCAAGTTTCAGCGGCAAGTCTGCGGGGATGCTGGCGCCCTGCCCCGCCAGCGTGCGCAACACTGCAGCAGCATCCGATGACCCGCCGCCGATGCCCGCCCCGTGCGGCAGCTGCTTGTCCAGGCTGATATGTCCGGTCCAGCCCGCACCCTCGGCGGCTTTCCAAACCAGGTTACGCTGATCGGAAGGCACGCCCTCTGCAAACAGGCCGGAGACCTCAAGCGACAGCTCCGGCCCCGGCTCCAGTTGCAGACGGTCGCCGGAATCGGCAAAGACCACCAGCGAATCCAGCAGGTGATAGCCGTCCTCGCGGCGGCCGGTCACATGCAGGGTCAGGTTGATCTTGGCGGGTGCTGCGACCTCAGCCGCCATTGGCCACCTTCAGGGGCTGGGCGCCTTCCTCGGCCAGAACCGCGTCGAGGCCCACGTCCAGCTTGCGGCGGATGCGCTCGGGGTCGGCTTCGCCATCTGTGTCCTCCGGGTCGATGAAGGAGAGCGCCCGTTTCCACTGGAATTCCGCCTCCCGCTCGCGGCCCACAGCCCAGTAGACATCACCCAGGTGGTCATTGACCACCGGATCCACCGGCATCAGCTCCACCGCGCGCTCCATATGGGCGACGGCCTCCTCAAACTTGCCCATCCGGTAGAGCACCCAGCCGAGGGAGTCGACGATGAAGCCTGAATCCGGCCGGGCCGCAACGGCGCGTTCGATCATGTCCAGGGCCTCGTCCAGCTTGCTGCTTTTCTCGACCAGCGAATAGCCGAGATAGTTCAGCACCTGCGGCCGGTTCGGGTCCAGATCCAGCGAGGCGCGGAAGTCGGCCTCAGCCTGCGGCCATTGGTCCAGCCGTTCGTGGCAGATGCCGCGGGCATAGAACAGGAACCAGCGGCTGGAGGAGTCCTCCGGCGTCTTGTCCAGCGCCTTGTCATAGGCGCGGGCGGCGGCGGCATAGTCTTCCTGCTGGCGCAGGAGGTCGCCAAGGCTGATGTAGACGCTGGGCTGATCCGGGAAGTCGCGGGCGAGTTTCTCCAGCACCTCGATGGCCGCGTCCGGCTTGGCGGCGCGGCGCAGCGCCTCGGCGCGGCCCATTTCGGCGGCGTGATAGTCCGGATGGCTGCTCGGCACCTGCTTGTAGGTGGCGACCGACAATTCATACCGTCCCAGCTGGTCAAGCAGACCTGCACTGAGCAGGATGGCATCCACATGATCCGGGCGCAGCGAGGACGCCATGCGGGCATACATCAGAACATAGTCATTGGCGGTATCGCCGTTCAGTGCCGCACCAAGGGTGAAGAACACCTCGGCAATGCCCTCCTGCGGGCTGGGGGCAATGGTGTAGGCGAGCGTTTCGCCGTTGGCGAGCTGCGCGTCCAGCGCCTCAAGGCCCGGATCAAGGCTGCTGCCGAATGCTGCGGCCAGCGCCTCCCGGGCATCGTCATTACGGTTCAGCTGTGACAGGATCTGCACCCGCGCCACCGCGGCGCGCCGGCTGAGGGTGGCAAGGCGGCCATCCTCGGCGGCAAACAGCGCCTCTGCCCCGCCGTAGTCACCGGCAGAGGCCAGCGCCAGGGCGCGGTGATAGAGCACGAAGGGTTTCAGGCTGCCGTCTTTGGCAAGGCGGTCAAAGGTTTCCAGCGCGCTGGAGACGGAACCCGCCCCGACATGAGCCCAGCCTTGCAGCAGACCGTCCACCAGCGGATGGATCGCTTCCCGTTCCAGATCACGGTCCAGGATCGCCTGATAGTTGCCTTTGGCAGCAAGACCGCCCGCCAGAACGATATTGGCAACCTGGCTGCGGGCGCCGGTCTGGCGCAGCCGTTCGGCCACCGGCACGGCAAGATCGGCCTTGCCCATAGCAAGTTGGGCAAACACCACGTTTTCCATCAGGAGCGGGTTTTGCGGGTCCCGCGCCAGCGCCTGGGTGTAGTAAAGCGCTGCGGCGGCAAAGTCGCTGTCGTAGGTGGCGGCCCGTCCGGCCAGATAGGATCCTGCCAGTCCTTCGGCCTGCACGGCAGGTGCGGCGGATGCGGCCATCAGGGCCGCACAGGACAGGGTGCGAAGAATGGATACGGGCACTGGGGACCCCCTTACGGTTTACTGCTCTTTGCTCTTCTAAGAAAGCGTAGTGCGGCGCCCGTCAACACGCAATGGGGCGGTCCAAGGACCGCCCCATAAAATCCGGCGAAACCACGCCGAAATGCTAACGTTCCCGTTACATGTTCGGGTAGTTCGGGCCGTCGCCGCCCTGCGGCGTGGTCCAGGTGATGTTCTGGGACGGGTCCTTGATGTCGCAGGTCTTGCAGTGGACGCAGTTCTGGAAGTTTACCACGAACTCCGGCTTGCCGTCCTTTTCGACCACCTCGTAGACGCCGGCCGGGCAGTAGCGCTGCGCCGGTTCCGCGAATTTCGGCAGGTTGACCGAGATCGGGGTGTCCTCATTGCCCAGGCGCAGGTGGCAGGGCTGGCTTTCCTCGTGGTTGGTCATCGAGAAGCTGACGTTGGTCAGGCGGTCGAAGGACAGCACGCCATCGGGCTTGGGGTAGTCGATCGGCTTGTGCTTGGAGGCTTCCTCTGTCGCCTCGGCGTCGTTCTTGCCGTGGCCCAGAGTGCCAAACAGCGAGAAGCCGAAGAGGTTGTTGGTCCACATGTCCAGGCCGCCAAAGGCCAGCGACGCGGTGAGGCCCCATTTGGACCACATCGGCTTGACGTTGCGGACCATCTTGAGGTCCTTGCCGATGGCGCCTTCACGCACGTCGGCCTCATAGGCGGTCAGCTCGTCACCCGAACGCTCGGCCTTGATCGCGTCAAAGGCGGCTTCGGCTGCGGCCTTGCCCGACAGCATCGCGTTGTGGTTGCCCTTGATGCGCGGCACGTTGACCATGCCCGCGGAGCAGCCCAGCAGCGC
>JABXIA010000084.1 GCA_013373325.1 Paracoccaceae bacterium
CGCAGCGCCTGGATGGTGCCGGCGGAGTAGGGGGCGAAGGTGAGGGCGATCAGGCAGTCCTCGGGGCCGATGTCTAAGAGATCGTCGAGTGCTGCGCCCATGTGGCGGGGGACGAGGTCCAGCGAGGGCAGGGCCATGCGGCCGACGTAGTGGAAGTAATAGGCCAGCGCGTAAGACGACCGGGTGGCGGTGACATAGCTGCGGCGGGCCGCCAGCAGCGTGTCCACGATGGCCTGGGTGCGTTCAGCCGTCATCAGCCGCAGGGAGCGGGAGGTGATGTTCAATTGGTTGCGCGCGGCGGCGGCCTGCAGCCTGCCTGCGGGGCCTTGGTCCTGCATCTGCTCCAGCCAGTCCTGGCCGAGGCCGGGCTCCTGCAGGGTGGTGAGGGCGGCGCGGAAGGGGGCGCGGAAGGCCTCGAACGTGTCATAGCCGAGGTGCTGGGCGAGGCGGACAAAGCTATTGGCGCTGATGCCGGTTTTTTCGGCTGAGGTGCGGACGGTGTCGAGGCCGAAGTCGCCGGGGTTGTCGATCACGTATTTCGCTGCCGCTTTCAGTTTCGGCGGCAGGTCGTCCATGCGGTCCTTCAGATGCTGGATCAGCCGGGCGGTTTTCCGGGGGTCAAGATGCGGGTCCATGCGCCATATCAGAGCAGATGTGCGGAAAATGGCAAGGCCGGAACGGGCGTTATTCCGATAGGAACGCCATCAGGTCCTGGCGGGCGTGCAGGATGCGGATGATTTCCGGGCGGCCCTGCTCCAGCCGGTAGATCACCAGATGCGCGCCGGTGGGGTGGATGCGGACAGGAGGCGTGAATTCCACCCGCTCGCGGGCCATTCCGGGAAAGTCCGCAAGCAAGTCGAACAGCGCAAACAGGCTGCCGGCATAGGCGTCTGCCTGCGCTTCCCCCCAGGTTTCCAAGCCATAGCGCCAGATCGCAGCAAGGTCGTCGCGGGCGGCGGGGCGGATCCGCCAGCGCGGCTCAGCCATTGCGGCGCATGGCGGCCTTGAAGCTTTCGGCTGTCAGCTGTTCCGCCGGGCCGCTGGCAAGGCCCGCGTCAATGGCGGATTGCAATTCGGCAATCGCAGCGGAGCGGGCCTGATCGCGGCGGATCAGGTCGCGGACATAGTCGCTGGAATTGGCATAGGTGCCGGCGCGGGCCTGTTCCTCGACCCAAATCTTCATCTGCTCCGGCAGGGAGACGTTCATGGTTGCCATCGGCGGGTTCCTTTCGCTGGGACAGGATATGGCAATCTTTGCCATGTTTGCAAGAGGAGGGGACTGGCGGGCGGAATCGCCCACCCTACGTAAAAAGCCCGCAACCAGTTGGCGCGGGCTTTTCTCTTTTCCTGTCTGGCCGGGTTAGGCGGAAACCACCTTGAGGCCTTTTTGCTCCAGCGGCTGGATGGTGCCGTCTTCGCTGACGGTTACCTGCTCGCCATGTTCAAGGCTGTCGAGGCCCTTGCAGGCGACCAGCATCAGCACGTCCTTTTCGCGGGCGACGATGGCCATGTGGCTGAGCCAGCCGCCGACCTCGGACAGCACGGCGCCGGAGCGCTGCACCCACGGCAGCCAGGCCGGGTTGACCATGCGGCAGACCAGGATGTCTCCGTCCTGGAAGTCTGCGAAGGCTGCGGGGTCGATGCAGCTGTCGTCCTCCATCCAGAACACCCGGGCGGTGGCGCTGCCGCTGCCCGCGACGCAGGTGCCGCCCATGGTGCCATCGCCCGTCTGGGCCTGGGCGCCGAGCGACAGCAGTTCGCAATCGCGCAGGGTGAGTGAGACGTCTGTGGGGGCGGATTTCTTGCGCAGGGCTTCTTTTTCTGCGCGGGCCTCTGCCAGTTCGCGGAGAGGCGCCGGGTTGGACCAGTTGCTGTCCAGAACTTCGGTGAAGGTCAGGCTGAATACCAGATCCTCCAGCCCGCTTACCTGACCCAGAGCCAGGAGAGCGCGGCGCAGTTCGGCGACGACGCGCAGCGCCTCGTGCTTGGCCTGTTCCTTGAGGTCCTGATAGGCGATGGCGATGCCGATGGTATCGTCCAGCTCATCCGGCAGGTTGGCCGGGACCGGTACCGCGCCGATCGGTTCCACCGTGCTGCTGAGCAAGGAGTTCAGCAGCGCCGGCGCCTCAGCGTAGCGGGGCGAGGACAGCTCGTAGTCGAAGATCGAGCGGTGGCCCATCAGCTGCAGGGCGCGGGTCTGGGCATCCTTGCCGGTGCAGGAGGCAAGCAGGCTGGAGGGCGCATTGGGCAGCTCCGCATGCATCAGATGCGCGCGCAGGGCCGGGTCGCCTGCGGCTGCGGTGCCAGCCTCACCCATGGTGAAACCTGCCAGGATGTTGATCTTTTCCGCTTCCAGATAGACCTCTTGGATGAACATGTCCTTGAGGGTGGAGATCGCCTCCAAGAGCTTGTCCTGGGGCAGGGCGGCATAGTCCAAAGCCTGCCAGATCGCCAGCTTGTTGCGCAGTTCCGGCATCACTTCGCTGCGGAAGCGGGTGATCATCGGATGCGCCTGCTTGCGCAGCTGCTTGGCCTTGGCGGCGGTGAGCTTGAGGGTCATGTCCTGTTTCAGCGCCACATCGACATATGTCTTGCCGAACAGGTTCACCAGATGGCCGTCGCGCCCCTCGGGCAGGCCATAGGGCACGCCCAGCTCGCGGCAGGCCAGGTCGACGCTGCCGCCCGGCGCCCACAGCTCGCTCATCAGCGAGAAGGAGAGCGGGGTGGGGCGGGGCAGGACTTCGGACATCTCGTCCTGCTCCAGGATGGTCTGATCCGGGGCGGCGTCCGCATAGCGGTCCAGCAGATCGCGCCATTCTCCCAGACGGACCTGTTCCTGCTCGGTGCCGAGGCTCAGGGTGGTGATGTCGCGGCTTTGGACGATCTGGAACTGGCCGTTTGCATAGGCCCATTCGACGTCCTGCGGGCAGCCGAAGGTGTCCTCGATCTGTTTCCCAAGCGCCAGCAAGGGCGCCATGTCCAGGGTCTGGTCCTGATCTTCGGATGCGGGCAGGCCGGTGTAGCGGCCAAAGCGCAAGGAGGTTGGGGTGACGCGGCCGGACACCAGATCCTCGCCGCAGCCCTCGACCCATTCGATCATCGCCATGCCGGGGGCCATCGGGTCCTGGGTGAACAGGACGCCTGCGTATTCCGCCTGCACCATCTCCTGCACCACGATGTTGCCCTGATCGGTGCTGTCGCCCTCGCCGGAGTAGCTGGCGGCGCGTTCAGACGAGAAGCTGGTCACAACTTCGTCCAGTGCGGCGCGCATGGTGTCTGCTGTCACGTCGAGCACCGATTCAAAGACACCGGCAAAGCTTTGGTCGTGGCCGTCCTCATTGCTGGCGGAGGAGCGCACGGCGACCGGTTTGCCGCCAGCCAGGGCAAAGACCTTGGCTGCAAAGGCGTCTTTCTTGGCCTCGGACATTTCGCGGTAGCCGTGGATTGCATCAGAGCGCACGATCACGCCGCCCGGTACCGGCAGGCCGGCATTGCGCAGGATCGACAGGCGCAGGGCCTTGTTGCCGGCGTGCTCCAGCTCCTCGGTGTAGCCCATCGGGATCACGCCGCGCGGCAGCTTGGCAAGGCGGCGCTTGTGGGCGCGCAAGGCAAAGGCTTCGCCCAGTTTGCGGTGCATGCCGGTGACATAGGCGCGCTGCACCAGCAGCAGCGTCAGGCTGAAGCAGAGATAGGCGTTGGCGGCGCCTGACAGGCTGAACACCATGGCAAAGAGCGCGGGCATGCCCAGCACCATCCACAGGGTTTTCTGGCGCGGGGTCTTGGCTACGGCCCAGAGCAGGTAGACGGCGGCGAGCGCGCAGAATAGCACCGGCATGATGAACAGCGGGTCGGGCAGGCCAAGGTCGGCCATCCACAGGAACGGGGTCTGCAGGCTGGCGCTGGCCTCCTGCGCGGCAGAGACGCCCAGCATCATCACCGGCAGGAACAAGAGCGCGGTGAGATTCTTCATCGGGGTCAGGCCCTTGTCCTTGTAGAACGCCTGCACTGCGCGCGCCTTGCGCACCGGGTCATGGGCAAGGCGCGCCTTCAGCGCCTTCATCTCATCCGCGGTGTCATTGGTGATGATCTGGTCGCGCTCGGACTTCAGCGCCACCGGCAGCACCAGGATGCGGGTCGCGATGGACAGCGCCAGCAGGCCCAGCAGGATATGGCTGCGCTCATGCACCCACAGCAGCGCGGCGGTCAATGCCGAGATCGCCTTGTCCCAGAGGCCGGTCTGCTGGCCTGCCAGCCACGCCTGCACATGCGGCTTTGGCTTCGGCGCGACAAAATACTCCCACGGCAGGGTATAACGGCCCCGGAAGTCGATGCCCTGCTGCGACAGCTCCAGCCCCAGCACCTGGCTCATGAA
>JABXIA010000359.1 GCA_013373325.1 Paracoccaceae bacterium
CTGCAGCTCTCCTCCTACTGGCGCGAGGGGGAGGAGATCACCGTGAACCTGATCCCGGACACGCCGCTCTACGATCTCTTGCGCGACCAGCGCCAGGCCGAGGGCCGCCGCGACCTGACAACCGAACTTTCCCGCCACCTGCCCGGCAAGCTGGTGGATTTTCTTACCCCGAAGCTGGGCCTCAAGGGCCGTCTGGCGGACCAGTCCGACGCCGCGCTGCAAGGCTTAAGCGAAGCCCTGCAGAACTGGCGTCTGCTGCCCGCCGGCACCGAGGGCTACCGCACCGCCGAAGTCACCCTGGGCGGCATCTGCACCGATGGCCTCTCCTCCAAGACCATGGAAGCAAAAGCCGCACCCGGGCTTTATGCGATCGGTGAAGCGGTGGACGTGACCGGCTGGCTCGGCGGCTACAACTTCCAATGGGCATGGTCGTCAGGTTTCGCCGCAGGAATCGCCATCGCCGCCAAGGGCTGAGCCTCAAGGTTTTCCGTTTGGATGGGCCTGAAGCCCTCCGGCCTCACTCGACAGACGTTACAAGGCCAGATCCGCCACCTCTGCCAGCAGCCAGCTGCGGAAGGCGGCTATGGCCGGCGCGTCGCGACGTGCCTCCGGGTAGACCAGCCAGACCGAAATATCATCCTCCGTCACCAGATCGAACGGCTGCACCAGCGCGCCGCTGGCAATCAGGCCACGGGCATAAGCCGGTGTCAGCAGGCAGGCGCCCTGACCCGCAAGAGCCGCCTGCACTTCCAGCATCTGGGTGCCCAGGCTGTGCTGTTCGGCCGGCTTTGGCGGCGCCACGCCCGCCGCGCGGAACCACAGGGCCCAGGCCGGGTCCCCGGCATCCACCCGCGGCACCCGCAGCAGGTCTGCGGGCTGCTCCATGGGGCCATAGGCCTCCATCAGTGCAGGCGTTATCAGCGGCGTATAACTGCCGCGGATAAGAAGGTCCGCCGCCAGTCCCGGCCAGCTGCCGCGCCCGGCACGGATCGCCACGGTGGCCTCCCCCGCCAGCAAGTCCGCCACCCGCGGATTGACGTCCACCCGGGTGGTGATATCCGGATGCGCCACCTGAAACTGCCCCAGCCGCGGCGCCAGGATGAAGGCGGCAAAACTGGTGAGGGTGCTGATCACCAGTTCCTCGCCGCCGCCGCGCAGATCCGCCCAGCCTTGGCGCAACAGGTCCAGCGCCTCGCTTGCGTGGCGCTGCAGCGCCTCTCCCGCCGCGGTTGGCGCCACTCCGCGCGGCAGCCGCCGGAACAGAGGCTGGCCCGCCCGGTCCTCCAGCAGCTTGATCTGATAGCTGACCGCGGCTTGCGTCATCGCCAGCTCCTCAGCCGCGCGGCTGAAACTGCCCAGCCGGGCTGCAGCTTCAAAGACGCGCACCGCCGGCAGCGGCGGCAAGGGGTTCACAGAGCGATCCATCAAAACAGCTTATACTAGGGCCGCTGAGATTCAATTGGTCATTGACGCGGCAAGCGGCCACATCTTGTTCAGTTAGAACAAGAATCAGGCCCATGGCTGAAATGCTTTCACAGATGACCCTTTGGCACGTTATCAGCAGAGCTTTTGCTTCGTCCCCGCGCAAGGACGCCCACGCCAGCCAGGCTGCCGGCCAGCAGCTCGCCCGCAGGCGGTTGAGCCACCTGCCGGAGCACCTGTTGCGCGATATCGGTCTTTGACCCGGCTGCAGGCAGCCGGATGCGGGTGTTGGGACCTGTCAGATGGCGGCAACTGCACGGCTGCCGCCATTCACTCTTCGATAAACACCTTGTTGTTCGGGGTCACACCGCGGGTATAGGTGCAGAAGGTATCGTGCGCCTCGGGCGTGGTCGTGTGGATCTTGATATTGGTGATCACCTCCACCGCGCCGAACTCCAGGCAGGCTTTCTCCGCCTGCTTGACGATCTCCAGCAGGTGATCCAGCTCTCCCTTCATGGTGGTTTCCATCGCCCCCACCTGGAACGGCACGCCTGCGGATTTTACCACGGCAATGGCCGCGTCCACAGCCTCGAAATTGTTGCCCTCACGCAGCCGCGGGATGACCTGAAAGGCCAGCATCACGGTGTTTGCGGTTTCAGTGCCTGCAGTCATGCCTGTCTCCTCCTGCGGCTCAGCCCAGCCGCGCCTTCACCTCGGCGGCGAAGTCATCGCCGCGCTGCTCGAAGTTATCGTATTGGTCAAAGCTTGCCGCGGCCGGCGCCAGCAGCACCGTATCACCCGGCTGCGCCTCTGCCATGGCGCGTTCCACAGCGGCTGCCATGGTTGTGCAGACCTCGGCCTCCACATCCAGCTGCAGCGCGAACCCTGCCGCCTCACGGCCGATCACATAGGCTTTCACCACATTGGTAGTCTGCCCCTGCAGCGCATCCAGCCCGCCGTCCTTCTCCAGCCCGCCGCAGATCCATCGGATGTTCCTGAAGGCGCTCAGCGCCTTCACCGCGCTGTCCAGGTTGGTTGCCTTGCTGTCATTCACATAGCGCACGCCATCCGCCTCGGCGATGGTCTGGCTGCGGTGCGGCAGGCCCGGGAAAGTGGCCATTGCCTCGCCGATCAGCCGCGGCGCCAGCCCAAGGGTGCGCGCCGCCGCATAAGCCGCGCAGGCGTTCTGGTGATTATGCGCGCCCGGCAGGCCCATCATCTCCCGCAGGTCGATCGAGGCCGCCTGCCGCCCCTTGCGGTACTCGCTCAGGAACCCTTTGCGGGCAAAGACCTGCCAGCCCGGCCCGGTCAGCTTGCGCGCGGCGGACACCCGGATCACCCGGTCGTCCCCCAGCCCTTCGGACAGCTGTCCGGCCAGAAACAGCCCCTCGTCCTCATCGATGCCAATGACGGCGCGGTCCGGCCCGCCCTCGGCAAAGAGGCGGCGCTTGGCCGCGAAATAGCCGCCCATGCCACCATGCCGGTCCAGATGATCGGGGCTGAGATTGGTGAACACCGCCACATCCGGCGTCAATGCGCGCGCCAGCTCGGTCTGGTAGCTCGACAGCTCCAGCACCACCACGCCGCCCTCGCCCCGCGGGTCGATGTCCAGCACGCCGCCGCCGATATTGCCCGCCAGCTGGCTGTAACGCCCCCCCTCCTGC
>JABXIA010000082.1 GCA_013373325.1 Paracoccaceae bacterium
CCAAAGTCTTCCGCTGCGCGGGCCGCCTTGATCTCACCATCGGCGTGCTGCATCCCTGTCAGCCCGACCGGCGCCAGCGCCACCGGCATCGCCACGTCCTGACCGATCATCCGGCTGGCGGTGGTCCGCCCCGACATATCCACAGCAACCCGCTGGCGCAGGCGGATCTTTTCGAAATCAGAGGTGTTCTCGCGGAAGGTCTGTTCGGTCCAGCTGCCGCTTTCGGCATAGTCGTAGAACATCCGCGGCACGCGGCGTTCATAGATGCGCTTCAGGTCGTTGATATTGGTGATCACCGGCACCGGATAGTCTCCCGCTTTCGTTTGGTAAAGTTTTCTTACCAATTCAGAGCAGCAAAAGCAACGCTGCCTTTGCCGCACCCCTTGAAACGCAAAAAAACCGCGCCAGGGGCGCGGTTTACTCTATTCATTTCAGATCTGCCCGGCGGCACCGGCGGGCAGCGCCGACCCTCCCGATGGGAGAGCGCCGCCCGAAGTGTATTGAAACTCAGCCTTTATGCGCGCCATCCGCTAGGGACTTCACAAAGGCCAGCACCTCTGCCGGGGATTTACCTGCGCCGATCTGGCTGACGATAGCACTTCCCACAACCGCACCGTCGGAGATCGAAGCGATGTTCTGCGCCTTCTCCGGCGTGTTGATGCCAAAACCCACGATGATCGGCAGATCAGTCGCCGCCTTGATGCGCGCCACCTCGGGGCCGACGTCGCCCGCCTCGGCCTCCGCCGCGCCGGTGATGCCGGTGATCGAGACGTAATAGACAAAGCCGGAGGTGTTCTGCAGCACCTTGGGCAGGCGCGCGTCGTCCGTGGTCGGGGTCGCCAGGCGGATGAAGTTGAGCCCCGCCTTCTGCGCCGGGATGCACAGTTCCTCGTCCTCTTCCGGCGGCAAGTCCACCACGATCAGCCCGTCGATGCCCGCGGCCTTGGCGTCCTCCAGGAACTTGTCCACGCCGCGGTTGTAGATCGGGTTGTAGTAGCCCATCAGCACGATCGGGGTGGTGTCGTCGCCCTTGCGGAAGTCGGCCGCCAGCTGCAGCGTCCTCTCCAGCGTCATGCCCCCGTCCAGCGCCCGCTGCCCGGCCAGCTGGATGGTCGGCCCGTCGGCCATCGGATCGGTGAACGGCAGGCCCAGCTCGATGATGTCCACGCCCGCGCCCGGCAGCCCCTTCACCACCTCCAGAGAGGTCTCGTAATCCGGGTCGCCTGCCATCACGTAGGTGACAAAGGCTTTCTTTCCGGCAGCGTTCAATTCGGCAAATTTGGCATCAATGCGGGTCATGGGCGGGCCTTGCTTTCAGGTTTCCGCCCCGGTGTGCCGAATGTTGCGCGGGAAATCAATCCCGCGCCGCGCGCCGGGCCGCCCAGCCCGGCAGACGGCCCCGGCTCAGCCGCCCAGCGGAATGTGCCAGCGCAGCGATACTGAGTTCACGCCGGGGTTATCATCCGCGGTGGAGGCGTTGGATTTGTGGCTGAACGCCAGCGACACCGCCTTGCCGCTGTGGAACCGCTTGCCCACCGCCAGCAGCGTGCGGATTTCAAAGGCAGAGCCCAGATCATTGGCATCGGAGCTTTCGTGATAGGCACCCGGCATCAGGCTGGACTCGATGAACCAGTCATTGTTCAGATCAAACACGCCGCTGATGCCGACACCGGCAAACACGTCGCCCGCCTCCTGCACCTCCAGCGCGGCGCCAAAGCGGGCCGACAGCCGCCCGCGCTCGTAGAAAGGCGCGTGCAGGTAATCCACCGCAAACATCGCACCGTCTTCCGCCGCATCCCGGTGATAGTCGGAATACCCCAGCCCCAGCGTCACCTCCTGGGCAGCTGCGGGCAATGCCATCGCAGCCGACAGTGCCGCCGCCAGCAAAGCTGTCTGTTTCATTTCTGGCCCCTCGCAGAATTATTTATTTTGCTTAAAGATATTTTATTGCAGTGGTTTTCCAAGCCACCTCACGAAAAAGCAATATGAGGGCCTGCTGTGCAAAGCCGCACAGATGGCGATTGTGGCTCTTTTGCCAGCCATACTTGGCTTGCGCGCACGTCCAATGCTGCCTAGAAGCAGCTCCCAAGTGGCATCAGGAGGCCGAAATGGGCTTTAAAATGGGAATCGTCGGCCTGCCCAACGTGGGCAAGTCGACGCTGTTCAACGCGCTGACCAAAACCGCCTCGGCGCAGGCGGCCAACATTCCGTTCTGCACCATCGAACCCAACGTGGGTGAGGTCGGCGTGCCGGACGCCCGGCTGGACAAGCTGGCAGCGATTGCCGGCTCCAAGCAGATCATCCCGACCCGGATGACCTTTGTCGACATCGCGGGCCTGGTCAAAGGCGCCTCCAAGGGCGAAGGCCTGGGCAACCAGTTCCTGGCCAACATCCGCGAAACCGACGCCATTGCCCATGTGCTGCGCTGCTTTGAAGACGGCGACGTGACCCATGTGGACGGCCGCGTCGATCCGGTCACGGACGCCGAGGTGATCGAGACCGAGCTGATGCTGGCCGACCTCGAAAGCATCGAGAAGCGCCGCGCCAATCTGGTGCGCAAGCTGAAGGGCAACGACAAGGAAGCCCAGCAGCAGGACCGCCTGCTTGCCGCCGCGCAGGCGATGCTGGAGGACGGCAAGCCCGCCCGCCTGGTCGAGGTTGACGCCGAGGACGCCAAGGCCTGGAAGATGCTGCAGCTGCTGACAACCAAGCCGGTCCTGTACGTGTGCAACGTGGGCGAGTCGGAATCGGTCGAGGGCAACGCCCATTCCGCCAAGGTCGCGGAAATGGCCGCCGCACAGGGTAACTCCCATGTGATCATCTCTGCCCAGATCGAGGAAGAGATCAGCCAGCTGGAAGCAGACGAAGCCCAGATGTTCCTGGAGGAAATGGGCCTGGAAGAAGCCGGGCTCGACCGGCTGATCCGCGCGGGTTATGAGCTGCTGCACCTGGAAACATACTTTACCGTCGGCCCCAAGGAAGCACGCGCCTGGACCATCCGCACCGGCACCGCGGCGCCGCAGGCGGCGGGCGTCATCCACGGTGATTTCGAGAAAGGCTTCATCCGGGCCGAAACCATCGCCTATGACGATTTTATCGCCTGCAATGGCGAACAGGGCGCCAAGGAAGCCGGCAAGATGCGGGCCGAAGGAAAGAGCTATGTCGTCAAGGACGGCGACGTGCTGCACTTCCTGTTCAACACCTGATCCGCATTTCAGCGAAAAGTTCAGCCGCCCGTCAGCCCCGCTGGCGGGCGGTTTGTATTTGACAGCCCTGCCCCTGCTGCCGGAAATACCGGGACGCACCGTGCAATCGCACTACACTTACTGGGGCACGCAGCAAGGCAGGTCTTCGATGGACAAAGACGACAGCATCAACGTACTGGGCGGCCCGCTTGCGCTTTGCTCCAATGGCCCGGTGACCGGCTTTTTCCGCGACGGCCACTGCAACACCTGCGCCGAGGATCAGGGCAGCCACACTGTCTGCGTGGTCACCACGGCAGAGTTCCTGGCGTTTTCCAAATATGTCGGCAACGACCTGTCAACGCCGCGGCCGGAGTTCAGCTTTACCGGCCTTCAGCCCGGCGACCGCTGGTGCCTGTGCGCTGCCCGTTTTCTGCAGGCCGCGGATGAAGGCTGCGCGCCCAAGGTCCTGCTGGAGGCGACCCACATGCGGGCGCTGGACATCGTGCCGCTCAGCGTGCTGCAAAGCTACGCCGCCGACCCGGCGTGAACGGTGCCCCAGGCAGAAGGAGGACCAGCGATGATGCGGATACTGGCACTGCTGGCGGCACTCAGCCCTGTTGCCGCAGCCGCGCAATCCCGCTGCAGCGGACAGACCCAGATCGACGCCAATTTCTGCGCCCAGGAAAAGTGGCAGCTTGCAGACGACGAGCTGAACCGCCTCTGGAAGCAGAAAAAAGCGCTGGCAGATGCCCGCGGTACAGGCGCGGCCCTGCTGGCAGAACAGCGCAGCTGGCTGAGGCAGCGCGACGCGGCGTGCAAGCCTGAACTGGCCGCGGGCGGCAGTGCGGCGCCGATGTTCTACTGGGCCTGCATGGAGGAAGAGACCCTGGCGCGCAATCAGGTGCTGCGGTCGCTGCGCTGATCCGCAGAGAAAAGGCCCCGGAAACCCCGGAGCCTCATTCAGACAAAACAGAAGTGATGCGGCACTGGCCTTATTCCTCGAAGGTGCGGCCTTCCTCGGTGTCGGACATGTCAAAGCCCAAGTGTTTGGCGACCGTGAACACGTCCTTGTCGCCGCGGCCGCACATGTTCATCACGATGATGTGGTCCTTGGGCAGATCCGGCGCGATCTTCATCACGTGGGCCAGCGCGTGGCTGGGTTCCAGCGCCGGGATGATGCCCTCGGTGCGGCAGCTGACCTGGAACGCCTCCAGCGCTTCCTTGTCGGTGATCGAGACATACTGGGCGCGGCCCGTGTCGTGCAGCCAGGAATGCTCCGGCCCGATACCCGGGTAGTCCAGGCCTGCGGAGATCGAAAAGCCCTCCTGGATCTGGCCATCTTCATCCTGCAGCAGGTAGGTGCGGTTGCCGTGCAGCACGCCAGGGCGGCCGCCGGTGAGCGACGCGCAATGCTGCATCCGGTCATCAACGCCTTTGCCACCCGCCTCCACGCCGATAATGCTGACCGAAGGATCATCCAGGAACGGGTAGAACAGGCCGATGGCGTTGGAACCGCCGCCGATTGCGGCAATCACGGTGTCCGGAAGGCGGCCTTCTCCCTCCTGCTCGGCCAGCTGCCAGCGGGTCTCCTTGCCGATGACCGACTGGAAATCGCGCACCATCGCCGGATAGGGGTGCGGACCGGCCGCGGTGCCGATGCAGTAGAAGGTATCGCGCACGTTGGTCACCCAGTCTCGCAGCGCATCATTCATCGCGTCCTTCAATGTGCCGCGGCCAGAGGTGACCGGGATGACTTCAGCCCCCAGGAGGCGCATTCGGAACACGTTCGGCGCCTGCCGCTTCACGTCATGCGCGCCCATGTAGACGATGCACTTGAGCCCGAACTTGGCGCAGACGGTGGCGGTGGCCACCCCGTGCTGCCCGGCGCCGGTTTCGGCGATGATGCGGGTCTTGCCCATGCGCCGTGCCAGCAGGATCTGGCCCAGCACGTTGTTCACCTTATGCGCGCCGGTGTGGTTCAATTCGTCGCGCTTCATATAGACTTTGGCGCCGCCCAGTTCCTCCGTCAGGCGTTCGGCGAAGTACAGCGGGCTGGGACGGCCAACGTAGTGTTTCCACAAGCTCTCCATCTCAGCCCAGAAGGAGGGGTCGTCCTTGGCTTTGTTGTATTCTTCCTCAAGGCTCAGGATCAGCGGCATCAGGGTTTCCGAGACGAAACGCCCGCC
>JABXIA010000014.1 GCA_013373325.1 Paracoccaceae bacterium
GATTTTTTCGATGGAGGCGCGGGAGGGTGGCGGTGCCCGGCTCGCGCTCAACTACAAGCACGCCGGCCGCAGTGGCATCCAGCGTATTTCCTGCGATCTGCCGCAGGCCGGTCTTTTGCAGCTGGTGCTCTTTGCGGAAGCGCTCAGCCTGCGCAATCGCTTCGGAAATCCCATTACATCGGACGTGTCGCTCGATGGGCTTGAGATGTCCTATGACCCGGCGCAGCGGGAGCTCCAGGTCGAGCGGCAGGCCGGTTATTCCAGACAGACAGCATGCATGCCGGTTGAGGTTTTTCTCTCTGAGATGGCAGGCATGACCGACATTTGCATTGCCTGGGCCGAGGCGTCAAAACACGGGCCCGCCCTGAAGAGCCTGCTGTTCGACTGCGCGGCACCGGCTGAACTTGAAAGGCTGCTAGGGCAAGACGAGGCCGATCTGGCCATGCACCAATTGCGGGAGATCGCTTTTCTGCTACTGGTACAGGAAACCTCCGCCCGCGGGTCGGCGCTGGCCCGCCAATTGCGCAGGAAAAAATCGCAGGAGCAAGCCCAGGAGGCGGTCAACAGCCTGGTTCTGGAGCTTGCGGCTGAACTCGTTCCGGTTTCTGCCCAAGCCTGAAGAGACGGGCGCAAAGCGCCGCGGATTGAGGCCATGAAGATTGGCACGTTTCACCGGGAGACCGTCCGGACACGGCTTTGGGCCGGAACCCCGCTTGGGGTTCCGGCTGTGTGAGAATGCGTCACCGCCCCGATTGGGGGCGGTGATAGCCTGTCAGTCGTCGATCCGGCCGACCGGGCAGTGCCAGGGCATCAGCTGGCCGTAGTCCAACTCACCGCGGTTGCGCTCGATTTCCTGCACCACCCAGTTCAGGTAGCTGCGGGGGTTGACCTTGTTCAGGCGCGCGCTTTCGATGAGCGAATAGTAGGTTGCCCAGACTTCAGCCGCCTCATGGTTCCCGGCGAAAAGCGACTTCTTCTTCGTCAGAGCAATGCCGCGGATGCAGCGTTCGACTGCGTTGTTATCGATCTCAAGCCGGCCATCGAACACAAACCGCTGCAGCCCGTCAAAGGCGTTGAGCGTGTAGTTGATGGCCGTTTTCAGTTTCCCGGTGGCGTCATCCTGATGTTTCGTCAGGATGGCTTTGAGCTCGGTCAGGATGGGCAGGGTTTTCTCGAGGCGCAACTGTTCGCGCTCCTCCGGGGGCAGGCCTTTGGCTGCCTTTTCGACGGCATACATTTTGCGGTACATCTGCACGACCTTGGCTGCCAGCTTGCTCTTGGTCGCCAGATGGGCTTCGAAGAACTTGCGCCGCGCGTGGGCATTGCAGCGCACCGGCATCAATCCGTCATTCTCCCGGCTCTCTTTGAAGAGACAGTTGTAACCCGAGTAGCCATCGGTCTGCAGGAAACGGAGCGACGCGCCGGAAAGCAATTCCTCTGCAACTGCACCGGCGCGGGAATGGGCATAGCGGTACACCACAGCCGGCCGGGCCTCGGGATTCCAATTGCGTTCATCGCGGTTGATCACCCAGAAATACCCGGTATCGCACTTTCCCTTTCCAGGCGCCTGAACCTTCACCGGGGTCTCATCCATTTGTGCGGTGGGACCAGCAAGCATATGGGCATGAAGCTCGTCCTGAACCAGCCCAGCGTATTTGGTCAAGTGGGAAACACCTTTTTCGATCGTTTGGCGGGCCAGATTGATGTTGGCGTTCCTGAACCGCCGCGCTTGCCGGTAGGGCGGGATATGCTCGAAGAACTTCTGGCACGCGGCTTCGGCTGCGAACCCTGGCTCCATGCCGCGTCCCTTCATGATGTAGTTTTTCGACTTTGCGGCCACGGGTTTGTTCTCCTTGCTAATCCCGCGGTTGCACGCGCAGGTGTGATATACGTCTTTCACCAGAACCACATGCTCCGGCACGATCCGGAAGCTCCCGGCACGTTCCTCACGCTTGATCGTCTTGAGATCATGCCCGCATGTGCCGCAGCTCATATCGTCGGGGAAATGATCAACGGTGATGACCTTGATATCCTTGGGCACTTTGCGCGAGCGCTTACCCTTGGGTTTTTCCTTCGGTTCATCGTCAAGGTCATCGTCAAGCGCGAGGCCAAGGTCATCTCCCGCGGGATCGCCGAGGTCTTTTTCCGAGCTCTGCCCAAAATGCTCCTGGCGCAGCACCGCCAATTGCTCCGTCACCCGGCGCAGATCGCTCTTAAGCGCAGAGATACGCCGTTTGGCAGACCGGACTTCGCCTTCCGCCTCGGAGAACAGCGACAGAATGCTGCTGATCCGTGTGCCGATCTCAACCGTGCTTCCTCAGGGCTGCTGGGAAGCTGGCGAACAGCGCTGAGAATGCCGTCGCAAAGAAGGCCAATAGGGCTCAGCTCGCCGGCATCCGTTTCCTGCTGACCCGGCAGTCAGCCGGGCTCTTGGATGGTCATTGCAAATTTTCCTCATGGGGTATCGGCCTCCGCCCGCCAACCGGACGCAGGGAGTCACACACCGGAGCTGCGCGAAGTCGGCCCGGCTGAGGCACCATTCCGTGAAGACAGGCAAAGACAGCCCGTCCCGCCCTGCCGTTTACGGTCAGGGCCGGTTCGCTCATCTTTCCATTTCGGGAAGTGTGCCTATTGGGTGAGGAAGGCCGTCGCCCACGCAGAAGCCTTGCGACGGATCGCAGGATTTGCTAAGCGACCAGTGTCTAAGCTGGTGGGTTTCGGTCTGCCTCGCACGATCACGCCGGAATGCGCCAACATTCCGGTGTTTTCGTTTCTAAAGAAGTTCAGGTCTTCATTCCGGTCTCTCCTTCTGCTGATCTTCGCGGCGAGGCTGTTTACACCGGTTCGCGCGAAGATGGAATAATTTCACTAAAATCAATGCCTTGTGCGAAAATGGGACTGCAGTTTCGATAGTCTCGGAGAACGCACCCGCTGCACACGAAGACATTGTGCTTCGCTGCAATTCCCCCACAAATTACAGGTCTTGGCGCTCTCTCGCTGCTGTGCAGGAAACTTGCGAAAACGGCTCCACAGCGGATGCCGCCTTCACAAAGTTTCCGTTTGTACAATGACCAGGGCGCTTCTGGCCCCCAAGATTCCCAGACCGGCGGCCGTTTTTCGGCAGACGATTCGAGAGGTAATAAGCTGTCAGAGGAACCGTACGGCTGAACGTGCCCTCACGCTGATCCTGGATGAATCAGCGTATGTGTCCGCAGGCGGCGAGGGTGATATGAGAGGTATTGTTCAGCATCATGGGCGGAGATTACCCAGCTGCTGCTGCGAAGAGCAATCCGAGCAGTGTCGCGGAAACTCCTGATGCAGACGGGAGTGATATTGTTGCAACTTAAGGCATTTATTTAAAGGAACCCTTCAATCATAGGGTTGCAGAATCCCCTTCCTATAAAGCCCATAGGGCTGTTAGCTAGGAAGGGGCCGACGGCCAACAGCCACAATCGGTTGTCAACTTGCGCTAAGGCATCCAATCCAACGCTTCAGAAAAACGTCGCTATTCCCCAAAAATTTGTTGACACGTCTTGGGCAGCCTCATTCGAAATGAACGGTTGCAGGAACTGGCTGCTTCAATCCCCTAGTATCGGTCTATTTTTAAGATCTGCGCCCCTCCCGGTACGCGGCCGGGAACTGCTTCTGCGCACCTGCCGCAGTTGCCGGGTAATTCCCCCTCGCTGAGGCTTGCCTGTCCCTTGACCCTTGTGCGGAAACCCTTAGTGTCCGGCACAACTTTTAAGGGTTTTATTTGATGAACGCATTTGTGCAGGACGCCCGGCTGGGGCGTCTGACAACCGTGCTGGGGCCGGAGGCGCTGGTGCTGATGCGCTTTGACGGAACCGAGGCGCTGAACGGGCTGTTTGACTACTCGGTCGAAGCGCTGGCCACCCGCGATGATCTCGATTTCGATGCGCTGCTGGGCACCCATGCCACGGTCACGATCGCCGGTGCGGAAGGGCCTGCGCTGTTTGACGGCATCATCACCGAGGCCCGCTGGAAAGGCCCGGGCGAGAACGGCTGGCGCTATGATCTGCGGCTCCGGCCCTGGTTCTGGCTGGCCGGAAAACGGCGCAACCAGCGGATCTTTCACCATAAAACCGTGGTGGAGATCCTGCGGGAGCTGCTGGCGGACTACGGCCATCTGGGCAATCCGCATCTGGAAACCGCTCTGAGCAACGACTACCCGGAGCTGGAGTACACGGTGCAGTACCGTGAAAGCGACCTGGATTTCGCGCGCCGCCTGATGGAGCGTTTCGGGATCTCCTTTCACATCCGCCACCAGGAGGCCAGCCACACGCTGGTGCTGACGGACGACGTGCTGAACCACGCCGAAATCCCATCCCGCCCCTATTACGGCGCGGCCCAGAACCAGGGCGCCACGGGCGAGCATTTCTGGGCCTGGGGGCCGGAGCGGCGGCTGACGACGGGCGCAACCCGGCTGACGGATTACAACTTCAAGACGCCGATGGCGGCGATGGAAAGCGACCGCCTGGGCGACGCGGCTTATGCCGAGGGCCAGCTGGAAGCCTATGATTATCCCGGCGGCTACCTGGACCTTGGGCGCGGCAAGACGGTGGCGCAGCTGCGCTGCGAAGAGGAGCGCGGCCATGATGCGCGCCAGTTCGCCAGCGGCGACATCACCGGCTTGCGGCCGGGCGGCGTGGTGCCGCTGGGGGGCGGCGATGCGGTGCCCGGCGACGGCGCCAAACACCTTTGCCTCTGGGCGCGCTATTCTTTTGTCAGCCAAAGCTATGGATCGAACCGGGAAGGCGCCTCTGCCGGCCGCCCCTTCACCGCCGACTACCGCCTGATGCCCGTGACCGCCCCGATGGTGCCGCCTCGGGTGACGCCGGTGCCGGTGGTGCAGGGTCCGCAAACGGCCGTGGTGGTTGGCGAGGGCGAGATCGACTGCGATGAGCACGGCCGCATCCTGGTGCATTTCCACTGGGACCTGGAGAAGGCGTATTCCATGCGCTGCCGGGTCAGCCAGAACTGGGCCAGCCAGGGCTGGGGCGGCATGGTGATCCCCCGCATCGGCATGGAGGTGGTGGTCGAGTTCCTGGAAGGCGACCCCGACAAACCGCTGGTCACCGGCTGCGTCTACAACGGCCGCAACAAGCCGCCCTACCCGCTGCCCCAGCACAAGACAAAATCGGTGTTCAAGACTGACACCCACAAGGGCAGCGGCTTCAATGAGCTGACCTTCGAGGACGCGCGGGATCAGGAAAAGATCTATATGCACGGCCAGAAGGATCAGGAGATTGTCATCGAGAATGACCGCTCCAAGACCATCGGCCGCGATGAGAACAACGCTATTGGCCGCGACCGGACCCAGAGCGTCGGCCAGGACGAAGCCCTGTCGGTGGGCCGCGACCAGCGCGAGACCGTGGGCCAGGATGTTCTCTACAAGGTTGGCCGCAACCAGCAGGAGGAATACGGCAAAGACCATGTGCATGTGGTGGGCAACATCCACAAGCAGGACATCTATGCCGACCATCTGGTGCAGATCGGCCGCAACCACGAGGAAACGGTGTTCGGCAAATCCACCCTCAACGTGACCGAGGCGATCACCAACAACACCCGCAGCCACACGCTGATGGCCTTTGAGACGTTCACCATCAAGGGCCCGGGCGGCAAGATCACCATCGATGCCGGCGGCATCACGCTGGAGGCCGCCAGCATCAGCCTGAAAGGCGCGGTCAGCATGGGCGGCAGCGGCGGCGCCCAGGTGCCCGCCCTGCAGAACGCCGCCCGCGAGGCGCTGCCGCTGGTCGAAGAATGCGTGCAGCAAAAGGAGTGAAGCAGATGACGCGCCGGATCACCCGATTGCCGCAGGAGACAGCCCGATGCAGCCGGTAGCCCGGATCGGAGACACCCACGCCTGCCCCAGATGCCGCAGCTGCAAGATCGTCAGCGGCGGCAGCGCCACCGTTGACGGCCGCCCGGTCGCGAGCGTGGGCGACAAGACCAGCTGCGGCGCGGTGATCACCGCCGGGTCGTCCATGTCAACCGACGACGGCCGCCCCATCGCCTATGTCGGCTCTCCCACCTCCGTCGGCGGCACCATCACCACAGGATCGCCAAACCACAAGGTCATGCCGTGAGGCAGCGCCCCGCTCACCGCACCGGATCCAGCACCTCGATGAATAGACCTGGAAACCTGCTATGACCGAACCGTTAAAGCACCCGGACCTCCTGTCAGAAGACGACTATTGGCTGGGGATCAGCGCGGCGTCTGCAGCCCCGGGGACGCGTGCATCCTGCCTGCATATCGAGGACATCCCGGGCGTCGCGCCTCTGGATGCTCAATTTGGAGCCTGGCCTCTGAAAACCGTGCCGGACGCCCTGCTTGAACCGCTGTTCGGCCAGCCGGAAGCCGGTCCGGCCGGGGCCGGGGCCGCGGACAAAGGCGAGGCGGAGGAACCGGCGTCCTTGAAAACCTATGCCCTGATCGACGCCGCCAAACTGCACGCCGGGTTCGACGAGATCCAGAACTGCGGGCTGCCGTTCCGCTGTCTGTTCCAGGGCGAGGCCGCCGAGGAGCTGAAAGACGCCGCCCCCTATCTGGTCGAGCTTGCCCCCGAAGCCCGATTCACCCGCACCCTGTTCACGCACATCCCCGGCGCCCCGGCCCACCTGTCCACTCTGCACCTGTGGCATAAGAACCCCGGCATCTTCATCCGCTCCCGCGCGGATTTTGACACGGTCTGGAAACACTTCAGAAAGTTCACCCGCATCCGCGACGAAAACGGAAAATGGTTCTTCTTCCGCTTCTGGGAACCAATGGCATTGCTGGGATACCTGCAGGCAAATACGTCTGATGCCCACGTGCTTGGCAGGTTCATGACAATTTCGGATGCTCCGCTTTCAATTCTATGTGTTGAGAGGGGCGTTACCAAACGTGTAACGGCACCGAGTGCGCCCGCTGCAGAACCTGCTCCGCCGGCAATCATGTTCTCCAATGCAGATCGGGCAGCCTATGCGTCTGCCCGCTGGAGCCGGTTTCAGGAAAACCTCCTTCTGCATTTGCACCAAGCCTACCCCAGGAAAGCCCAAGAGGCAGGCAACGAACTGCTTTTGGGCTGGAGCGACGAAGGCCGGTCAATGGGCTTCCGGATCGAAAAAGCCAACTTCAATTTTGTCGTGGCCAGGATGCACTGCAGCGGGCGGGCAGACGGCATCAGAGACTTGATAAGTAAAATTCCGAAATGGCCCGTGCTGAGCGAACTGGACCGATCGCGTGAGCTTCTGAAAACACTAAAATTAACGCCCGAGGCACCTGAATGAGCACCTCACCCGCCCCGCTTTCCGAGACACGCAACGCTGATGAAATCGCAAGCCCCTGCGATGAGAACATCAGACCGATTTTTCCCGTACGCCATGCGCTGACAGAAGACGCTCTTTTCAATATCACACGGGATGGTTACACCCCGGGCAACCCGAAGAGCATCGGCGCCTCGCCCAACCATGAATTGCGCCGGATCCGGCAAGGTTACATATACATCTATGCGCGCAACGGGCATCCCGACAATCTTAGTTCGGACAGTGACGGCACCTGGCTGGTCTTTCGCTATGTCAGCCGCGCGGATCTGGATGACAGTTCCAGCCACATCCGCGCGGACGTCAGCAACCCAAACGGGCGCTATCAGTTCTACAAACTTGAATGGACGGGCGGCGGAGCTGACGGGCAATGGGAAGTCAATGACATCCGCCGCTATCCCTATGCCTTTGTCAACAAGCAGGTCTCAGAGATCGAAATCGCCTATAGCGAGGAGCGCTGGCCGGGGCATCTGTTCCTGATGGCGCAGCTGGATGCGTCCGTTCGCAGCCAGCTGATGACACCTGTGAACGTGATCCAGGAAAGCACGGAGCACTCAGCCCCGCTGGCACAGATTTCTGCCAAGGTTGCAGAGTTCAATTCCGCGGCCGAGGCAAATCCGCCAGGAAACGCGATACGCTACACCGCCTTTCAGCCCGAGGCAGAGAGTCAGGTTGTCATTTGCCAGAACAGCCGGGAAAACGGGCGCCTGGTGGCCGTCCAGGACCACCTGGGCGAGCTGATGGACATTCAGGCTGCGCTTCTGGCCAAGTCGCACAGCCTGAAAACCTTCAGCGCCGAATACCAGTACCCGCTGATGATCGGCAAAGGGGTCAAGAACCTTTGGGAGCACATCGACCACGCCGGCGGCACCTGGGACTTTCTCGACTTTAACGGCACCCCGCTCAGCGAGGATTACCTGGGCGCTTATGACGCGATTGAGGTGCGGCAGCAGGTCCTAAATGCTGAAATCAAGGCCTTGGTCCGCAGCTATTGGGCTGTCAGCACGCGCACCGGTCCCGGAACGGTTCTGGCAGAGATCAAAGCCTGCATGGACGGACTGGAGAAAGTCAGCGGCGAGGCTGAGGCCCGGCGGGTGGACTACGTGTTCTTTCTGCTCAGCAAGGCGTTTCAGACAATCGGAACATCCGCCTATGGGTCCGCGTCGATGGCCGCGATGCTGGGTGGTACCGCATCGGATAAGTCCAAGGAGTGGTTTGCGATCTTCAAAACGGCCATAGAGGCCGCTGCAAAGAGCGCTCCGGATCTTTTGCAGAAGTACCGCACCCATATGAACATCACCTTTGCCGTCACCTCCAAGGAGCTGGCGATGGCCTGGGTGCAAAGCCCGGCCGGGCTGATCCATAAGGCACAGATCGAAAAAATTCTGGGCGTGCAGGAAATCACGGTTCCGGTCTCGCCGAACAACATCGACGATGCCCTGCGGGAAACCTTTGCCCGGTCAGGGTTGACGGGGCAGCGGCCGCAATCGGCATCATTTGACCCTGACACGCTGTCTGCAGCAATGGATGGCGGCACGCCGCGTCCGGCCCAAGTGATCGGGGTGCCCTATTATGAAATCACCGGCACCGGCACCCTGACCGCACAGGGCCAGGCGATGAGCGAATTCTACCGGATGGGCGAGCAGGCCGCAAATGGCGGGGCGCTTCTGCTGTCCTTCTACGCTGCCTTCCAGACACTGAAGAACTGGGACAATATACGCCACAGCTTTACCACCGTAGGGGCGGTCGCACGCGACCCGCGGGTGCAGATTGCCTCTGCTTTGCTGGATTCGGCATCAGCCATCAGGGGGCTGCAAGGAGTACCTGGCGCCGCGCAGTTTACACAAGGGGTCAGCTCTCAGGTCTTTTCCCGTATGTTTGCCTCCGGCGCCGACAGGTTCTTCACCCCTTATTCCGCCGCGGCCCAGGCCCGGAACGGGATCAACGCGGTCTCCAGCGGGCTATCGCAATATGCCACAATCGCCAACTTCGCCGGTGCAGTTGGCGTTGCCCTTGCTGGTTTTCAGGCGTTTGAGGGCTACAAGGCCGATGACATGGCCGCGGGCATCGGCAATTCCCTGGTGGCTGCGGGCGGGCTGGTCCTTCTGATCACCGGCGGCAGCGTCGCGCTGGCCGCCCCCGGCGCCATCATCGGCGGGCTGATGATCATCGCCGGCACGGTTTCCACCTTCTTTACCGACAGCGATGTGGATTACTGGGTCCGGCATGGGTTCTGGGGGAGGTCAGAGAAGTATTGGGGTGGCAAAAGGCGCCCAGAAATTCATGAAAGATTGGAGAGCGCCAAATTGTTGGCGAAAGCTATTGAACCCTACAAGTCGTCCTTTGAAAGAGAATTGGAGGATTACAAAGACCTCACAGGAACCCTAAAGATCAAGAATGACACAGCAGGCGATATGCGCTTCGAAATCGTCTGCCCAGCAGTGGAGAGTGTTGCAGACCTGAACCGCCTGACAGCCACGGTGCGCAAAATCTCCCCAGGTTTTGGCATCGGCGCGGGGGGGCTAAGCGGCCCTGTTGTCCCGGCAACCAAACATTTCATCAATCCTGGTCTCGTGCATCTGGTTCTGAATGCACCCCCTGTTTCCGAACAGGACCGAATGTCTGATCTGCGTGTGGATGCGTCTTTTCCCAAACTGAACGGCGGGGAATACTCTGACCGTCTTACAATCAAAGCCTGGAAGCTCTAATGTCTTTATTCCGCCGTATCGAAACACTGGGGGAGCAGGATGCCCCCACCTCCCTGCAGGGGCTTTACCTGCCCGGCCTGCGCTATTCCCTGCGCATGGTGGATGACGACACGCTGGAAGTGACCCGTATGGACAACGGCATCATCCGCGCCATCATGTGGGGGATGTTCTGGCTGACCACATATTTTGTGGTGCAATCCTGGTGGGATCAGGATTTGCTTTGGAGCTATGTTCGAATTTGGCTGGATTCAGAGCAATTCTTTCAGGAGGAGTACGACTATTGGGTCGGAATACACGGTGGCACTCAGATCGTTGGAGAGTTCCCCGATTGGTACGTCGGCATGATGGAAATGCATGGCGGCGACTGGATCGGCGGCCTGATTTTCCTCGCCCTGCCCACATTCTTCTTCTACTGCGCCTTTGTCTGGCCGCGCTACCGGCCGCTGCGGTTCAACCGCAAGCATGGCATCGCCTATACTTGGTCCTGGGGCCGTTTTTTCCTGACCAAGATCGGTTACAACACCCGCGACCTGGACATGGCCCTGCGCGGCACCTCCATCGACCCATTTGAAAACATGCGTAACCCGCAACTGATGGGCTTTGGCCCGCTGGTGATCCGCCTGCGCCACCACCGCCGCCAAAGCTGGAAGGAACGCTGGGCGCTTGGCGTCTTCCCGCCCAGCCACGAGGGGCAGAACAGCCAGATCGCCTCTGCGATCAGCGATTTCCTGACCAGCCACAACCGCCCGGAC
>JABXIA010000125.1 GCA_013373325.1 Paracoccaceae bacterium
CCCCGCGCCTGTTGACCTATCCTGGCCCCATGGGTAAGCGACGATGGTGCATAATTCCAGACGGGAGTTTCCGCGATGAGCGAAACCAGCTTCACCCCGCGCGTGTTTTCGGGGATCCAGCCTTCGGGCAACCTGCACTTGGGGAATTACCTCGGTGCGCTGAAGCGCTTCGTCGACTGGCAGGCCAAAGACGTTGAGACCATCTATTGCATGGTTGACCTGCATGCGATCACCGTCTGGCAGGACCCCGCGGACCTCCAGAAATCCACACGCGAGCTCTGCGCCGGCTTCATTGCCGCGGGCATCGACCCTGAGGATTCGATCCTGATCAACCAGTCCCAGGTGCCCGAGCACGCGCAGCTGGCCTGGGTGTTCAACTGTGTCGCCCGCATGGGCTGGATGCAGCGGATGACCCAGTGGAAAGACAAGGCGGGCAAGAACCAGCAGAATGCCTCGCTGGGCCTGTTTGCCTACCCGGCCCTGATGGCGGCCGACATTCTGGTCTATCACGCCACCCATGTGCCGGTCGGCGAGGACCAGAAGCAGCACCTGGAGCTGACCCGAGACATCGCGATCAAGTTCAACCACGACTACGGCGTCAACTTCTTCCCCGAGACAGAGCCCGTGATCGAAGGCGCAGCCACCCGGGTGATGTCCCTGCGCGACGGCTCCAAGAAAATGTCTAAGTCTGATCCCTCAGACGCCAGCCGCATCAACCTGACCGATGACGCCGACGCCATCGCCAAGAAGATCCGCAAGGCCAAGACCGACCCCGAGGCGCTGCCCTCCGAAGTGAAGGGCTTGGAGGACCGCCCGGAAGCGCGCAACCTCGTGAACATCTACGCCGCCCTGAACGAGCAGACCGTCGAACAGGTGCTGGCTGATGTGGGCGGCCGCCAGTACTCCGAATTCAAGCCGATGCTGGCGGATCTGGCGGTTTCCAAGCTGGCGCCGATCTCCACCGAGATGGCGCGGCTGATGCAGCATCAGGACGAGATCGACAAGATCCTGGCCCGCGGCGCCGAGCGCGCCCGCGCAATCACCGCACCGATTCTGCGCCAGACCTATGACATCATCGGCATGGTGCCGCCGCCGGCGGTCTGACGCCCGCCAAGGCATCCGCCAGCGGAAAACAGCCTGATCCAAGCCGCCTCGGCCCGGGGCGGCTTTTCTTTTTGCTCTGCGATGCGCAACTAACCCGGTGTTTATCCGTTATCCTTGTGCGGCCATGTGCCGGAACAAGAAAGGAACCGAAATGAAACCGGGAATTTTCAAATCATCCACGGCGCTGGCAGTGATGATCTCGCTGGCGGCCCCCCTGCCCGCTCTGTCGCAGAACCAGAGCGGCAAGCAGATTGACCTCAGCCAGATGTCCGCCGCAGAAATCGGCGAACTGGTCGACCGCTGCCGCAAGCGTGCGGAACGGCGGCAGAAAAAACTGGAGGCCGGCCAGGACGTCGAGGAAAAGGCCAGCAAGATCGCCAAGTTCTGCCAGGCTTTTGGCGAAGGCGCCTTTGACCCCGCCCTGCCCGCAGACCTCCAGTCTGCCAGTGTTCTGGCAGGCATCGGCGCTGCGGAGGCAGAGGTAACGGCAAGCGCGGATCAGGCCGTCGAAGCGCAGGCAGAGGCCGCAGCAGAAACCCAAACCGAAACCGTCAGCGAAGATCAGTCCCAGGCAGAGGCTGCGGCGGAAGCCACAGGACAGCAGGACGCGCAGGAACAGCCTGCAGAGGCCGAAGCGCAAGTAGAAGCCGAAGCTCAGGCTGAAGCCGAAGCGCAGGCACTGGCAGAGGCTTTGGCGCAAGAAGAAGCTGAAACGCAGGCTGCAGCTGAGCAACAAACGCAAGCCGAGGCCGAAGCTCAAGCCGAAGCTGAACAGGCTCAGGCGGAAGCAGCTGCGCAGGCTGCGGCAGAAGAACAGGCCGCAGCTGCAGAACAAGCTGCAACAGAACAGGCTCAAGCGGAAGCAGAAGCGGCGGCTCAAGCTGCAGCCGAGGAACAGGCCCAGGCAGAGGCTGAGGTGCAAACCGACTCTCAGGCTGATGGCAGCGGCGAGGCATCCGCCGGCGCCAGCGCCGAGGAAATCGCAGCGGACCTCGCCCAGACACAAAACGGTACGACTGAAGAGACAGACAATCCCGAACTGGTGGAACAGGACAGCCAGGCCCAGGCTGATGCTTTGGCCGAAGAAACCGGTGAGCCTGCAGCCGTCGCTGCGGCCGCGGACGGCGCTGTTGCCGAAGGCGAGGCGGAAGTGACCGAAGAAGTGGTCACCGAGGAAACCGCGCGCAGCTCTGACGAGGAGTTCGAAACCGGGGTCAATGAAACCGCCCAGGCACAAGCCCAGGCACCTGCCCCGCAGGCCGATGCCGTCACCGAGGATGACAGCGGCCTCTCCACTCGCGAGCGCAACGCCCTGCTCGGCCTTGGCGCGCTGGCCATCGGCACCCTGCTCAACAATGGCGGCAAGGTGGTCTCGAACTCCGGCGACCGCGCCATCGTGGAGCAGGACGGCCAGTACCGCGTCCTGAAAGATGATGATGCACTGCTGCGCCAGCCGGGCTCCAACGTGACCACCTACCGGTTCCAGGACGGCTCAACCCGTACCGTGGTGGTGCGCGAGAACGGGGTCGAGGTGGAAACCATCCGCTCCGCCGAGGGTCGGGTGCTGCGCCGCACCAAACTGATGCCGGACGGCCGCAGCGTGGTGCTGTTCGACGACACCCGGAAGGCTGAGCGCGTGGTGGTCAATGAGCTGCCGCAGGTGCAGGACAACCGCCGCGCCTTCTCCAGCACCGGCGCGGTCTCGGCTGAGGATCTGGCCGCGGCGCTGGCTGCACAAGAAACCAAGACCGTTGACCGCCGCTTCTCGCTGGCGCAGATCCGCAACATCGACGCGGTGCGCCGCCTGACTCCGGTGATCAACGTGGATTCGGTGAATTTCGACACCGGCTCCTCGGTGATCCGCCCGCAAGAGGCAGAAGAACTGGCAACCCTCGGCAACGCGCTGCGCGAGCTGATTGACCGCAACCCGGGCGAGGTGTTCCTGATCGAGGGTCATACCGATGCCGTGGGCGCCGCGACCTACAATCTGGCCCTATCGGACCGGCGCGCTGAAACCGTGGCCCTGGCGCTGACGGAGTATTTCGGCGTGGCACCGGAAAACATGGTTGTGCAGGGCTATGGCGAAAGCGACCTGGCGGTCAGCACCCTGGCTGCCGAGCGCGCCAACCGCCGCGTCGCGGTGCGCCGCATCACCCGGCTGCTGGGCAGCCCGGGCTGACAGGCCTGAAGCTGACCGGATCTGAGAAGAAACAGCACCCGGCGGGACATTCCGCCGGGTGTTTCACTGTTACTCTGCCGGTGTCCTCTTCCGTGACAGCAGCCCGTATTTCAGTGCAAACCCCTTCCAGCTGAACCGGCGCCGGCCGCTGGCCGCCTTTGGCTTCCCGGCCGTGCGGTCGAACTCATACATGTCGATGGCCCGTTCGGCGCAGCCGCAGGCCTCGCCCAGTCCCACCTTCTTGTAATAGAAATTCTCGAAGTTCTCAGGTTTCTGCATGGCACCCTCCGGTATCCGGACAGGCTAGCGCAGAAACGCGGAAACGCAAAACCGCGCCGCAGTCAGAGCCCCTTGACGCCGCTCAGCGTCAGGTCCGCCACCAGCCCGGCGTAATCCTCGCGCGCCTTGGATCCGGCGCCGGAATTCCACATGTAATACCAGTTCAGCATGCCAAAGACCGACATCGTGGCGCCGCGCAGCTTGGCTGCGTCACCGTTGAAAATCTCCGGCGCCACGTCCTTCAGCGCATCGCTCATGAATTGAACCATCTCACGCTGGTAGCCGCGCAGATGCTTCTGCTGCTCCTCCGGCAATGCCCCCATCGCGCCCAACTGGACCTGATGCTCATGGTCGGCGCCCTGATAGGCCAGCATGATCTCCGACACGATGCGGCGCAGCCGGTCCTCTGCATTCAGGCCCGCCAGATCCGCCCCGCAGACCCTGTCACGCAGCTCGCAAAGATAAGTATCAAGGAGGCCGTAAAGCACGGCATCCTTGCTGTCGTAGTAGTGGTAGATGTTTGCCTTGGAGATCCCGCATTCCCGCGCCAGCTGGGTCATCGACGCCCGGTCGTAGCCGGACTCGGCAAACACCTTGGCTGCCGACTTCAGGATCTGCGCGCGTTTCTCATCGTGGTCTTTTGCGATCGTGCGGGCCAAGGCTCACTCTCCCGTTTCAGGACTGGCTGCGGTTGTCGACGACGCGCTTGGCCTTGCCCTGGCTGCGCTCGACGGACCCCGGGTCGCCTACAATGATCTCGGTCGAAACGCCAACCATATCCTTGATTCGCTTGGTCAGCATCCGCGCTGCCGCGGTCTTGCTCAGCTCGTCGGTTGCGTCCGGATTGGCCTCCACAAACACCCGCATCGCGTCCATGCGGCCGGATTTGTAGAGCTCGATCTGATAGTAAGGCGCGAGGCCCCCGGTCGCCAGCAGCTGCTCCTCCACCTGACTGGGGAACACGTTGACGCCGCGCAGGATGATCATGTCGTCGCTGCGCCCGGTGATCTTCTCCATCCGTCGCATCGACCGCGCGGTGCCCGGCAGCAGGCGGGTCAGGTCGCGGGTGCGGTAGCGCACCATCGGCAGGCCTTCCTTGGTCAGGGTGGTGAACACCAGCTCGCCCAGCTCCCCGTCCGGCAGCACTTCACCGGTCTGCGGGTCGATGATTTCCGGCAGGAAGTGGTCCTCCCAGATCACCGGGCCGTCCTTGGTCTCGACGCATTCATTGGCCACGCCCGGCCCCATGATCTCGCTGAGACCGTAGATATCGACCGCATGCATGTCAAAGGCCTCCTCGACCTCCTTGCGCATTGCATCGGTCCAGGGTTCGGCACCGAACACGCCGACCTTCAGCGAGCATTCGCGCGGGTCCATGCCGACCTTATGGTACTGCTCCAGGATGTTGAGCATGTAGGAGGGCGTCACCATGATGCCGTCAGGTTTGAAATCGGTAATCAGGCCGACCTGCTTTTCGGTCTGCCCGCCCGACATCGGAACGACAGTCGCCCCCAGCCGTTCGATCCCGTAGTGCGCGCCGAGGCCGCCAGTGAACAGGCCATAGCCGTAGGCGTTATGCACCATATCGCCCTTGCGCAGGCCCGAGGCCCGCAAGCTGCGCGCCACCAGATCCGCCCAGTTGTCGATGTCGCCCTTGGTATAGCCCACAACCGTCGGCTTGCCGGTGGTGCCGGAGGACGCATGCAGGCGGATGATTTCACTGCGCGGCACGGCAAACAGGCCAAAGGGGTAGTTGTCCCGCAGGTCGTTCTTGTAGGTGAAGGGGAACTTGGCCAGGTCGGACAGCTCCTGCAGATCGTCCGGATGCACGCCGGCCTCGTCAAACCGCTGCTTGTACATCGCCACGTTGTCATAGGCGTGGCGCACCGACCACTTCAGCCGCTCCAGCTGCAGGCTGCGGATTTCGTCGATCGAGGCGATCTCGATCGGGTCCAATTCACCCTTCTTGGGGCTCAGGTCTTCCATGGCGTCCTCCACACCTTATTCGTCAAACAACTGGCCTTTGACCGCCCGGGAAAAGCCCCGGAACTCGGCGATCTGCTGGCCGTCCTGGTTGGTCACTGTCACGTCGTAAATGCCGCTGCGCCCGGTCAGGGAAATCTCGCGTGCCGCGGCAATCAGCTTGTCGCCCAGCCGTCCCGGAGCGGTGAAGCTGATCACGTTGTGCTGCGCCACGGTCGACTGGTTGCGGCTGTTGCAGGCAAAGGCAAAGGCACTGTCAGCCAGCATGAACGTCACGCCGCCGTGGCAGATGCCGTGGCCGTTGCAGTGGTGCTGGGCGATGGTCAGCTCCAGCGTGGCCTCGCCCTCATCCACATGGGTGATCTCCATCCCCGCCCATTTGGACGCATGATCTTCGGCCCACATCGCGGCGGCGGATTTTTCAGCACGTTCTTTCGGGGTCATGGTCATTTGCCCTTGAACGCGGGGGCGCGTTTTTCCAGGAAGCTGGCCACGCCCTCGGCGTAATCCGCGCTTTCGCCGCAGGTCTTCATCGCGTCCGCCTCGATCTCCAGCTGGTCGGACAGCGTGTTGACCGCCGCGGCCTGGATGCACTGTTTGGTCAGCCCCAGGCCCAGAGTCGGCCCGTTGGCGAATTTCTCTGCCATGGCGCGGGCCTCTGCTATCAGTTCGCCGTCCGGCAGCGCCTTCCAGATCAGGCCCCAGTCCTCTGCCTTCTTCGCAGGCAGCGGTTCCGCCGTCAGCGCCAGCCCTTTGGCGCGGGCCTCGCCCAGCAGCCGCGGCAAATGCCAGCTGCCGCCGGTGTCCGGGATCAGGCCTACCTTGGAAAACGACTGGATGAACTTGGCGCTGTCGGCTGCCAGCACCATATCGCAGGCCAGCGCCAGGTTGGCGCCTGCCCCGGCGGCCACGCCGTTCACCGCGCAGATCACCGGGAAGTTCAATTCACGGATCAGCCGCACCAGCGGCGCATAGAATTTGCGCACGGTCTGGCTCAGGTCCGGCGGCCCGTCCATCTTGCGCGGGTCGCGGTCGCCCAGATCCTGGCCGGCGCAGAAGCCGCGCCCGGCGCCGGTCAGCAGCACCGCGCGGGCGCCGCCGTCGCGCGCGCCTTCCAGCGCTGCACGCAAGGCGTTGTGCATGTCCTCGTTGAAACTGTTCAGCCGGTCCGGGCGGTTCAGGGTGATCTCCACCCAGGTGCCGTGGTCCTCAACCAGAATCGTATCGCTCATCGCTCCCTCACCCTCGTCAGCGGCGCATTTGACAAACTTCTTGCATAAACCGACCGGACGGTCAATATATCTTAACATCGGATTCCAGCCAGCCGGCCCGGCGCCGGCCTGATGAAAAGGACAGCATCATGAGCCTTCTTGAGATTTCCAGCTTTGCAGCGGGTCAATGGGTCGCACCGGGCGCGGGCGCCCGCAACATCGCCAGCGCCATCACCGGCGAGGTGATTGCGTCAGCCGGCAATGACGCACTCGACGTGCAAGGAATGCTCGACTACGCCCGCGCGGTGGGCGGTGCCAACCTGCGGAAGCTGACCTTCCACGACCGCGCCCGGATGCTGAAGGCGCTGGCAGGCCACCTGAACCAGCACAAGCAGGCGCTCTATGATCTGTCGTTCAACACAGGCGCCACCCAGTCCGACCACATGATCGACATCGACGGCGGCATTGGCACCATGTTCGTCTTCGCCTCCAAGGGCCGCCGCGAAATGCCGGACGCGCATGTCTACCTCGACGGCGACGTGGAGCAGCTCAGCCGCAACGGCACCTTCCTGGGCCAGCACATCTGCACCCCGCTGCGCGGCGTCGCGGTGCACATCAACGCCTTCAACTTCCCGGTCTGGGGCATGCTGGAAAAACTCGCCCCCACCCTGCTGGCCGGCGTCCCGGCCATCGTGAAACCGGCCACCAACAGCTGCTATGTGACCGAACTGGCAGTGAAACTGATGCTGGAGTCAGGCATCCTGCCCGAGGGCGCGCTGCAGCTGGTCTCCGGCGGCCTCGGCGACATGCTGGACCATCTGACCATGCAGGACGTGGTCAGCTTCACCGGCTCCGCCAATACCGCGCTCAAGCTGCGCGCCAACCCGGTGATCCTGGAAAACTCGGTCCGTTTCGTTGCCGAACAGGACAGCCTCAATGCCTCCATCCTTGGCCCCGACGCGCAGCCCGGCACGCCGGAGTTTGACTTGTTCGTCAAGGAAGTCAGCCGCGAGATGACCACCAAGGCGGGCCAGAAATGCACCGCTATCCGCCGCATCATCGCGCCGCAAGCGCAGGTGGACGCGGTGATCGAGGCGCTGTCCGCCCGCCTCGCAAAAACCCAAATTGGCGACCCGCGCCTGGAAACCACCCGCATGGGCGCGCTGGTCTCGAACAGCCAGAAACGCGACGTGCTGGAGAAGGCTGCGATCATCGGCCAGGAAGCAGAACGCGTCTTTGGCGACCCGGAAAACTTCTCAGTCGACGGCGCCGACGCCGAAAAAGGCGCCTTTGTCCCGCCGATGCTGTTCCACTGCGCCGACCCGGACAACGCACAGCGCGTGCACGACACAGAGGCGTTTGGCCCCGTCTCCACCATCATGGGCTACCGCGATCTGGATCACGCCATTGAGCTGGCCAACCGCGGCCAGGGCTCGCTCGTGGCCTCAGTCATCACCCACGATCCGGCTGTCGCCCGCGAGGTCGCCATCGGCGCCGGCGCCTATCACGGCCGCCTCTACTTCAACAACCGCGACTCGATGAAGGAATCGACCGGCCATGGCTCCCCCTTGCCCCACATGGTGCATGGCGGTCCG
>JABXIA010000138.1 GCA_013373325.1 Paracoccaceae bacterium
CCGACATCCACCTGGAAACCCTGCGCGCCCTGCGCGAGTTCAACAGCCACATCGCCGCCGTCGCCACCCCGGTGCTCTACCGCAGCGGACAGCTCCTGGAGACAAGGCTCATCGAAGATATGCCCGAAGGCGACGGCGGGGGAACTCCGGCCGCCGGGCTCTTGCCAAAAGATTGACCCGGATATGACGCTTTCCGTGATTGCAATCATCTTGTCAGCGGCCTTGCTGCACGCGCTGTGGAACGCCATTGTTAAAACGGCGGCCGACCGGACCACCACGCTTGGGCTGGTGGCCTTTGGCCAGGTTGTTCCGGGGGCTGTCATGGTCGCAGTGCTGCCGGTGCCGTCGGTGGAGAGCTTTCCCTATATTCTAGCCTCGACGGTCGTACATTTCGGCTACTACTACATGCTGGGCCGTGCCTATCAGCATGGCGACCTGAGCGTTGTCTACCCGATTGCCCGGGGCATCGTTCCGGCATTGGTTGCGCTCTGGGCGATGGCTTTTGCCGACGAAGTGCTGCCGCTGCAGGCCTGGGCCGGAATTGCAGTGATCGGCTGCGGCATTCAGCTCAGCAGTTGGAAGGCACTGCGGTCCGGTGTCGGGCGGGCGGCACTTGGTTTTGCCGCAGGCACCGGATTTTGCATTTCGATCTATTCCGTGGTTGATGGCGTCGGAGTGCGCCTGTCAGGGCATACCCTGAGCTATTGGGCCTGGGGGGCTTTCCTGCACCTTTTCATTGCAGGGTTTGTTGCTGTCCGCAGATGGCGGACCCTGGCACATCTGCCCGCAAAGACCTGGGTGCTGGGGCTTGCCGGCGGGCTGGTGTCGATGATTGCATACGGGCTGGTGCTCTATGCCAAGAACTTTGCCCCGCTCGGAGCCGTTTCCGCGCTTCGCGAGACCTCTGTGATTTTTGCGGCGCTGATCGGCTTTGTTTTCCTGAAGGAAGGCTATTGGATGCGGCGGCTGGGATCGGCAGTTCTGATGGCCGCCGGTGTCGGCCTGATCGGCACGGCCGTATAAGCCCCCATCCGGACGGGCTGCGGCCCTCTTTGTCAGGCGCTGGCCCGGGGTTCTTGCTGTTGCGCGATCTCTTGCGTGATCGCAGCCAGCCTGTGCAGAAGCACGGATTTTTTCACGGGCTTGGCCAGAAAGTGATCCATGCCGGCCTCCAGGCAGGCCTGTTCATCGCTGGCAAAGGCGTTGGCGGTCAGGGCCACGATGACCGGCTGGGGACCGGGCAGGCTGCGGATCTCCCGGGTGGCGCCGAGACCATCTAGAACCGGCATCGACATGTCCATCAGTATGATATCCGGCCGCAGTTTCTGGCACATCTCCACGGCAGCGCGCCCGTTGGCGGCTTCGGTGAGCTCTACCGGCTGGTTGCGCAGATACTTGCGGATCAGCAGCCGGTTTGTCTGATTGTCCTCGGCCAGGAGAACCCTGCAAGGCGCAATCCGCGTAGGGCTGTCCAGAGACAGTGGGGCAGCTCCGTTTGCGGCTTCGCCTGCCGGTTGGAGTTGGAGTTCAAGCCGGAAACAGGACCCCCGGCCCAGTTCCGAGGTGACAGAGATACCGCCGCCCATCCGCTTTGCCAGCATGCTGGAGATCGTCAGGCCCAATCCGGTCCCGCCGAACGCCTTGGTCGTGGCGGCATCGGCCTGTGTGAAGCGGTCGAAGATGTGGCGCGCCTGGTCCTCGGAGATACCGATCCCGCTGTCCTCGACTTCGGCAATCAGGCGGTAGGGGTTGCCAGGCGCATGCGACACCCGAAGGGATATTCTGCCTTCCGTCGTGAATTTCACCGCGTTGCCGATCAGGTTGACCAGAATCTGGCGCAAGCGTCCGTCATCGCCGTGCATCCGTTCCGGCAATCCGTCCGCATAGCTGATTTCTAACGGCAGCCCTTTTTCCAGCGCCTTCGGTTTGAAAAGATTGGCAGCACTGCTGACACAATCGCGCAGATTGAAGTCCTCGCCTGTGATCGAAAGTTTGCCCGCCTCCAGGCGTGACAGGTCGAGGATATCGTTGATGATCTTCAGCAGTGCCTGGGCCGAGCTGCGGATGGTCTCGACGTTTTGCAGTTCGTCAGGCGGCAGTTCCGCCTCCGCCAGGAGGTCGGCCATACCAATGATGCCGTTCATTGGTGTGCGGATCTCATGGCTCATGTTGGCAAGAAACTCCGACTTGGCGCGGTCGGCCTGCTCCGCCGCAAGTTTGGCCTCTGCCAGTTCGCGTTCCCGCTGCTTGCTGCTGGTAATGTCCCGTTCGATGCCGATGATGAGATCCACGGATCCGTCCGCACATGTCACCGGCACGATGTTGGTGTCGAACCAGACTTCGTCGCCTGATTTCGTGTAATTGAGAACCTCGTTGTGATAGCGGATGCCAAGGTCCTTGTGGCGGTTCATTTCCTGGATCACTTGGGCGTCGGTTTCCGGCCCGTCCAGAAGTTCGGACGGGGTCCGGCCGACGGCATCAGCTGCCAGATAGCCTGTTGCCCGTGTGAAGGCGTCGTTAACCCAGAGAATCCGGCGCTCCGCATCTGTCAGGATGATACTGTCTGAGGCGTGTTTGGCCACCAGAGACAGGCGGTGCAGCTCCGCCTGTTGCTTTTGCAGTTCCGCATGCGCCTGTTCCAGGGCCTGCTTGCCCAATTTCAGCTCACTGTTGCGTTCGGACAGGGTCTGGTTGGCGCGGATCAGTTCCTCGCGCAGGCTCACATCCTCGGAGACATTCCAGTTGACGCCGATCATCAGCTTCCGGCCCCGGGCATCGGTGAACGGGCTGGCGAGAGCCCGGATGTGCTTGACTGTGCCGTTGTCCAGGACAATCCGGAAATCGGAGGCAAAGCTGGTGTGGTTTTCTTCTGCAGCTTTCAAGGCATCCTGAACCCTGTTGCGGTCATCTGGATGCAGTGTTTCTGTCCAGGCCTCTGCACTTGGCGGACCCAGTTCCTCAGGCACGCCGTAAAGCTCGTGCATCCGGCTGTCCCAGCTTACCCGCTGGGCTGCGGCGTCGTATTCCCAGATGCCAACCCGGGAGGTTTTGACCGCGATCTCCAGCCGTCGCGATACCGCCTCCAGCTCAGCTTCGCGGTGGCGCAGCTTGCCGATCACGGCTTGCCGGGCATCGGACAGCCTGCCTGCCAGAAATGTGGGAAACACGATCAGAGTGCCTGCCAACAGAAGCGCGAGGCGAAGCTGCCAAAGGCTGGCGGGGCTGTTCTGCCATCCGTCCTGCGGGCGGGCAGCCATCTGCCAGGAGCCAGCGGGCAGCATAATATCCAAAAGCACCGGGTTGTCCGTAAAAATGCCAGCTGAGCCAAAAAACTGCTGCCCGGCAGCTCCTGTTCCGTCCCGGCCTGTCAGTGCAAGCTCCAGCTTGCCGCGGGCATGCAGGCCGGTAATCGCATACAGGGTATCTGTTTCGACAACTGCCGAGAGAATGCCCCAGAACTGGCGCTGTTCTCCGGTGCCGGTGAAGATCGGCAGGCGGTAAATGAACCCGGTACCGCCCTGTACAAGATTGACGGGGCCAGCCAGAACCATTTCACCGCTGTTGCGCACCCGGTGCGCGGCAGCGCGCTGTGCCTCGTTCTCGTTGTAATCCAGTCCCAACGCCGCTTCGTTGCCCTTCATCGGGTGCACCAGAGTAACAACAAGTCCGGGCGCCGCCGCAATATGGCGGATGGCGGTCTTCCCTTCCAATACCTGTGCGGCAATCCGGCTGAACCGCTCCTGGCTAATGTCCGGTTCTGTCGCCAGCATAGCAGCAAGGCCGCGCAGGCGCTGGTAGTCGCCGTTCAGCTGGCCCTCAAGGCGGGATTTGATCATCCCCGCCGCCTGCTGCGTGTCGGCGCGCTGGGACTGGTAGTGGATCGTGGCGTTCTGTCGTTCAGCATAAAGTCCCGCAGCACATACCACCGCCAGCGCAAGCAGGGCAGGAAGGTAGGTCCTGTTGCCGAAGGCGCGCATCCAGCGCGCGGGGAGATTTGACAGGGCCATTCAGCCACCTTTGCTTTTTCCGAAAACACCGCTGGCAATAGCGGCCTGAAATTATGCCTGGTGCTCGGTTTTGCTCTATGTTCCTTTTAAAGTCTGAAAATCCGGTTTCCACAATACGGTTGCTTGCAGCCGCTGTGCAATCTGGCACAGGCAGCAGCCGTTGCAGGGGGCCGGACCGGCAGGATCAGAAGTCCTGCCATTTTGCTAAGGCGGCTGATCCCTCTGAGACCGGCACGGCGGCCGGCACCTCGGGGATCTCATCCCAGCCGGTTCCATGTGCCGACGGAAGCTCCGGAAGGGAGGCCGCCTCGTGCGGGGCGGCGGCCGTTTCCAGCCCAACATCGAATTGCGCCACCAGACCAGCCAGATTGGAAGCATCGCCATTCAGCAATTGGCCCGCGGCGGTCATCTGCTCGACCATGGCGGCGTTTTGCTGGGTGACCTGGTCCAGCTGCATCACCCCGGTATTGATTTCACCGATGCCGGTCGACTGTTCTGCCGCGCCTGTGGCGATGTCCGAGACCAGACCGGAGATGTGGGAGACTTGCGACACGATGCTGTGCAGCGCCTCGCCGGCCTTGCCGACCAGATCCACGCCCTTTTCTACTTGTTCGCCGGAATTGGAGATCAGCGTCTTGATTTCCATGGCTGCGTCTGAAGAACGCTGCGCAAGTGCCCGCACTTCGGAGGCGACGACGGCGAAGCCGCGCCCCGCCTCGCCGGCCCGGGCGGCTTCGACGCCTGCGTTCAAGGCCAGCAGGTTGGTTTGGAAGGCTATGTCGTCGATCACGCCGATGATCTGCGAGATATGGCGGGAGGACTCCTCAATGCCATTCATTGCGGCAACAGCGTTCTGGACAACCTCGCCGCTGGCCAGTGCTTCGTCCCGGGCTTCGTTCATGGAAGCTTCGACTTTGCGGGCGCCATCTGCGGCGGCCTTGACGCTGGCGGTCATCTGATCCAAGGCCGCTGCGGTCTGTTCCAGTGTCGCGGCCTGGCTTTCAGTGCGCTGCGACAGATCGTCCGAAGCCTGGCTGATTTCCGACGTGCCGTTACGGATGCTGGTGGTGGCCTCCACCACTTCGCGCACGGTTGCGTTCAGCGTGTTGACCGTCTGATTGAAGTCGAGGCGCAGACCCTTGTAGGCCTCAGGGAAGGGCGTATCGATCGTGGTCGAAAAGTCGCCCTTTGCCAGATGGGTCAGGCCGGTGCGCAATTCATTCACAACGAGATCCTGCTCGCGCTGTGCTTCTGCCCGTTCTTCTTCAGCAAGCTGGGCATTTTGCAGGTCGGTTTTGAAACCTTCCAGAATACCGGCGATATTGCCGAATTCGTCGCCAGTGCCCAGACCTGCCACTGGATGGCCGTAGTCTTTGGCGGCAATGTGCTCCACGCTGTCAGACAGGCCGGACACCTTGCGCGCAATACCGCGGGCCGCGATCCAGGACAGCAGGGCAACCGCCAGGGCGACCCCGACCGCCTGCAGCATGGAGGCATTGACCAGGCTTTTCTCGGCGGCCAGGGCCTCGGCGCTGTCGACCTCTAGCACAATGCCCCAAGTGCGGTCGTCGAGCCCGACACTGGCGGCCATCGCCTCAACCGGCTGGCCGGCAAGGCCGGGGGTTCCGGAAAAGCTGCTTTCCCCGCCGCTGAGCGCTACCGTGATCTGCTGCAGCTCTGGCAGCTTCGTCAGAACCTGGTGGCCGCCCTCGCGTTCTGATGCAGTCAGGGCAATGCCGTCGCCGCGCACCAGATAGGCCTGCCCGGTTTCGCCGAGCAGTGCGGAATGGGAGAGGATGCCGGCGATGCCGTCCACCGGAACGCGCAGCACCAGCGCTCCCATGATCGCGTCTTTCTTGTAGATGGGAGAGGAGACAAACATCGCGGCCGCCCCGCCATCCGGCTCATATCCGGCCATTTCCGACAGGAACACACTGCCCTGCTCCATTTCCAGGGCCGTGCGGAACGCCTGGCCCAGCCCGCTGTCCTTATACGGCCCGTCCAGGTAGTTCAGCGCAAAGTCTTCGTTTTTGTGGACCGAGTAGACCATGTTGCCCTGCACATCCAAAAGGTAGGCATCCAGGAAGCCCTGCTCTTCCAGGAATGTCACGAAGCCGGTGTGGTTCATCTTGTGGCGGATGGACCATGCCGATTTGTCTTTGGCATCCAGCAGCTTGTAGCGTTCGCCTGCCGGGTTGGGGTTGCCTTCGCCATAGGCGGCGCGCAGATAGCTGCCGGGCGTGTCGCCAAGCGAGTAGAAGCCGTTGGAAAAGTCGCGCAGTGCCGTTTCAACTGCCTTGCTGGCAACCAGGGTTCGGGTCTGGGACCGCAACCCGGCAACCCAGTTCTCCAATGCTTCCTTGCGCTCTTCCAGAAGCGTGGCATAGGCCGCCTCGCGGTTGGTCTTGAGCGCCTGCCCGGCTTCCCAGGCAAAGAAGAACCCCGATGCGAGAGTCAGGAAGATTGTCGGCGCGGCGATGGAGAGCGGCAGCTTGCGGCCAAGCCGCATGTTGTTCCAGAATTTAAACAGTCGATTCATTACGGTGAAGTTCCCATCAACATTTCAGTCTGCCGGACTGCCTTAGAGCGGTCTGTGGCGGTCCAGCAGCGAGGTGCCGGACGTCAAAACAGTCAGAGGGATTCATTTCAGGGCCGTTAAGATGCGGCTTGTTGTCTTGTATTTGGTCTTTTTGGCGGCCTGGAACGGCAAAAATACAATTCCACTTTTAGCGGACAGCCTTCAAGACAATGCGAATCACCCAACACTGAAGGGCGAAATGCGCCGAATGATCGGGTTTTGACCGGGCCGCGTGCCCTGGCAGGCATTCCGGTTCTTCTGCTGCAGCCTTTACGGAAATTTCACAGCGCCTGCCGGATTTACGATTCATTACCGGGATGCGTGTATTGAGGGGCGCAATAGCGGCTGTTCTGCCGGAAACACTTGGCCCTTTGTGTGCTCTGGCACCCGTGGTCAGAGATTGAGATTTGACTATGCCTCTACCTGACTGGCTTTCCGGCCTCCTTGCGTCTCTGAAAGGCACTGAAGGCAACGACAAGCTCGCTGGAAGCACCGGCGACGACATCATTGAGGCGGGAGAAGGCGCTGACACTGTTGCTGGTGAAGAAGGCAGTGACGTCATTGATGGCGGCGAAGGCGATGATGTCATCTATGGCGACATGGGGGACGGATTCGAACAGGGCGTGGACGCCAGCCCGCTTGAACTGAAGATTGGAAATATCGAGAGCATCTCGCATGACGGCTGGACCGGGTCTGCGGGCGATTATGCTGTCTTTAGAGATATTGCGACCTTGGAGGATGGCACCTCGATCTGGGGGAAGCTGGTCCTGGTCGAGAAATCCAACGCGAATTTGACGGTGCAATTCGGTTACACCGATGGTGCGGAGATTCTGCTGGAAGGGGACCAGGCGGGGGACCAGGCAACTTTCCGGCTGGAGTTCTTTGACCCGGCAACAGGCGAGCCGGTCTATCTGAACTCCACTGCGACCTTCAACGATATTGATGACAACAGTGGTTACGGAGACGCCGAAGCGGTCATAATAGACGGCAGCAGTTTCACCTCTTTCGGCGTTTCTTCAGATTCCAACTTAAGCACATCGACTGACGGCAATTTGGTGACGGCCACCGGGACACAGATGAATGCTTATACGGATCAAAACGCGTGGTTCTCCGCCGGGTTCGAGGACCGTTCCTCAATCGAGTTTACTCTTCAGACCCGCGACGGCCTGGCAGGCTTCACCTTGTCGGGAGATGTCATTGACGATCCTGTTGTCACCCCGATTGAACAAGGGGCCGACACAGTTCTGGGCGGTGACGGCAATGACATCGTCTACGGCCAGGGCGGCAATGACTCGCTGCTGGGTGAACAGGGCGACGACAGCCTGGACGGCGGCGACGGCGACGACATTCTGGACGGAGGGGAGGGGGCGGATACGCTGATCGGCGGGGCTGGCGGCGACACGCTCTCCGGTGGCGATGGGAATGACTATGTCGACGGGGGTGAAGGCAATGACTTCCTCAGCACAGGACTGGGCAACGATACGCTGGTCGGCGGTGAGGGCGATGATACCCTGCACAACTCGGCCGGCGACGACAGCCTGGTTGGCGGCACCGGCAACGACAGCATTGGTGCGACCGATGGCAATGACACGCTGGAAGGCGGTGACGGCAACGACACGTTGTACGGCGGCAATGATAACGATGTGATGGCAGGCGGCGCCGACGCGGACCTGATGTATGGCGAGGCCGGCAACGACAGCATGGACGGCGGCGACGGCGACGACGTCATGGATGGCGGGGCTGGAGCGGACAGCCTGATCGGCGGTCTTGGCGCGGACACCATCTCTGGCGGTGATGGCGACGACTATATCGAGGGCGGTGACGGCGACGACAGCCTGACGACGGGTCTGGGCAACGACACGCTGATCGGCGGCGCTGGCAATGACACCCTCAGAAACTCGGCCGGTGACGACAGTCTTGTCGGCGGGGCCGGCGACGACAGCATCGTTGCAACGGATGGCAATGACACGCTGGAGGGCGGCGACGGCGCCGACACTATGTACGGCGGCAATGACAACGACCTGCTGATCGGCGGCAGCGGGGCGGACCTGATGTATGGTGAGGCCGACGCTGATACCTTCGAAATGTCGGACGGGTTCGGCAATGACACCCTGACCGGCGGCGAGGCCGGGAATGATTACGATACTGTCGACATGTCGGGTGTCACCACAGGGGTCACCGTCACTTATACCGGGGATGAGGCCGGCACCATCACCGACGGGACCGACACGGTCACCTTCTCGGAGATCGAGGCGCTGAACCTTACGGATCAGGCGGATGCGGTTGACGCCTCTGCCGACAGCGCCGGCACCGTGATTGATGCGGGCGCCGGGGATGACACCGTGACGTTCGGGGCCGGCGATGACTCGATCACCAGCGGCATTGGCTATGATGAGCTGATCCTGAGCAGTGGCGGCGGCACCGATACGATCACCGACTTCAGCATCGCTGATGACGATCTTGACGGTTTCTACAATGACCAGCTGGACGTCTCGAACCTGACGGGCGGCACCGGACCGGCGGGCGCGGTGCGGGCTTGGGATATTTCTGTCAGCGATGACGGGTTCGGCAACGCGCTGCTCACCTTCCCGAGCGGTGAAAAGCTTGTTCTGCAGGGGGTGACTCCGGCGCAGATGACGACCGCGCAGCAGATGTATTCCGCGGGTATCCCCTGCTTTACGCCTGATGTCCTGATTGCCACGCAGCGCGGCGCGGTGCCGGCCGGGCAGATCCGGGTTGGCGATATGCTGCAAACCGCCGATAATGGCTATCAGGCGGTGATCTGGACTGGCAGCCGGACTCTGAGCCCGGCAGATCTGGCCCAGCGTCCGCATCTGAGGCCCTACCGCCTGCGTCCGGGCGGGCTGCTGCGCCCGGAGCGGCCCATGCTGCTGTCTCCGCAGCACCGGCTGCTGATTGGCCGCAAGGCCTTGGGCGGGGACGGGCAGCTCGACGAAAGTTTCCTGTCAGCCAAGCTTCTTGCAGAGCTGGACACAAGCTGCGTCCAGGCGTCCGGCGCAAACGGGCCGGTCACCTATGTGCATCTGATGACAGAGCAGCACGAGGTGATCTTTGCCGAAGGCATTGCAACGGAAACGTTCTGGCCGGGCCCTGAGGCCGTTCGCGGACTGCACGCGGAAGGAAGACGGGAGCTGTTTGAGCTGTTTCCCGGCCTGACCTCTGCGACCGGCCTTTCTGGACCAACCGGCAGGAAACAGGTGCGCAAGGCCTATGGCGGGCTTGCCCGCACTGCCATGAGGCGGCGCGACCTGCAGAACCTGCCCGTGTCTTGAGCACTTTCAGAGGATCTGGAACCCGGAGGCCTCCGACTGACGGCCCGCAGGTGTTCCTTTAAGCAGGATTTCCAGGGCCGCCATCTGAACGGAAGGCTGCGTTGAAATTATTCCAGGCTGCGAGCTATGCCGTGTGATCGGGCAGGGTATTGAAGTTCCGGCGATTTGAGCGGATATGTTGCGCAGTATTTGAATTGCATTTTCGGAATTGAGCCGGGCCTGCTGCAGGGGCGCATAGGTGCCTTGATCTGGAGGCCGGGAGGTGCGCCGAAGGCGTCAGTATTCTGATCCGCACCATTTTGCCTGTTTGGGCAGCAGATTTTGGAGTTGTTCATTGGATCATTCAGTCAGCCAATCCTTGTTTTTAAACCCTATTGATCAGCAGTCTTCCGGCCGGTTGCGGGACTTGGAAATTGCGGTGCAGCGGACACATGAAGGACTTGTCCGCTGGCAGGTGGATCGCTTTGAAAAGCTGAGCGGCATCCCGCTGTCAGGGGCGGAAGTCACCTTACTGCTTCTGATCGCAGAAGGCGGCCGTGCTATCTCGATTAAGGAAATGGCCCGGATCACCAATCGCGTGGATATTCCCAATATCCAGTATTCCTTGCGCAAACTTGCCTCAGCCGGGCTGACCCGGAAACAGGGCGCAGGCCGGTCTGGTGTGTCCTACAGTCTCACCGAGAAGGGCAGCCGGACTGCTGCGGAAATGCAGACTGCCCGTGAAGACCTGCTGCAAGAAGCCTTTGCACGCCATCCCGGTAAGCTTGTGCAGTTGCAAGGCGCCTTGGCAGCACTAGAGGAACTGACTGCGCTTTATGGGGCCGCGGAGGATTCCGCTGCCCCTGCCAGCCAGGATTAAGCGGCCAACTGCTCCATTGTGCCAGATGCCGGGACGGGCTTAAGGTTCCGTTATGATCGAACTTAAGGACCTGACACTTCTGACTGCGCTGGCGCGGCACAAGCACTTCGCAAAGGCCGCCGCCGATTGCGGCATGTCTCAGCCTGCGTTCTCCATGCGGATCAGGAATCTGGAAGAGCGGTTGGGCCTGTCCATCGTGCGCCGGGCCAACCGGTTTCAGGGGTTGACCGAAGAAGGCATGATGATCGTGCGCCGGGCGCGCTCGATCCTCGACGATGCCAAGGCCCTGGAACAGGAGATCGCCGCAACCCGCGGTGAAGTGAGCGGCACCCTGGTGCTGGGCGTCGTGCCGACGGCCACTGCCTGGGCAGCGCAGTTGGTGGATCAGGTGCATCAGGCTTATCCGCGGATTTTAGCGCAGGTGGAGGTCACTACCTCGCTGGCTATCCAGCAGCGGCTGTATGATGGTACAATTGACGCTGGAATAACCTATGCCGACAGCATGGGGCGGGAATTGGTGACGGTTCAGCAATTGTATGAGGAAAGCTATGTTCTGCTGGCACCGGAGGACATGGTCGAGGGACGTGGCGACAGGATCAGCTGGGCGGAGGCTGCAGATCTGCCGTTAAGCCTGCTTGATCAGCAGATGCAAAACCGGCGGATCCTTGACCGGATCTTTGCCGACCTGGGGCTGAAGCCGGAGATCGTTTCCGAATCCAACGGGTTCATGGCGTCAATGGTGCTGGCGCGGGAGGGGTCGGCCGCGACCATTCTGCCGCGGGCGCTGATGCAGGCGCTGGGCGGGCTGGGCGGAACCCGGGTTCTGGCGCTGGTAGAGCCGGAGCAGGCGCGCCCGATTTGCATTGCGACTCTCGACCGGACACCGGAACTCACAACTGTACGGGCTTTGAAAGAGGTAGTTGCGACGTTTGTAGACGATAGGATGCCGCAAATGGCGTCATAAATTTTTCTGATCGTGCAATCCAATTTCCAGATTTGACGATATTCATTCTTGATGGCATTGGCTGAATGAAAGACGTGCTGACTGGAGGATCCCATGGCACCATTGGATGATAGCAAGGGCGTATGGAAGTCCGGCAAAGGCAAAGGGCGCAAGACGCCCAAAGGCCGCCAGGTCGACGACATCGCGCTGAGCGAGGTTCAGGAACTGCTGGGGGACCGCCCGCGCAACCGGGACCTCTTGATTGAGTTCCTGCACATGATTCAGGACAAATACGGCTGCCTCAGCGCTGCGCATATCCGGGCCTTGGCCGAGGAGATGCGGACAGGCCAGGCAGAGATCTATGAGGTCGCCACCTTCTACGCCCATTTCGATGTGGTGAAGGAAGGCGAGACCCCGCCGCCCGCGCTGACTATCCGGGTCTGCGATTCGCTGTCCTGCGAGCTTGCAGGGGCGCAAGCTCTGCAGAAGGCTCTGGAAGATGGTTTGGACGCGAGCCAGGTCCGCGTGATGCGCGCGCCCTGCATGGGCCGCTGCGACACCGCGCCGGTTCTGGAAATCGGCCACAACCACATCGACCATGCCACGGTTGAAAAAGTGGAGGCGGCGATTGCGGCAGACGACACCCATGCACACGTGCCGGAATATGAAACCTTCGCAGCCTACGAGGCTGAAGGCGGCTATGCCACGCTGAAAGACTTGCGCGCCAATGGCGACTGGGAATCGGTTCAGGCGAAAGTCAAAGAAGCCGGCCTGCGCGGCCTGGGCGGTGCGGGCTTCCCCTCCGGCACCAAATGGGGCTTTGTCCGTGCCAACGAAGGCCCGCGCTATCTGGCCGTGAATGGCGACGAGGGCGAGCCGGGCACCTTCAAGGACCGTTACTATCTGGAGCGCACCCCGCATGTCTTCCTGGAAGGCATGCTGATGGCCGCCTGGGCTGTGGAAGCCGAGAAAGCCTTCATCTACATGCGCGACGAGTACCCGGCAGTGCTGGAAATTCTGCGCCGTGAGATCAAGGCGCTGGAAGATGCTGGCATCGTTGAGGCAGGTTATATCGACCTGCGCCGCGGGGCAGGGGCCTATATCTGCGGTGAAGAAAGCGCGATGATCGAGTCGATCGAAGGCAAGCGCGGCGAGCCGCGCCACCGCCCGCCGTTTGTGGCGCAGGTGGGTGTCTTCGGGCGCCCGACACTGGTCCACAACGTGGAAACCCTCTACTGGGTCTGCAAAATCAACCGCGAAGGCCCGGAATGCCTGAATTCGGTTGAAAAGAACGGCCGCAAGGGGCTGCGCAGCTACTCGGTCTCGGGCCGTGTGAAGAACCCGGGTGTGCATCTTCTGCCCGCCGGCTCCACCATCACTGACATCATCGAGGCCTGCGGCGGCATGCTGGACGGACACGCCTTCAAGGCCTACCAGCCGGGCGGCCCGTCCTCGGGCCTACTGCCTGCGTCGATGAATGATGTTCCGCTCGACTTCGACACGCTGCAGCCGCATGGCACCTTCATCGGTTCCGCTGCTGTGGTGGTTCTGTCCGATCAGGACTCCGCCCGCGACGCGGCGCTGAACATGCTGCGCTTCTTCGAGGAC
>JABXIA010000088.1 GCA_013373325.1 Paracoccaceae bacterium
ACCGCCAAGGGCCGCAGCGGCAAGCTGGCCGCGAACTGGGTCATCAACGAGTTGTTCGGCCGCCTGAAGAAAGAAGACCACACGATCACCGACTCCCCGGTCTCCCCTGCCCAGCTGGGCGGCATCATTGACCTGATTGCCTCGGATGCGATTTCTGGCAAGATCGCCAAGGACCTGTTTGAGATCGTTTATACCGAAGGCGGCGACCCGGCCCAGATCGTCGAAGAGCGCGGCATGAAGCAGGTAACGGATACCGGCGCGATTGAGACAGCCCTGGACGAGATCATCGCCGCCAACCCGGCGCAGGTGGAGAAGGCCAAGGTGAACCCGAAACTGGCAGGCTGGTTTGTCGGCCAGGTGATGAAAGCCACCGGCGGCAAGGCCAACCCCAAGGCGGTGAACGAGCTGGTCGCCAAAAAACTGGGCGGCTGATCCGCCACACATCCGATACCGGAAGGGCGCCCCTCGCGGCGCCCTTTTTCGTGCCGGAAACGGGGGTGACATACGTGCACCCCTGTACACCCCCTGTGCACCGGGTGGTGCCCTTTCCCGCCGCTGCAGCGGAATTCCCCGCCTTGACCTTCGCCGCGCCAGCGGCTTTCCTCCTGCCAAATTCCCGGAGGTTTCATGCAGCCCAATTTCGATCAGGAACTTGAGGACCGCCTGGTCCGCTACGCCGCCATAGACAGCCAGAGCGACGAGACATCCGCCGCCACACCCAGCACTGAAATCCAGTTCGACATGCTGAACCTGCTGGTAGCGGAGCTGCAGGAGATTGGTGCCGCCGACGTGACGCTGACGGATTACGGCGTGGTGCTGGCAACAATTCCCGCCACAGCGCCGGGGCCGGCCATCGGACTGCTCGCCCATGTGGATACCGCGCCGCAGTTCAATGCCACCGGCGTCAAGCCGCGGGTGATCAAAGGGTATGACGGCGGTGATATCACCTATCCCGACAACCCAGACCTGGCGCTGTCTCCGCAGAAATCCCCTTATCTGGCCTCCAAGCAGGGCGATGATCTGATCACCGCTTCCGGCCTCACCCTTTTGGGCGCTGACGACAAGGCGGGGGTTGCCATCGTGATGACCCTGGCCCGGCACTTGCTGGCGAACCCGGAGATCAAACACCCGAAGATCCGCCTCGCCTTCACCCCGGACGAGGAGATCGGCCGCGGCGTCGGCGCGCTGCTTCCGAAGGACCTGGGTGTCGATTTCGCCTATACGCTGGATGGAGGTGACGCAGGCGAGATCGTCTATGAAAGCTTTTCCGCCGACCGCGCGGTCGTGCGCATCAAGGGGGTCTCGATCCACCCCGGCTGGGCCAAGGAGAAGATGGTGAATGCCGCGCATCTGGCGGCAAAGATCGTGCAGACCCTGCCGCAGGCCACCATGACGCCGGAAACCACGGACGGGCGCGAGGGCTTTATTCATATCACCGACATGAATGGCGGGTCTTCAGAGATGGAGATCAAGCTGATCCTGCGCGATTTTGAACTCGACGGGCTGGCGGCCAAGGGCGATCTGCTGCGCAGTGTCTGCGACGCGGTGCAGGCCTCGGAACCGCGGGCGGAAATCACCTGTGAGATTTTCCCGCAATACCGCAATATGCGGTACTGGCTGGAAAACGACATGACTCCGGTGGAACTGGCGCTGGCAGCCTGCCGCGCGCATGGGATCGAGCCCATCTCCGCCCCGATCCGCGGCGGCACAGATGGCTCGCGGCTGACCGAGTTCGGCGTGCCAACGCCCAATATCTTCACCGGCATGCAGAATGTGCACGGACCGCTGGAATGGATTTCGGTACAGGACATGGCCAAAGCCACGGAGGTCTGTCTGACCCTGGTGCAGAAAGCGGCGGAAATGGGCTGACCAGGCGGGCGGCCCCGGAAAACGGCCGCCTGCCTTACACCGGCCCGCTGCTGTGGCTTGACCGCTCCCCCCATTCCGCTAAACCTGCCCGCAAGACAGGAGACATTCATGCCAGCATTTGAATACAAGGTTGTCCCCGCCCCGGCCAAGGGCACCAAGGCCAAGGGGGTGAAGACACCGGAGGCGCGCTTTGCCAATTCGATCGAGATCCTGCTCAATGAGATGGCCGCCGAGGGCTGGGAATTCCAGCGCGCCGAGCTGCTGCCGAGCGAGGAGCGCTCCGGCATGATGGGCTCTGCCACCAACTGGCGCAATGTGATGGTGTTCCGGCGGCCGCTGGAACAAGAGCTGCATCTGACCGCAGAGCAGGAACGTGAAATCCTCGATCCCTCGCCGCTCACCAGCGACGCAACACCGCTTGCCGCTGCAAAAACTGTCCAGGGCCCCGCTCCCAGGCATGCGCCGGAGCCTGCGCCGCTGACGGCAGCCGCAGGCGATCCTGAGGCACCGCCGGAAGCGGAACAGGTGCCCGGCCCCGGTGCCGCCAAGATGCAGGCCGACGACGGGGTAGAGGAACTGAGCCCGGTGTCCGGCATGACCGCAGCATTGAAGGCGCGGGCCGGCCTGAAGGCTGAGAGAAAAGAATAAGCATTTGGAGTGGCGGGCGGTTCTGCCCGCCGCCAATTGGCCTCAGGCGCCGATATCCAGCGCCAGCGCGTGAATGCGCGGCACGATGCCGCCCAGCGCCTTGTGCACTGCCCGGTGCTGCTGCACCCGGTTCATGCCTTGAAAGGCTTCGGCGCGGATCATCACCGCAAAATGGCTCTCGCCGGAGCCATCGTCGCCTGCGTGGCCCGCGTGTTTGTGGCTTTCATTGACCACTTCCAATGCAGTTGGCTCAAACGCCGCCTGCAGCGCCGCTTCCATTTCCTGCTTCACGTTCATTTTCCGCTCATCCCCATATTTTTTGCCTGCGCCCCCTTCAATCTGGCGCCCCTTAGACTAAACTGCTGCCTCCGAGTCGAACAGATGCGTCTAGAAGGTGCGCCCCATGAGCAAATCCGATCCCTTTGGCTTCGATATGTCCGTCCGCTCCGCCAAGAAGAAGAACCCGCGCGGGCGGCGCGCAGCCAGCGGTGCCTCCGAGACGTCCCAGCGCGTGTGCGACAAGGACGGCTGCGAGGAAGCCGGCAAGTTCCGCGCCCCCAAAGCACCGGATGTGCTGGATGACTTCTACTGGTTCTGCCAGGAGCACGTGCGCGAGTACAACAACCAATGGAACTTCTTCGAAGGCACCACCGAGGCAGAGCTGAATGCGCAGCGCTCCAAGGACAAGGTGTGGGAGCGCGAGACCAAGCCGCTGGGCGACCCGGAGGCCCGCGCCTGGGCCCGGCTGGGCATTGAGGACCCGCATCAGGTGCTGGGCGCCAATGCGACGCAGAACCCGGGCCGCGCCGCCAAGGCAGGCCGCCGCCTGCCGCCCACTGAACGCCGCGCCATCGAGATCCTGGAGGCCAAGGACGACTGGTCCAAGGCCGACATCCGCAAGGCCTACAAGAAGCTGATCAAGGTGCTGCACCCCGACATGAACGGCGGCGACCGCAGCCAGGAAGAGCAGCTGCAGGAGGTCCGCTGGGCCTGGGACCAGATCAAGGACAGCCGCAGCTTCAAGTAAACCGCGGGCAGATTTCCGGAAGGACGGGCGTCAGGAGCCGCCCTTTTTCTTGCGGCAGCTCCAGTTGCGATGCGCGGTCTTTTGCCGAAAGTTTATGATAGAAATTTTATTTCTTTGACGCACCCCGCCGCGACCGGTTACGCAAGGGCATGCCGGATGCAGCTGTCCCCCCAAAAGCTAGACATAACCGGCAAAAACGCGCCCCCTGCTGCCCGGCTGGGGGCGCAGTACTTCGGACGGGCAATTCCGCCTACCACCCGGCTCTGCGCCTCACTCGCCGCAAGTCAGGTCGTGGGCAGCCATGTAAATGGCAACGTTCTTCATCCTGATTTTCTCGCCATACTCTCTGCGCAGCTGATCCAGGCTCATAGGGTTCTGTGCGGCAAAAAACTTCTGCGCGTAACTCTCGCAGTCGAATTCGTCTCCCAGCCAATCCCGGATTGTTTCCCACCATCGCTCGGATATGGACAAGCTCTTGTTGCGCAAGGCTTCTTTGACCAGGACTTCCAACGCAGCCCCGCGCTCACCGTCCAAATACGCACTTACCGCCAGCAGCGCCACCGGGTCCAGATTCAAAGGAACAACCGCCAAGCTTCGCGGCGCCGGTGTCCGGGCTTTCGACAGGCTCAGGTAGCTGCCTTCCACCCGCGCAGCGACTTCATCAACCGGCAACCGGGACTTCACCCGCTTTCCCAATTCCCCCAATTTTGCTGACGCGCCTGCAGATGCCGAAATCTCAAGCCGCTTTTCATAACCTACAGTTCCATGGAACACCCGCGACACAACAATCTGACCGTTGGGCTGACCGTTCAGAACCTGAGCAATCGGTTCACAGTCAGGATTGTCCAGATCTACAGCCCAAAGCGCCTGAATTTCTTTCGGATCCTGTGAAGAAAGGGGATCTATCCACAACCAATCCGAAATGGCGATACTGACCCCCATATCCGCCGCGGCTTCAGCGATACTTTCATGCAAGACCTCGGCTGAAACCGAAAACTCGGCCGAAGCATCAAAGCTGTAGCGTTCTTCCGCGCTTTCTATACGCCGGAATCCTTGCACCTTCAGACCAGGGTAACAGGCTCCGGGGCCCTGCACCCGCGCGGCACCGGCCCGCGTCATTCTAAGGAGATCGCCGATATGTGCTGGGTTGAGTGCCCCAACCGGAAACGCGCCATGTTCGACAAAATAGAGCGACAGGGCCGCCCTCAGCCTATTCGCGCCGGCTTCCTTTGCCAACGGCACAAGCAAAGCGAAAGAAACCAGAACCAGACAAAGCACCCGCATTGCAAACTCCCCCGCAAAAAACATCCGCCTTCGGAAAACTACCACAGATTGCAGGAAAACGCACTTCGCCCGGCCCCGGCAACTGATGCCGGAGCAGCTTTTTCCACTGCAAACCGGTCCCGGCCCGGGTATAGCCAGTTTACATGGGCGCACTGCGGAATTGGTTTCAGGGAACGCACCCCCTTGCGCGCGCGGCCCAGATCAGGCACCAATCCCGCGAATTGGCCCCTGACAGCAGGGAAGAGGGATAAGGACCGACTGCGATGACCGACGGATTTGTGGATATGGATGCGAAACCGACCGAGACGATTTCGGTGCGCGATGTGTTCGGGATCGACACCGACATGACGGTCAAGGGCTTTGCCGACGGTTCTGAACGCGTTCCGGCGATGGACCACACCTACAAATTCGACCCGGAAACCACGCTGGCAATTCTGGCGGGCTTCAGCCACAACCGCCGCGTGATGATCCAGGGCTACCACGGCACCGGCAAGTCGACCCACATCGAACAGGTTGCCGCGCGGCTGAACTGGCCGTCGGTGCGTGTGAACCTCGACAGCCACATCTCCCGGATCGACCTGATCGGCAAGGACGCGATCAAGCTGCGCGACGGCAAGCAGGTCACTGAATTCCACGAGGGCATCCTGCCCTGGGCGCTGCGCAATCCGGTTGCCATCGTGTTCGACGAATACGACGCGGGCCGCGCCGATGTGATGTTCGTGATCCAGCGGGTGCTGGAGCATGACGGCAAGCTGACCCTCTTGGACCAGAACGAGATCATCACCCCGAACCCGTTCTTCCGCCTGTTTGC
>JABXIA010000381.1 GCA_013373325.1 Paracoccaceae bacterium
ACGTCACCAACGAAATCAAGGACTTCATCTCCATCGGCGAGGATGAGGTCGACTTCATGCTCTGCGAGATCGGCGGCACCGTCGGCGACATCGAGGGGCTGCCCTTCTTCGAGGCGATCCGCCAGTACGCCCAGGACAAGCCGCGCGGCGAATGCATCTTCATGCACCTGACGCTGCTCCCGTACATCAAGGCCTCCGGCGAGCTGAAGACCAAGCCGACCCAGCACTCGGTGAAGGAACTGCGCTCCATCGGCCTGGCACCCGACATCCTGGTCTGCCGCTCCGAGGGTCCGATCCCCGTGAAGGAACGCGAGAAGCTGGCGCTGTTCTGCAACGTGCGGGCCGACAGCGTGATTGCCGCGCAGGACCTGAAATCCATCTACGAGGCGCCGCTGGCCTACCACCGCGAAGGCCTTGACCAGGCGGTGCTGGATGCGTTCGGCATCTCCCCCGCCCCGAAACCCAACCTGGCCCGCTGGGAAGATGTGGCCGACCGCATCTACAACCCCGAGGGCGAAGTGCGGGTGGCCATCGTCGGCAAATACACCCAGCTGGAAGATGCCTATAAATCCATCGCCGAGGCGCTGACCCACGGCGGCATGTCGAACCGGGTGAAGGTCAAGATCGAGTGGGTCGATGCCGAGCTGTTCGACAAAGAAGACGCCGCCCCCTACCTGCAGGGCTACCACGCGATACTGGTGCCCGGCGGCTTTGGCGAGCGCGGCACCGAGGGCAAGATCAAGGCGGCCCAGTATGCGCGCGAGAACAAGGTGCCGTACCTGGGCATCTGCCTCGGCATGCAGATGGCGGTGATCGAAGCCGCGCGCAACGTGGCGGGCATCTCCGAGGCGGGCTCCGAGGAGTTCGACCACGAGGCCGGCAAGAAGCGCTTTGAGCCGGTTGTCTACCACCTGAAGGAATGGGTGCAGGGCAACATGACCGTCGAGCGCAAGGTCGGTGACGACAAGGGCGGCACCATGCGCCTGGGCGCCTATGACGCGGCGCTGACCGAAGGCTCCAAAGTGGCGGAAGTTTACGGCAGCACCCATATCGAGGAGCGCCACCGCCACCGCTATGAGGTCGACACCAAGTATCAGGAACAGCTGGAAAAATGCGGCCTCAGCTTCTCCGGCATGTCGCCGGACGGCCGCCTGCCGGAGATCGTGGAGTGGAAAGACCATCCCTGGTTCATCGGCGTGCAGTTCCACCCGGAGCTGAAGTCCAAACCCTTCGCGCCGCACCCGCTGTTTGACGATTTTGTCCGTGCGGCCAAGGACGCCTCTCGGCTGGTGTAACCCCGGAAGGCGGGCTCTCCCGCCCGTCCCGGATCAATCGCAGATTGATCCATCCCGTTGGGCCCGGCGCCGCTGCGCGGCGCTGGGAGAGAACAGAAAAAGGCGGGCCGCTGGCCCGCCTTTTGCATTTTGATTGATTGGCTCCTGGCGGCTCAGAAACCGTGCATCCGCTTGGCCCATTGATAGGCCACCACCAGCCCCTTCATCCGCGGCAGCATCAAGAGCGAGGCCCCGATAGTGATCACCGACATGATGATCGCCAGCGTCCAGGGGTCCGGGCGCAGCTGGGTATAGACGATGTGCAGCACAAAGCCGAGGATGTGGCCCACCACCAGAATGGTCAGATAGGCCGGGCCGTCATCGGCGCGCTGGTGGTGCAACTCCTGACCGCACTCAGAGCAGCTGTCGTTCACCTTCAGGTAGCTGTGCAGCAGCTTGCCGCCGCCGCAATTCGGGCAGCGCAGCCGCAGCCCCTTCAGCAGGGCCGGTTTCAGCTCCCGCTGGGTCTCGTCCAGAACGTCCGCATGGGTCATCGCGCGTCTCCTTGGGTTCCGCTGCCTGATAACGCGATTCCCGGATTGAATGCAATCAATATGCAAACATTGATATTGCATTTATTGCCGCACTCCTGCATTGAACCAATCATTCAGGAAACAATGACCCCTCGGAGACCCGGCGATGACACACTGGACCCCTGCCCGTCTGGACGGCGCCCGGCCGCGCTATATCGAGCTGGCCGAGGCGATCGGCGCCGACATCGACGCAGGCGTGCTGGCGCCCGGCGACCGGCTGCCGCCGCAGCGGCGGGTGGCGCAGGAGCTGGGAGTGGATTTCTCCACCGTGTCGCGGGGCTACGCCGAGGCGGTGCGGCGCGGCTATATCAAGAGCTTTGTCGGCCGCGGCACCTTTGTGCGCAGCCGGGAGGCGCTGCCGGAGCGCCCCGACCCGCGCCGGGCGCTGGAAGAAGACCCGATGATGAACATGCCGCCGGAACCGGATGACCCCGCCCTGCTGGCCCGGATGCAAAAGGGGCTGGAGCATGTCGCCGCCAACATGGTGCCGCTGCTGCGCTACCAGTCAGTGACCGGCAGCCCGCAGGACCGGGCCATCGCGGCAGAGTGGATGCAGGCCAACGGGCTGGGCTGCGCCCCGGACCGGCTGGTGATCACCCCCGGCGCGCACGCCAGCCTCTATGCAATCCTGACGGTGCTCTGCGAGCCGGGGTCCGCTGTGCTGTGCGAGGAGGTGACCTATCCCGGGCTGCGCTCCATCGCGGCGCGGCTGGGGGTGCGGCTGATCGGGCTGGCAGGCGACAAGGACGGCATCCTGCCGGAGGCGCTGGAGGCGGCCATCACCGGCGACTGGCCTGCGGCGCTCTACCTTAATCCCACACTGCAAAACCCCACCACGCGGACCATTCCGGCCAAGCGGCGGCAGGAGATTACCGCGGTGCTGCAGAAACATGAGCTGCCGCTGATCGAGGATGACGCCTATTGCTTTGTCGACAATGGCGCGCCTCCGGCGGTCAGCAGCCTGATCCCCGGCCTGGGCTGGCACATCGCCGGTCTCTCCAAATGCTTCGGCGCCGGGCTGCGGCTGGCCTATACGACCGTCCCGAAACGCGCGCTGCTGGGGCAGTTCAGCCAGGCGCTGAGGTCGATGCATGTGATGGTGTCGCCCTTGAACCTGGCGCTGCTGGGCCGCTGGATCGAGGACGGCACCGCGGCCGAGATCCAGCGGTTCATCCGCAAGGCCGCAGCCCAGCGGCAGGCACTGGCAGCGGAGGTGCTGCAGGGGTGTTTCATCGAGAGCGATCCGCTGGCCTTCAACCTGTGGCTGACCCTGCCGCGCGGCACCAGCCGGGCCGAGGTGATGGGCCGAATGGCCGGGCGTCAGATCGGCATCATGCCGAGCGATGCCTTCACGGTTTCAGGCCTGCCGGCAGAAGCGGTGCGGGTCTGCCTGGGCGGGCCGGTCACGTTGGAAGATCTGCGCGAGGACCTGCTGGCGCTGAACGATGCCGTCACCCGCAAGGACTGGCTGGGCTGAGCCGCGGCTGGTATGCTGCTGCCAGAACCACAGGAGCCCGCATGATCCGCGCTTTCCGCAACCTGATTGAGCGCCAGCTGACCAAGGCACAGGCCGAGGGCCAGCTGCAGGGGCTGGAGGGCGAAGGCAAGCCGCTGCCCGACCGCAGCAGCGAGGCGCATGTGGACGCCGGCCTGGCGGCAGGCATGCGGATCATGGCGCAGGCCGGCGTGGTGCCGGAGGAGTTCGGGCTGAAGGAGCAGCTGGCTGAGGCGCGCCGCGAATATCCGGAACTGACGGATCCGGAAGCGCGCAAGGCGGCGATGGCACGGATCTCGGATCTGGAAATGCGCTACAACATGGCGCGGGATGCGCGGAAATCCTTCTTCCGTTAGCGCAACACCCCGTTGTTTCCCGGCAGATTCGCGCTATAGACAGCGCCAAGACAGACCATTCCAAAGAAGAGTGACGCATTATGGCCAAAGACGCTTCCGTTCATCAGGAACAACTCGACCGTATCGCAACCGGCAAGGGCTTCATTGCCGCGCTGGACCAGTCCGGCGGCTCGACCCCGAAGGCGCTGGCGCTTTATGGCGTGAACGAAGACGCCTACTCCGGCGATGACGAGATGTTCGCCGAGATCCACAAGATGCGCACCCGCATCATCACCTCGCCGAGCTTCGGCAAGGAGCGCATCCTGGGTGCGATCCTGTTCGAGAAGACCATGGACGGCGAGATCGACGGCAAGCCGACTGCGGATTTCCTTTGGGACAACTGCGGCGTGGTGCCGTTCCTGAAGGTGGACAAGGGCCTGGCCGATGAGGCCGAAGGCGTGCAAATGATGAAGCCGATGCCGGAGCTGGACGCGCTGCTGGCGCGCGCCTGCACCAAGGGCATCTTCGGCACCAAGATGCGCTCGGTTGTCAAGGAAGCCAATGCGGAAGGCATCAAGGCGGTTGTTGCCCAGCAGTTCGAAGTGGGCCAGCAGATCGTTGCCGCGGGTCTGGTGCCGATCATCGAGCCGGAAGTGGACATCAATTCTGCCACCAAAGCCGAGGCCGAAGTGCTGCTGAAGGCGGAGATCAAGGCGCAGCTGGACGCGCTGCCCGCGGACAGCAAAGTGGCGCTGAAGCTGACCATCCCATCCCAGGCGGGCCTGTACGATGATCTGGCCGATCACGCCAATGTGGTCCGGGTTGTGGCGCTGTCGGGCGGCTACACCACCGACGACGCCTGCGCGCGCCTGTCGCAGAACGCCAAGATGATCGCCTCCTTCAGCCGCGCGCTGACCGAGGGGCTGAACGTGTCGATGTCCGATGAAGAATACGATGCGGCGCTGGGTGCCAACATCGGCAAGATCTACGACGCTTCGCTGTAAGAGCTGTCAGACCAGAAATCGAGAAGGCCGCGCCTGCATCCGGGCGCGGCCTTTTTTTGTTGTTTCAAAAACTCTTAGAAGCCGTTGCTGCGCCCGGCGCAGAAGACCGCCAGCACCAGCCCCGCACCGCTGAGGAAGGGCAGCCAGAAGAAGCGCAGCGCGGTGAGTGTGAACCATCCCGGCTGGTCCTCGGGCGCCTGGCCGGCACCGCCAAGCCAGGCCCAGAAGATCAGCGCCGAGGCGGAGATCACCACGCCGGTCAGCGCCAGCAGCCAGCGCGCGGACCTAGGCATCTTTCCGTCGCTGACGGCCAGCCGTTCCGCCGTGCGGCTGGCGGCAAGCCATCCGCTCACGCGGCCTGGGTCAGCGAGGGACGCAGCCCCGTATAGCTGACCTTGTTCTCGTTCACCGCCAGATAGCGCTGCGCCTCCTCGCGGTCTCCGAAGCTCAGCGCCTCGTCGTAAAAATAGGTGATCCGGTCCCCGGTCCGGGACAGCAGGCCGCCGCTTTCAAACAGGATGAACCACTTTTTCTGCACCAGTTGCATCAGCCTCACTCCTTTCTGAAGTCCGGCTGCGGTGCGTCCTTGCCGCCGCCGGTTCTATTGCAGTTCGCCAGGGTGCACGCAGCCATCCAGTGGCCCGCCGGGCCGCCTGTCAGCAGATTTCCAGATGCTGGATTGGCCATTGTTGCGCCCTGCTGAAGGCAGAATTCGCGCCCAGATGTTACTAAGACGTTAACGGGAATTGGCGCTGGTTTTACGCGGCATTTTCCCGCCGGCAGGCGGCGGTTTCCCGCCTGCATGAGCGGATTTACGGACAATTTGGCGAAAGTCCGCTGTTGCAGAATCCAAAAGCGTTACCGCAGCGTAAACGCCTGTAGCGGCCGCCGCGTCCCCCTCCGCCGGCGGCACCGGCTGGCGGGGGTCAAGGCATGAGTGTTTGGGGAAAGATGAAACCGGCGGGAGCGCGGATTCGGGGCTGAAGCAGGGCAGCCGCGCAGCAGAAGGCGCGCCGACGGGGCCGCGGTCCGGCAGCCCTGGTGCGGCCTGTCAGGTGAACTCCGGCGGGCGTTTCTGCAGCTGCGCCGCCACGGCCTCGATCTGGTCGGGCTTGCCGATGAGATCCAGCTGTTCGGCGCTTTCGCGCAGCAGCACCTCTGCCTGGGAGGCGCCGGATTCAGCATAGGCAATGAGCCGTTTGGCAGCGCGCACCGCAGAGGGGCTTTTTGCGGCGATTTCATGCGCCAGCTCATTGGCGCGGCTGAGCGGGTTGCCCGCAAGCTCGGTGACCAGCCCCCAGTCGAGCGCCTGCGGCGCCTCCACCTTTTCCGCCGTCCAGGTCAGGCGGCGCAGCACGTCCGAGCGCAGCAGCCGCGGCAACAGCGCCATGCCGCCCATGTCGGGGATGAGGCCCCATTTCATCTCCATCACCGAGAGCCTGGCCTCCGGGTGGGCGATACGGATGTCAGCGCCGAGCGCGATCTGCAGGCCGCCGCCGAAACAGGCGCCGTGAATGGCCGCGATCACCGGCACCGGCACCCGACGCCAGATCATTGCCACCTCCTGAAAGGCGTTGGCGTCGTGGTGGGTGCGCTCCATGATCAGGGTGCTGAGGTCGCGCTGTGCAAAACTGGCCAATGCGGCCATGTCGAGACCGGCGCAGAAACTGGCCCCGGCGCCCGACAGCACCACCGCGCGGGCATCCGAGTCTGCAACCTCCTGGCCTGCGGCGATGATGCCTTCAATCATCTCCTCGTCGAGCGCATTGTGCTTGTCCGGGCGGGCAAGCGTGACATAGGCGATGCGGTCTTTGTAGCCGGTGGTGACGCGTGACATGGTTTGCTCCCCGCTGCTGATCTGGCGCCAGCCTGCCCCGGATGCGGGACAGGTGCCAGCCCAACGTGGGGGAAGGATCAGGGGGAAAGCGGCATCCGGGCGAAGAACGGCGAATCCAGGGTCATCACGTACAGCTGCCCGTCCATTACCTTGCCGCCGGTGGTAACGCCGAGGCGCCCGTCCGGGTCCTGCAGGGAGCGCAGGATATTGCCCTGCCCGTCGACCTGCACCAGCATGCCGCGGTGGATCGGCGCCGGGCGCACCAGCGGGCCGAGGCGCCAGATCACCTTGCGCAGGAAGGGATAGGGCATCAGTTTCTCTGATGGAACGCGCGGGCTGGCGAAGGCGAGCCAGTAGGTGCCGTCGCCCTGTGCCTCCAGATTGTCGGGGTAGCCGGGGAGGTTGTCGAGGAACACCTCCTGCTGGCCTGCGCGCTCCCCTTTGAGCCAGAGCCGGTGGACGCGGGCGCGGCCGGTTTCGTTGATCAGCAGGAAGTCTTCGTCGGGCGAAAGGGCGATGCCGTTGGTGTAGACGAAACCTTCGGCGAGTTTCTCTGTGGTTCCATCGGGGAGGATGCGGGCCACGTAGCCGGTGTTTGACTGCTCCCAGATGGTCAGGATCGAGGTCGGCTTGGTGCCGCCCATTGTTTCGGGGTCGAAGCGGTCCGAGGAGTTGGAGAAATAGATGGTGCCGTCCTGTGCCACGTCGAGCTGGTTGGCATAGATGATCGGGGCGCCATCGGCGCTGTCCGCCACGACCTCCAGCGTGCCGGGGCCGGACCAGCGCAGGATGCCGCGGAAGCTGTCGGCGATGTAAAGCGCGCCGTCCGGCCCGGCCTTGAGACCCAGCGGGCGGCCGCCGAGTTTGTCTGCCAGCACCGGTTCGTCCCAGTCGATACGGTAGAGGTTGCCGGACAGGCTGGTGGTGTAGATGGCGCCGTCCGGGGTTCGGGCGATGTCCTCCGGCCCCAGCTCTCCGTCCGGCAGATGGATCAGCGCGGCTGCGTCGAGGGCGTTGTTCTCGGCGTAATCGCCGGAAAAGCCCGGCGCCGCGGGCGGGTCATAGGCGATGGGGTCGACCGGCACCGGCCAGAACAGAAGATAGCCGAGGACGGCGGCCAGCAGGGCCAGGGCAATGCGCATGAAAGAATCCCTTATAAAATCCATGCGCAGGTTGCGCCGGGCGGGATGGTGACGCAAGCCTTGCCCGGGGCGCGCGCTTCAGCTTATCTGCCCACATGACTGGTCCCCGCTACACCCCGCTTGCACTGTCCCTGCCCGCCACCGTGCCCTTTGTCGGCCCCGAGACGCAGGAGCGCGCCCGCGGTGCGGGTTTTGCCGCGCGGCTGGGGGCGAATGAGAACATCTTTGGCCCTTCTCCCAAGGCGGTGGAGGCGATGGCCAAGGCCGCGGCGGAGATCTGGAAATACGGCGATGCGGAGAATTTTGCCCTGCGCCACGCCCTGGCCGCGCATCACGGGGTCAGCCCGGCGCATATCATCGTCGGCGAAGGCATTGACGGGCTGCTTGGCTATCTGGTGCGGCTGCTGGTCGGGCCGGGCGATGCGGTGGTGACCTCGCTGGGGGCCTATCCCACCTTCAACTACCATGTGGCGGGGTATGGCGGGGTAATCCACACGGTGCCCTACAGGGACGACCGCGAGGATTTTGAGGCGCTGTTTGCCAAGGCGGCGGAGGTCAATGCCAAGATCGTCTATCTGGCCAATCCGGACAACCCGATGGGCAGCTGGCACAAGGGCGCAGAGATCGCGGCGGCGCTGGAGCATCTGCCCGAGGGGTGCCTCTTGCTGCTGGACGAGGCCTATGTGGAATGCGCGCCGGAGGGCACCGCGGCGCCGGTCAGTGCGGATGATGCACGGGTGATCCGGATGCGGACGTTTTCCAAGGCCTATGCAATGGCGGGGGCGCGGGTGGGCTATGCCATCGGGCACCCGGAACTGATTTCCGCCTTCAACAAGGTGCGCAATCATTTCGGCATGAACCGGGCCGCGCAGGCGGGCGCGCTGGCGGCGCTGCGGGATCAGGACTGGCTGTCCCAGGTGCTGGCGCGGATTGATACGGCGCGGAAGCGGATTGCGGAGATCGCGGCAGAGAACGGGCTGACCGCCCTGCCCTCTGCCACCAATTTCGTGGCGATCGACTGCGGCCGGGACGGGGTGTTTGCCAAGGCCGTGCTGGACGGGCTGGTCGATCAGGGGATCTTTGTGCGGATGCCCTTTGCCGAACCGCAGAACCGCTGCATCCGGGTGAGCTGCGGGCCTGCGGCGGAGCTGGAGGGTTTTGCAGCGGCGCTGCCCAAGGCGCTGGCCAAGGCAAATGGCGGCTGAAACCTGCCTATCGCCATTTGATCGCGCCAGTTTTACCGGACATTCACCACTCCCGGCCTACCATCGAAGGGTATCACCGGGAGAATTGTCATGCGTGACCCTGAACTGCCGGACGCCATGCCGGATTTCTTTTCCGCCGCAATCATGTTTGCCGGCATCAACCTGATGTGGATCTTCTTTGTGGTCTGGGTGATGTACGGGCTGGTGCCGGTTCTGGTGCTGGCCGTGCTGATCAACCATTTCATCACCAGGCTGGAGATCAGGCTGAATTCACGGCAGGCCTAGCCCCGGCCTGAAAAAAACTGCGGGTGCCGGGCCGTCAGCGGCCCGCCAGCACCCGTGCAGCTGCGTCCAGCGCGCCTGTTCCGTGCGGGATGTCCAGCGCGGCAAGTCCCGTCTGAATGCCGCCCAGCAGGGCCATCACCATCTGACCGTTCACGTGGCCCATGTGGCCGAGCCGGAAAAATCCGTGCCATTCCGGGCTTTTGGGGGCAGCCATGCCAAGGCCGATGCCCAGGGTCAGCCCCAGGGTCTGCTCCACATAGTCGCGCAGGCGGGTGCCGTCCGGCGCACCGATGTGCAGCGCAGTGACCGCATGGGAGCGCAACGCGCGGTCCGCCACGTTCATGCGCAGCGGCCCGTCGGCGCTCCAGGTCTCGCAAGCCGCCCAGATCGCGCGGGCCAGTTGGGCGTGGCGGTTCCACACGTTCTCAAGGCCTTCGCCGTGGATCATGTCCAGCGCGGCGCGCAGGCCATAGAGATGATGGGTGGGCGCGGTGCCGCCGAAATACTGGTAGAACTCCTCCGGGTTGGCGCGCGGCGCCCAGTCCCAATAGCGGCTGATCCGCGGCAGCGCCGCCCGCGCCGCGGCGGCCCGGCCGTTGAAGAACACGAAACTGAGGCCCGGCGGCATCATCAGCCCCTTCTGGCTGGCGGTGACCATGACGTCGACGCCCCAGGCGTCCATCTCGAAGCGCTCGCACCCCAGAGAGGCAATGCAATCAGCCATCAGGAGCGCCGGGTGGCCCGTCTCATCCAGCAAACGCCGCAGACCCGGGATGTCGTTGCGGATGGAGCTGGAGGTGTCCACATGCACGCCCAGCACCGCCTTGATCCGGTGGCCCGTGTCGGCGGCCAGCACCTCGGCAATCCTGGCCATGTCCCAGCGCGCGCGGGTGCCGGAATCGAGCACCTGGGTTTCGATCCCCAAACTATCCGCCATTTCCGACCAGCCGATGGCAAAGCGGCCCGAGGCGGGCACCAGCACCAGGTCGCCGGGCTGCAGGGTGTTTTGCAGCGCCGCTTCCCACGCGCCGTGGCCGTTGGCGATGTAGATCGCGGCGTGGTGTTCCGTGCGCGCCACCCGGCGCAGGTCCGGGATCAGGCCTGCGGTCATCTCCACCAGCTCGCCCGCGTAGATGTTGGGCGACGGGCGGTGCATCGCCTGCAGCACCGGATCCGGCACCACCGACGGGCCGGGAATGGCCAGATACTGCCGCCCTGCCGATACCTTCACTGGTCCGCTCATGCCTGATTTTCCCTGACAGCGTGCAGCCCCTTGGCCGCCGCGGTTGATCCATGGCGGCACAGTAGCCGCACCGCCGCCCGCGTCAATTGCCGCTGACGCAGGGTCACGGCGAAGTGCTTGCGCCCTGCCCTCCACCTGCTTAAATGGCGCTGGAACGACAGGGAAAGGCCCGCAATGTCACGAATTTCCCGCAGGGGCACACCATCATGAGCCAGTACGAACCCAAATCCGCACGAGAGCTTCTGGGCTGGCTGTGGCGCGGTTATCTGCGTCATTACATCGGCCTGCTGGGCATCGCCGTGGTCTTTATGCTGGTGGAAGGCGGCACCATGGGTGCGCTCGGCTACATGATGCAGCCGATGTTCGACCTGGTGTTTGTTGACGGCAATACCGACGCGCTGTTCTGGGTGAGCCTCGCCTTTTTTTCCATTTTCGCGCTGCGCGGCGTTTCCGGCGTCACCCAGAAAGTGCTGCTGAGCAAGGTCTCGCAGACTTCTGCCGCGCATCTGCGCAAGGACATGCTGGCGCGGCTGATCCGGCAGGACCCGGCCTTTCACCAGGAGCATCCGCCGGGTGTGCTGATGCACCGTGTGCTGGGCGATGTTGGTGCCATCGACGCAGTGTGGCGGGCGGTGATCACCGGTGCGGGCAAGGATTTCGTGTCGCTGATCGCGGTGCTGGGGGTTGCGGTCAGCATTGACTGGCGCTGGACGCTGGTGCTGCTGATCGGGGTGCCGGTGCTGCTGGCGCCGATCAAGATGGCGCAGCGCTATGTGCGCCGCAAGGCCACCCTGTCGCGGGACCTGAGCGCCAAACTCTCGACCCGGCTGAACGAGATTTTCCACGGCATCGTGCCGATCAAGCTGAACCGGCTGGAAGATTACCAGAACGCGCGGTTCGGCACCGTGATGGACAATCTGGTCAAGGCCGATGTGAAGACCTCGCTGGGCGGCGCGTCGATCTCCGGGATGACCGACATCATGGCGGGCGCGGGCTTCATGGCGGTGCTGCTCTATGGAGGCAACGAGATCATTGCCGGCGAAAAGACCGTCGGCGAGTTCATGGCGTTCTTCACCTCGGTCGGCCTGTCGTTTGAACCGATGCGGCGGCTGGCGGCGATTTCCGGCGTCTGGCAATCCGCGGCGGCCTCGCTGGAGCGGGTCAAGGAGTTGCTGGATGCGCCAGTTCTGCTGACCGAGCCGGAAGATCCGAAGCCTGCCCCTGAAGGACTGCCGCCGATCAACCTCGAAAACGTCAGCCTCAGCTACGGCGACAGCAAGATCCTGCACAGCCTGGACCTGGTGGCCGAAGGCGGCAAGACCACAGCACTGGTCGGCGCCTCCGGCGCGGGCAAGTCCACCATCTTCAACCTGCTGACCCGCATGGTTGATCCGCAGGAGGGGCGCGTCTCGGTGGGCGGTGTCCGGGTCGATGACCTGAAGACCGATGACCTGCGCAGCCTGTTTTCGGTGGTGACCCAGGATGCGCTGCTGTTTGACGAGACGCTGCGCGAGAACATCGTTCTGGGCCGCACCGACGTCAGCGAGGAAGAGCTGCAGGCGGCGCTGGAGGCGTCGCATGTGGCGGACTTCCTGCCTCAGCTGTCCAACGGGCTGGACACCCCGGTGGGGCCGCGCGGCTCTGCCCTGTCGGGCGGCCAGCGGCAGCGGGTGGTTATCGCCCGCGCACTGCTGCGCAACACCCCTGTTCTGCTCTTGGACGAGGCGACCTCGGCGCTGGATGCGCAGTCGGAGAAAGTGGTGCAGCAGGCGCTGGACAAGCTGGCGGGCGGCCGCACAACGCTGGTGATCGCGCACCGGCTGTCGACGATCCGCAATGCCGACAAGATCGTGGTGATGGACCGCGGCCGGGTGGTGGATCAGGGCAGCCACGACGAGCTCCTGGCCCGCGGCGGCATTTATGCCGATCTCTACCGGCTGCAGTTCCAGGACGGCAAGACCGTGGTGGACACCAAGGGCATCGCCGCGCAGGCGGAGCAAGTGCCCGGCGGCAGCCGCCGCGGCAAGAACCGCTGGTTCCGCCGCTTTGCCAGCAAGGTGTTCGGGTAAGCAGCAAAGCAGGTGCCCGCCTGGCCTGCCGGCCGGGCGGGACGTTCACTTGCTGTAGGACTGAGCCAGCCGTTCCGGCGCCACTCCCAGAAAGTACCGCATCAGCGTCCACAGGTTCCGCGCGCCGCGCCGCAGCCAGCCCGCGCGCTGGTAGCGCGCGGCGCTGGTCAGTGCGGCGGACGGCAGAACCGTCAGCCTCTTGAGACGGCGCGCCAATGCCACGTCCTCCATCAGCGGCTGATCGGGATAGCCGCCTGCGGCCTCATAAATATCGCGGCGGATCAGCAGGCCCTGGTCGCCATAGGGCAGCGCGAACAACCGCGTGCGCAGGGTGGCCCAGCCTGCAACCCAGGCCGGCATCAGCCCGCGCGCCCGGAACCGCAGGCGGAAACAGGCCGGCCTGCTCTGCCCCGTGTGCAGATGTTTGGTCACCGCCGCGGCCCAGCCCGGCTCCAGATGGGTGTCGGCGTGGATCACCAGCAGCCATTCCCCCTGCGCAGCCGCGCAGCCGCGCCGCAGCTGGCCGCCGCGGGACGGGGCGCCGCTGATCCATTCAGCTCCGGAGGCTTCGGAAATGGCGCGGGTCGCATCCGTGGACCCGCCATCGGTGATCACCAGTTCGCGGATCAATCCCGCCGCCAGCCCCTCCATCAGATGCTCCAGCGCGGCGGGCAGCTCTGCTTCGGCGTTCAGGGTGGGGATCACGATGCTGACCGGCGCGGGCATGGGGGCTCCTGGGTGCGGATTTGCTGTTTTCTTCCGCCCTGCTTCCTATATCACTGGGCCAGGCAATGAAACGCCATTGGCAGCAACCCGGAGACACAAATGAGCGACCGCCGCATCCTGCGCCTGACCGGCGCCGACGCCAAGAGCTTCCTGCAGGGGCTGGTGACCAATAATGTGGACCATCTGGACAGCGGGCTGGTCTATGCCGCGCTGCTGACGCCGCAGGGAAAATATCTGGCGGATTTCTTTCTGGCGGCGGACGGCGATGCGGTGCTCCTGGACGTGGAGGCCTCACTGGCCGAGGGCCTGATGAAACGGCTGAACATGTACCGGCTGCGCGCCGATGTGCAGGTGGAAATGACCGGCCTGCAGGTAAAGCGCGGCACTGGCACGGCACCGGAGGGCGCCCTGGCGGACCCGCGCCATGCGGATCTGGGCTGGCGGCTGTATGGGACCGAGGGCGGTGATGACGGCAGCGACTGGGACGCGATCCGGGTGGCCCATTGCATTCCCGAAACCGGCATCGAGCTGGGGCCGGACAGCTATATCCTGGAGGCGGGCTTTGAGGCGCTGAAGGGCGTCGATTTCCGCAAGGGATGCTATGTCGGTCAGGAGGTGACGGCGCGGATGAAGCACAAGACCGAGCTGCGCAAGGGCTTCCGGACTGTGGAGGTCGAGGGTGCGGCGCCGGTTGGCACCGAAATCACGGCCGGCGGCAAGCCGGTGGGCACGCTCTACACCCAGTCCGGCGGCAAGGGCATTGCCTACCTGCGGTTTGACCGCGCCAAGGGCGGGATGCAGGCGGGGGACGCCCGCGTCACCTGGCAAGAATGAGCGGGCGGCCGTGAGCGGGCTGAACGATACCGTTCTGTCCCTGCTGGGCGCGGAGGTTTTGCGCAGCCGGCCGCTGCATGGCGGCGATTTGTCGGACGTACAGCTTCTTTCCTTAAGCGATGGCCGCCGTGTGGTGGCCAAAACCGGGCCGCTGGTGGCGGCGGAGGCCACGATGCTGCGCGCGGTCCGGGACGCAGGCGTGCCCGCGCCGGAGGTGCTGGGCGTAGGCCGTGGCTTGCTTCTGATGGAGGCTTTGGAGGAGACCGGGGCCAACGCAAAGGGCTGGCAGGCGCTGGGGCATGCCGTGCGGCAGCTGCATTCGGCCACAGGCCCACACTACGGCTGGGCGGAGGATTACGCCTTTGGCCCGGTGGCGGTGCCCAACGCGCCGCTGGAGAACTGGGTGGAGTTCTGGGCCAGCCGCCGCTTGCTGGCAGATCCGGGTGCCCTGCCCCGTAATCTGAGGCTGCGGGTTGAGGCGCTGTGCGCGCGGCTGCCGGAGCTGCTGCCCGCGGCGCCGCCCGCCGCGCTGCTGCATGGCGATCTGTGGAGCGGCAATGTTCTGTTCAGCGGTCCCAAGGCCTATCTGATCGACCCAGCCTGCTACTGGGGCGACGCAGAGGCGGATCTGGCGATGCTGCATCTGTTCGGCACGCCGCCTGCGGATTTTCACGATGCCTATGGACCGCTCGAGCCGGGATTTGAGGCACGCCGCGCCCTCTATCAGCTGTGGCCGGCGCTGGTGCATCTGCGGCAGTTCGGCGCCAGCTACCGGAACATGGTTGAGGCGCGGCTGGACGCATTAGGTTTCTGACAAGCCTCTGTTCACCTGATTGCGTTAGGGTCGCCGCAGGATTTGCTGAAAGGGTATTTGATGCGTCTGATGTTTGCAGCCTGCGCCGCCGTGCTGGCGGCCTCACCCGCCTGGGCCGACTACTGGAATTACAAGGACTGGCATGTCGCCACGGAACCCCATGAGACGGAGCAGGACAGCTATCTGACCTGCCGCGCCTGGACCGGCGGCGACGGCGATCCGCTGCTGGCGCTGGAGGTGTTTTCCGGCGATGCCGGCCCGCCGGAGTTATACCCGATGGCCAAGGTGCAGGAATATGCGCCGCGTCATTACCCGACGCTGATGCAGCAGGGCGGCACGGTGGATTTCATCTTTGACTTCGACCGCAGTTTCTCGCTCTCTGCCGGGATCAATTCCTGGATCAACGAGGAAGGCCTGGCCGAAGCCGAAAGCGCGCTGCGGTTCCAGGACCATCTGGTGATGCTGCAGGCAATGAAACAAGGCAGCTGGGTGGAGATCTGGGCCGGCAACGACATGTTCTACGAAGCTTCGCTCAGCGGGTTTACCGCGGCCTATGGCAAGATGATGGATGAATGCGGCTTCAGCCTGGCACTGCCTGCGGGGTGATCCGCCCGGCGGCTGGTGCAAAAGTTTTTTGAAAACTTTTGCCAAGACTTTTCTGAAAAGTCTTGGGCGCTGCGCAGACACAGAAAAAGCCGCCCCCGAGGGAGGGCGGCTTTTCCGTTTTCCGAAGACGTCCCGGATCAGGCGCGCTCGGAATATTCCATGGTCTCGGTGTTCACCACGATCATCTCGTCCTGGCCGACAAACGGCGGCACCATGACCTTGACGCCGTTGTCGAGGATCGCGGGCTTGAAGGAGTTGGCCGCGGTCTGGCCTTTGACGACCGGCTCGGTCTCAACGATCTTGCAGGTCACTTTCTGCGGCACGGTCGCGTTCAGCGCCTCGGCCTCGTAGAATTCCACCACGATGGTCATGCCGTCCTGCAGGAACGGGCGGCGGTCGCCCAGCAGGTCCGCGGGCAGTTCGATCTGCTCATAGGTTTCTGCGTCCATGAACACCAGCATGCCGTCACTCTCATAGAGGAACTGCTGGTCTTTCTGCTCCAGGCGGACGCGCTCCACCTTGTCGGCCGAGCGGAAGCGCTCGTTCAGCTTGGAGCCGTTGCGCAGGTTGCGCATCTCGACCTGGGCAAAGGCGCCGCCCTTGCCGGGTTTGACGTGGTCGACCTTCACCGCTGCCCAAAGGCCGCCATTATGTTCCAGCACGTTGCCGGGACGGATTTCGTTGCCGTTGATCTTGGGCATGGGAAAATGCCTTTCAGATGGTTGATGATAATTTGCAAGACCCTATATCTGGCGGGCTGATCGCTGGCAAGACAAGGATATGGTATGGAAGATCTGTGAATAAGATATGCGCAAATTGCATGAAAGCTATGCATCTGCGCTCTATCCGAATCGTCACACTTCCGTCATAAGCAGCGCTACGCCGAAAATTGCAATAGCAAGAACAACAAGGGATACGAGATGCGAGATTTCGTAGACGGCACCGCTTATAA
>JABXIA010000045.1 GCA_013373325.1 Paracoccaceae bacterium
AAGGTGAAAAGGTGAACGGGGGTCACGCCGACGTTGCGGACGTTCCACCACTTGATCACGCAGAACGCCACCAGCGCAAAGGCCAGCAGAATCCCGAACGAGATGATTGAAGTCATATGTCCCTCCCATTTCCGGGCGGTTTCCGCCCTCAGACATGGGAGGAGTACATATCACAGCCAACTGAAGCACCAAACAGTTTTTTAAACGACCATTCAAGATTCGGAATCGCGCGAACAACAGTTGAAACACCGGCCCAATTGCCGCACAACTTAATCATGAGCAGGAAACGCATCCGGGACATCCGCAACGAAGAGCTGATCGAAGCCACTATCGTTGCCGTGCACAAGCGCGGCTACGGTGTTGTAACCATGGCGGAAATCGCGCGGGAGGCCGGGGCGTCAGCGGCCTCGATCAACTACTATTTCGGCTCCAAGGAAGGGCTGATGGAAGCCACCATGCTGCACCTTCTGGGCAAGCTGCGCCGCGCGATGAGCGAAGGATACGCCACTGCGCGCACCCCGCGTGAGCGGCTGTATGCGGTGATGGATGCGAATTTTGCCGATGGTCTGTTCACCGTTCCCCAGTGCAGCATCTGGATGCAGTTCTGGGCAAATGCGCCCTATTCCACGCGTCTGAGCCGGCTTCACCGAATCAACCGCGCCCGGGTGCGCAGCCATTTCCTGGCCGAGCTGCGGGCGCTTTTGCCGGCGGACCGGGTGGAGACGGCACGTCAGGCGCTGCAGTGCTATATGGACGGGGTCTGGCTGCAAGCGGCGCAGTCCGAAGAGGCACTGGACCCGGATGAGGCCCGCGCCGCGGCGCACCGGGTGGTTGATCTGGTTATCCCCTGATCCCGGGAACAGAGCCCTAGCGTATCCGCCGGTAGTCCAGCCGGATGCCATTGGGCATGTAGACCAGTGATAGCCGGTCCTGTGTCAGTGCCTCAATCCGGTAGCACATGCTGCTGCCGCGCTGACTGTCCCAGGCCTGCAGGTATTCCCCCTCGCTGCGCGCTTCCCCTGCACAGCTGCTCCGCACCGAGAGGAACTCCGGCGTCATCTGGCGGCCCCCATAGCTGGCCCGGCGCACGGCACCTGAAATAATGAACCGGTCGAGCGGTCTGCGCTCCGACTGCCACCGGCCCTGCATCCGGTGCAGGATTTTATCCAGACGGCCCGGCACCCGCGGTGTCACGCTGTGAAGATCCAGCTCAGCGAAGGACCCGAAGCGGGACATCATCTCGCCGTCGATCACCAGCGAAGTGCCGCGCAGCAGACCCAGCAAATAGGTGAAGAGCGGGTCGCTGACCTGAAGGCGGCCCTGCGCGGCAAGTTCCATGCCGTCGCCGATGAACTGGCAGGTCGCAGTTTCCTTTCGGGGGTTCAGCCTGCAGCCCTGAAAGGTGACCTCAGCCGTGTAATGCTGCCCGCCTGTCCGCAGATCATGCGGGTGATGCGGGTCCGTCACCCCGGCTGCTGCCTGCCCCGCGCCGCCCGCTGAACGCGCGCTGAGCAAAACCTTCTGGTCTGCGGAAGCCTTGGCAAACCGCAGCGGCACCTGATTTTCGCCGGTGCACCCGCCGCCATGCGGGATGCGGAACCGGCCCGGCGCCGTGCAAAACCGCACGCTGTCATCGCGGAACCGGTGTCCCGGGCTTTCGGCGCGGAAGTAGAGGAATCTGCCGCTGTACGGATCCGGCGCAGGCTCCGCGCACTCACCCGGATTGAGGTGCTGCCAGCCCCGCGCGACCCAGCCGCCGCCCTCGCGCAGGACGACAGCAAGATGATGCAACGCGTCGGTGTCGTTGCAGATCCGCGGCCCGGCCTGAGCTGCAGTGATATCAAGGAGAGCTGCCAGCAGCAGGGCCGGCAGCCAAAGGCATTTCATCATTCACGGCCCCAGCCAGCACCCGTAAGAGCAGAATGTTACCCTGGGCTTGTAACACCCATAAGACGATCAGACACCCGCCGCATTACCGGAGGATGAAAGGCCTTTCTTTTTTATCCTGGCTTCACGCCAGGAGATGAAGCTGACCGCTGCGAGGATCAGCCCGCCGCCGGAAATAACCCAGATGTCGGCAGGTTCGCCAAAGGCCAGCGCACCAAGAAGGGTGGCCCAGACCAGCTGCAGGAAGGTGACCGGCTGGGTGACCGTCACGGGCGCCGCTGCAAAGGCCAATGTCATGGTGTAATGGCCCGCGGTAGCGAAGCAGGCGACACCGAACAGGATTGCAACCTCCGCCAGTGTCGGTGCCACCCAGACTGCCAGGGCAAAGGGCGCCAGGCCGATGGTGACAAAGACCGACAGCATCCCCACCACCACCGCGGGACTGTTGCTGCCGACGGTGAATTTGGCGATCAGGTAGGAGGCGCCGAAGGAAACCGCGGTGAACAGCATGGCGATGTGGCCAGGTGAGATTTCGCGGAAGCCGGGGCGCAGTATGATCATCGCGCCGATCAGCGCGACGGCGATGGCGGTGATGCGGCGGAAGGCCAGCTTCTCCCCCAAAAACAGCGCCGCGCCCAGGGTGACATAGACCGGCGACAGGTAGTTCATCGCCGTCACCTCTGCCAGCGGGATCTGGGTCATGGCGTAGAACCAGAGGATCACACCCGCGGTATGCACCACGCCGCGGCCTGCAAACAGCGCCCAGAGCCGCGGGGTGAGATGCGCCCTGCGCAGCGCGCCAGCCATCGGGATCAAGAACACCAACCCCAGAAGATAGCGCAGAAAGGCGCTTTCGGCCGGGGGAATTCGGGTGCCAAGCGATTTGACCAGCGCCGTCACCGCCACAAAGCAGAGACCGGTCACCACCATCCAGAACACCCCCAGAAGAGGGTTCTGCGCATGCTGGACGGGGGCGGTGGATTGGCTCATGGGCTGACAGAACACCCGTTCGGGCGGCGGCGCAAGACTTCACATGTGAATTATTTCCGGCCCTCCGGCAGCGGAATGAATTCCTGGTCATCGCCGGGCGGCAGCTGGAAGCGGCCATGCTGCCAGTCGCCCGCGGCCCAGGAAACCTTGGCCGCTTCGATCCGCTCGCGGGAGGAGGCGACGAAGTTCCACCAGATGTAGCGCGGCCCGTTCAGCGTTGCGCCCCCCAGCGCCATCAGCCGGGCACCCTCAGCACCCGCTGTGACGGTGATCTCATCACCGGGGCGGAACACCATCATGCGGCCGGATTCAAAACTTTCCCCCGCGATCTCCACCGAGCCTTGCGTAACATACAGGCCCCGGTCCTCGTGGTCGGAAGGCAGCGGCAGCTTGGCGCCCGGATGCAGCACCACATCGGCATAAAAGGTTTCGGAATAAAGGGTTGCCGGGGCTTTCTCACCCCACGCATTGCCTAGGATCAGGCGCACGGTCTTGCCCTCGCCCTCCAGCACCGGCAGCGCCTCCTTGCCGTGGTGTTCAAAAGCGGCGGGCACGTCCTCGTGGGTTTCCGGCAGTGCAATCCAGGTCTGGATGCCGAACAGGCTGCTTGGGTTCTGGCGGGTGGCGGCAGAAGTGCGCTCGGAGTGAGTGACGCCCTGGCCTGCCATCATCCAGTTCACCTCGCCCGGGTAGATCATCTGGTGGGTGCCCAGCGAGTCCCGGTGCTCGAACTCGCCCTGATAGAGGTAGGTGACCGTGCCGAGACCGATATGGGGGTGCGGGCGCACGTCGATGCCCTGGCCGGTCAGGAATTCGGCCGGCCCGGCCTGATCGAAAAAGATGAACGGCCCGACCATCTGGCGGCGCGGCGCGGGCAGCGCGCGGCGGACCTCAAAACCGCCGATATCGCGGGCGCGCGGAATGATCACCGTCTCGATGGCATCAAGGCTGCCCGCATCGGGGCATTGCGGTTCCAGTGCCGGATTCCAGCTCATCCTTCCCTCCTGTCTGCTGTCGCACTGGAAAGGTAGAGCATTTCCGCGCAAGCGTTAGCCCAGCCCCCGCACAGGCACTGTTCGTCACATCAGGAGGAGCTTAACGGCAATCGCCCACATGGTGAGTCCGACCAGGGCGTCCAGCACCTGCCAGGCGCGCGGGCGGGCAAAAACCGGGGCCAGCAGGCTGGCGCCGTAACCCAGCGAGAAGAAGAACGTGAAGCTGGCAATGGCGGCCCCGGCGGCAAAGACCAGCGGCTGCGGGTACTGGGCGGAGATTGATCCCAAGAGCACCACCGTGTCCAGATAGACATGCGGGTTCAGCCAAGTGAGCGCCAGCACGGTGGCCAGCACCGGCAGCAGCGCCTTGCCCGCCCCCTCCTGCGCGGCCTCCAGCGTTTCGCCGCCCTGCCAGGCTGCACGCAGGGCGCGGGCGCCGTACCAGATCAGGAAGGCGGCGCCGCCCCAGCGCATCGCCTGTTCGAACCAGGGCAGCGCCACCGCGAGGGAGCCAAATCCCAGGACGCCGGCAGTAATCAGCAGTGCGTCCGAACCAGCGCAGGTGAGGCAGATCCAGAACACATGCTGGCGCCGCAAACCTTGACGAAGGACAAAGGCGTTCTGGGCGCCGATGGCCATGATCAGGCTGAGACCCAGGGCAAATCCGGCAACCAGGCTAGGGGGCATGTGTGTCTCCATCGTTGTGCTCGGGTTTGACTACCGCCCGCCCAGGCATTAATCCAGTTAAAGAGGTTGAAGCCAGATTAGAGTTGCTAATGCGAATGGACCCCAGCCAGCTGGCCGCATTGAGTGCGGTGCTGCGTCTTGGCTCGTTTGAGGCGGCGGCGCACTCCCTGCGGGTGACACCATCAGCCATTTCACAGCGGATCAAGGCACTGGAGGACCGGACCGGCATTGCGCTGGTGCTGCGCGGGTCGCCCTGCACCGGCACTGCGGCTGGCCTCAGGATCGCCAAACACGCCGAGGACATAGGCCTGCTGGAAGCACAGCTGGCGCGGGAACTGGCACTGGAGGCAGATCACGGCCCGGTGCGGCTGCGGATTGCGGTCAATGCCGACAGCCTGGCAAGCTGGTTCATCGATGCGATGGCAGCCGTGGACGGGGTGCTGTTCGACCTGCTGGTCGATGATCAGGACTACAGCGCAGAATGGCTGAGGCGCGGCGAGGTTTCCGCGGCGGTGACCTCCAGCTCCAAACCCGTGACCGGGTTTGACGCCTACCCGCTGGGCGCGCCTGACTACGTGGCAACCACCAGCCCGGATTTTATGGCGCGCTGGTTTCCCGGCGGGGTGACGCCAGAGGCCGCCGCAAAGGCCCCCTGTCTGATCTTCAACGCCAAGGACAACCTGCAGCGGCTGTGGCTGGAGCGCAATGTGGCCTCCGGGCTGGCGCCGCCCGCGCATTACCTGCCCTCGACCCAAGCGTTCATCGACGCTGCTGCTGCAGGTCTGGGCTGGGGCATGAATCCCTTGGCGATGGTGGAGGCAGACATCCGCTCGGGCCGCCTGGTGCCGCTGATCCCGGGCACTACGCTGCCGGTTCCGCTCACGTGGCAAGTGGCGCGGGTGATGGCCCCGGCCCTTGCCGAGGTGACCCGCGCCGTGCAGAAATCGGCAAGACAGTATCTGACGCAGCCCTGACCCGCCCTGCCAGAAAGGCCCGCACCGATGTCTGACTGCACGCCGCCGCCTGCCCCGCTGTCCCTGCCCCGCAGCCTGGCGCTGCAGGTGCTGCTGCCGCGGGTGGCGGTGCTGCTGGGATGGCTGGCGCTCAACCACTGGATCCGGCTGCCGGTGCCGCTGGCCTTTGTTCTGATGGCTGCGGACGGGCTGCTCCTGCTGTGGCAGGCGCGGGCCTTTCTGCGCAGCGCGGACGTCCATGTGCAGAGCACCGGCGCGATGGCGCCGGTCTGGGGCGGCTACCTGCTGCTGCTGTTTGCGGGCTTTGCCGCACTGACCCAATGGTGGGATGCGCTGCTGATTGCCCGGGCGGTGGAGGAGCCCACCTATGCCGAGCAGCGGCGGCTGGAGCGCGAGGCACTTTACAGCCTGTCGGTGTCCGCGGATGGCCGGGCGCTCATTTTTGACGGTGAGATCACCTTTGGTCTGACCAAACGGATGCGGCAGCTGGCCGAGGAGAACCCCGGCGTGGCTCAGATTGCGCTGACCGGTCCCGGCGGGCTGATCGCCGAGGCGCGCGGTGCCGCCCGGCTGATCCGGCAGAACGGCTGGGACACTCACGCCGCCGGTTTGTGCGCCTCCGCCTGCACGCTGATGTTTGCCGCCGGCACGGAACGCAGCCTTGGGCCGGACGGGCAGCTGGGCTTTCACAGCTATGCGCTGCAGTTCGAGAGCGGCCTGCCGCAGATTGACCTGAGGCAGGAACAGGAGAAAGACCGCGCCTTCCTGCTGCAGCAAGGGGTGAGTGCTGAATTTACCGACAGGATTTTTTCAGTGCCCAGCGCGGAGCTGTGGCTGCCGGGCCGCGGCGAGTTGCACGCTGCCGGGCTGGTCTGGCCGGAGCCGCGCTGAACGCCGACGCTGCGGCCCAGCAAGTCAGCCGGCCAGCGTCTTGGTCATCCGGTAGTTATGCAGCGCAACCCCGCGGCGTTCGATTTCGCGCCGGGCCTCGACGGTGAATCCCTGGCGCAGGAAGAACCGCCGGGCGGCCTCGCTGGCCTCCACATAAAGCGACCGGAGGCCGAGGCTGAGGGCTTCTGCTTCCAGCCGTTCATAAATCGCGGCACCTGTGCCGGTCCCGGCTGCCTGCGGGCGGCAGTAGAAACAGTCAATATGGCCATCCATCTCCAGTTCAATGAAGGCCTGGGGCTGACCCTGCCCATCCGCGGCGACAAAGACCCGGCGGCCATCGGCGGCACGGCCGGCCCAGACCTCTGTCGGGGCGGGTTCCGGGCTCCATGCCTTGAGCTGTTCGGGGCTGTAGTCCCGGGCGCCGATGCCATGCACCGCGGCGTGGAATATCTGCGCCAGCGCTGCGGCATCCTCCGGGCGGAACTCTCTGATCTGCATAGGCGGCCTTTGTCTGATAGTTTCCGGGAGTTTGAAAGCAAAAGGCCCGCCGGGCTGGCGGGCCTTGGAAATCATCAGGTCAAGCGCCGACTCAGAGCTGCGCCATCACCTCGTCAGTGGCCTCGAAGTTGGTGGTGACGCGCTGCACGTCGTCGTCGTCTTCCAGCGCATCGACCAGCTTCATCAGCTTCTGCATGCCTTCCAGGTCAAGCTCGGTGGTGGTGCTGGGTTTCCAGACCAGTTTGGTCGACTCGGATTCGCCCAGCTCTGCTTCCAGCGCGTTGGAGACGTCGTTGAGATCACTGTCAGCACAGTAGATGATATGCCCGTCCTCGGAGCTTTCGACATCCTCGGCGCCTGCTTCGATCGCTGCCATCATAACAGTGTCGGCGTCGCCTGCGGAGGCCGGATAGGTCACCTCGCCCTTGCGGTCGAACATGAAACCGACAGAGCCGGTTTCGCCCAGGTTGCCGCCGTTCTTGGAGAAAGTGGAACGCACGTTGGAGGCGGTGCGGTTCTTGTTGTCGGTCATCGCTTCGACGATGACCGCAACACCGTTGGGGCCATAACCCTCATAGCGGATTTCGTCGTAGTTTTCAGCGTCGCCGCCGATGGCCTTCTTGATGGCGCGTTCAATCACGTCCTTGGGGACGGACTGGCTCTTGGCTTCTTTCACGGCCAGGCGCAGGCGCGGGTTCTTGTCGGGATCGGGGTCGCCCATCTTGGCGGCCACGGTGATCTCCTTGGCCAGCTTTGAAAACAGTTTCGACCGTGCCGCATCCTGACGGCCCTTGCGGTGCTGAAT
>JABXIA010000230.1 GCA_013373325.1 Paracoccaceae bacterium
GCTGGCTGGGCAGGTATTCGAACCCGGCCGCATCCAGCCGCGCCCGCACCTCTTCCAGGATTTCCTCGACGCGGGGGCGCATGATGCCGATCAGCTCCGCCCGGCTGACGGTGCGCCGGTCGTGTTCCCAGTCGCCGGTGTCGCCGCCGATGTCGATGATTTCGCGGTCGTCGGCGCCAGTGGCATGCACCCCGCCGTTGAAGGTCTTGATCCGCTCCGCATTGGCCATCGGAATGCCCAGGCCCATCGAAATGTCGCTGGTGATGTGATCGCCGCCCAGACGCACCGCGTCGGCATAGATCATGTGCTTCTTCATGAAGATCGAAATCGAGGTGGCGCCGCCGCCCATGTCGATACAAGCCGCGCCCAGCTCCTGCTCATCCTCGACCAGCGCCGAGAAGCCGGAGGCATAGGCCGAGGACGCAATCCCCGCCAGTTCCAGGTCGCAACGCTGGATGCAGCGCACCAGATTCTGCACTGCGATGGCATCCACCGTCAGCATATGCATATCGACCGCCAGGGCCTGCCCCATCTGGCCGCGCGGATCGCCCAGGCCGGAGCGGTTGTCGAGCGCGAAGTTCACCGGCTGCGCATGCAGCACCTCGCGCCCCGCCCCGTATTCCGGCACCTCGCAGGAGGCCAGCACCTGCGCCACCTCATGCTCGGAGACCACCTGCCCCTCAAGGTCCAGCTTGGCATCCAGCCCGTAAGAGCGCGGATTGGCGCCGGAGAAACAGGCGATCACATGATCGACGCGCACCTCTGCCATCTTCTGCGCCGCCTGCACCGCGGTGCGGATCGCGCGCTCAGTCTCCTGCATGGCGTTGATCTCGCCGAACTGCACCCCGCGCGACCGCGTTGTTGCGGCGCCGATCACCCGGAACCCGGATTGCCCGGCCAAGGCGCCGATGGAGCCGTCCTCGCTGAGCCGCCCGGTGCCGTCAAAGCGCAGCACCAGGCAGGCGATCTTGGAACTGCCCACGTCCAGAATAGCCACCACGCCACGCTGCATCGCCTGACGCCGCATCTGCCGCATCGCCCGCTGCGATTGATAAAGATCTGTCATGTTACTGCCCGCCCCCGTTCAACTGCCGGATCCGCCACCAGTTTTCCACTGAGTTTTCGGTCATCCGCACGGTGGGGCGCCCAGCCAGACGCATATCCACCGCTGCCACATCGCGTTCCAGCAAATCCTGTACTTCACTCACCGCCAGCACCCGCTCCAGCGCCCGCACCGGGTTCTTGGCCGGCAGCATGATGCGCTGCTTGCGGTCCAGCACCACATCCCAGCGCCGCTCGCCAACCCGCACCAGCCCGCGCAGCCGCGGCCCCAGCGGTTTGGCCGCCGCAAACAGCCGCAGCGCCTCCGGCGCGTTTTCCGCCGCGCCTTTGCCGGCAATCAGCGGAAGATCCGGGTGCAGGCTGCGGCGGCCCAGCTCAGCCACGTGAATGCCGTTTTCATCCAGCAGCGCCAGCCCCTCGCGGCTGCGCCAGATCAGCGCCGGTTCGCGTTCCTCAACATCGACCTGCAGGATGCCGCCGGGGCGGATCCTGACGCTGGCGGTTTTCACCGGGTCCAGACCGGTGATCACATCGCGGATCTGCTCCAGGTCCAGATCAAAGGAGCTGACCGGAAAATCCAGCGGCACCACCTCGCGGATGTCGCGCGCCACGCTGACGCCGGCACCGTCCACCGCCATCACCTTGACCATGAATTCTGGCCGTTCCTGGATTGCGGCGCGGGCATCATTATAAAGCCCCACCAGCGTATCGCGCCGGGCCTCATCCGCCAGATAGGCGCTGCCCGCCGCAAACACCAAACAGAACGGCACCCCGAAGCGCAGGCCGAAGCGGATGCCCGGCGTCAGCATCCAGCGCTGCAGACGGTATTTCAGCCGAGACGGCGCCGGGTCGCAGCGCCCGTCTTCCGGCTTGCGGAACCAGCTCCTCAGCGGTTGCATGAGGCATCCTCCACCATCCAGGCGCAGAGCTGGCCAAAGGTCATGCCGCAGTGGGCCGCCTGTTCCGGCGCCAGCGAGGTCGGCGTCATGCCGGGCTGAGTGTTTGTTTCAAGCAGAACAAGCCCGCTGGCGCCGCGCGCCTCATCCCAGCGGAAATCGGTGCGGCTGACACCGCGGCAGCCCAGCACTTCATGCGCCTTCAGGGCGTATTCCAAGCACAGGTCAAAGATTTCCCGCGGCAGATCCGCAGGCAGCACATGGCGCGATCCGCCGGGCTTGTACTTGGCGTCATAGTCATACCAGCCGTCGGTCAGAATGTCCGTGACGGTCAGCGCCCGGTCCCCGACCACGGTGGTGGTCAGCTCGCGCCCCGGAGCATAGGTCTCGACCATCACCTCGGCCGGCATTTCCTTCGACAGCTGCGGCGGGCCGTTGGCGGCCTCATGCACAATATAGATGCCGACGCTGGAGCCCTCGTTGTTGGGCTTCACCACATAGGGAGGCGCCATAACATGGCCCGCGCTCACATCATCCTTGGCGAACAGCCCGCTTTCGACCACCGGCAGCCCGGCGGCGCGGTAGACCTCTTTGGAGCGCTGCTTGTCCATTGCCAGCGCCGAGGCCAGCACACCGGAATGGGTATAGGGGATCTGCAGCCATTCCAGCACGCCCTGGACGCAGCCGTCCTCGCCCCAGCGCCCATGCAGCGCGTTGAACACAACATCCGGCTTCACATCCAAAAGGCGCGCGTGCAGGTCAGCGCCTGCATCCACCTCGATGACCTCGAACCCCTCACCGCGCAAAGCGGCCGCGCATTCACGGCCGCTGGACAGCGATACCTCGCGTTCGGCTGACGGTCCGCCCATCAGCACCGCGACTTTCGGGAGTGCCCTGCTCGACTTACTCACCACGAAACGCCTCAATTTACGCGGGGCTTTTTGCCCCTGTTTCTTGGGACCCGTTACAGGCCCGCCTTATTAATTTGCACCGGATTTGTTCCGGCTGATCTGTGCAGGGCTGCACGCCCCTGAAACCGGCGGTGCCTTGCCGCCTGTGCGGCACCGTAACGCCCAAAATCTTACCGGCACATTAACAGTGCCTTTACCACGGTTAAGATTTCCGCTTCCCGGACCTGTGCCAGGCCCTGCCCGTTCTTCAGCTGCCGGTGCAGAAGCCTTTGCCGGCGCTCAAGTTTTCCGGTTATTCGGGAAGCGGATCACCTATCCGCATGATTTCCCACTCTAGCGTGATGCCGGAATCTTCGTAAACCTTTTTCCGCACATCTTCGCCCAGCCCTTCCAAATCTGCGGCAGTTGCGCCACCCGTATTGATCAGAAAGTTGGAATGCTTCTCGCTCATCTGCGCCCCGCCGCGCCGCGCACCGCGCATGCCCGCGTTGTCGATCACCTTCCAGGCCTTGAGGTCATGCACATCATCGGCCCGTCCCGTCGAAGAGAAACCCGCCGGGTTGCGGAAGGTGGATCCGGCCGAGCGGTCCCGCGTCGGCTGGGTCTCGTCCCGCTTTTGCAGCTGCGCCGCCATCCGCGCATGCAGCTCCGCAGGGTCGCCCTGCGGCCCGCGCAAGGTGGCAGCGACCAGCACCGCGCCCTCCGGGAAGGCGGTTTGCCGGTATTGGAAAGCCAGTTCTTCCGCGCTGATCTCCCGGACCTCGCCTTGGCGGGTGACGATGGTAGCCGAAACGAACACATCCGCGGTGTAGCTGCCGTAGCAGCCCGCATTCATCCGCACCGCGCCACCGATGGAGCCGGGAATGGTGCGCAGAAAGGTCAGGTCAATCCCCGCATCCGCCGCACGTTTCGCCACATGCGCATCCAGCGCCGCGGCGCCCGCGGTCACTGTATCGCCGTCAGTCTCGATACCGTTGAACCCGCGGCCCAGACGGATCACCACCGCCCGCATGCCGCCGTCGCGCACGATCAGATTGGAGCCGACCCCCATCGGGAACACTTGAACGCCCGGGTCCAGCTGGCGCAGAAAATCTGCCAGATCATCAATGTCCGCAGGCTGGAACAGATAGTCAGCCGGGCCGCCGACCCGCAGCCAGGTCAGTTCCGCAAGCGGTTTCTGCCCTGTAAGGCGGCCACGCACCGCCGGAAGTATAGCTTGATCTTGCGCCGCCATCGCCGCTTCCGCCCCAAGTTCCATCCAATGAACGCGCATAGTCCGTAAACAAGATGGCCGCGGAAATAAAGGGACAACGCAATCTCGCGGAAATCATGGATGTGATCAGCAAAACACTGCTTCTGCTCCAGCCAGACCAGCATGGCCAGCCAGGCGGCCGCAGCCAATGCCGCCAGCCAATGCCGCCGGAAGCGGCCGAGGTAGTAAAAGCCAAGCAGCCACATCAGGCCAAAGGCCAGCCAAATTGCAGAAACGGCGATCATTGCCAGCCTCCACCACCGGAAAGCACGTACCGGCATCAAACGGGTTACAAAGAGTGTTCCCGCCTGAGTATCAGGCCAACCGGAAGAAAAGGTTAAGCTTTCCGAACCACCAGCCCTTTTGTGAAGTTTTACCTGTCCAACGCGCGTTTAACCCAGCGCCCGAAATACAGCACGGGCCAGCGCAGCACCGACATCCCCGCCAAGAGCACTGCCAGCCCCCACCAGGGGCCGTTTTCATAGGTCACATACCCCAGCAGCGGAATGCCCAGCGCAATCAGCACGTAGGCCCGGCGCCAGTGGTTGTCGCGGCTGGGGATCATCGCCAGCACGTTTGCTGCCAGCGCCCAGACGGCGGCCAGGGTCAGCGACAGCGTCATCGCCCTAGCGCTCCAGACGCTGGGGCAGGCCGTTGGCCCAGGTGCTGATGGTGCCGGCGCCGAGACAGACCACCATGTCGCCGGGGCGCGCCTGCTCGCGCACCAGGCGCTCCAGGTCTTCTTCGCTCAGGATGGCCCGGGCGTGGCGGTGGCCATGGCGGATCAGCCCTTCGACCAGATCATCGCGGCTGGCACCTTCAATCGGTTCCTCGCCGGCCGCGAACACTTCGGCGATTGCCACCACGTCGGCCTCGTTGAAGCAGGCACAGAAATCTTCGAACAGGATTGACAGGCGCGAATAGCGGTGCGGCTGGTGCACAGCGATGACCCGGCCCTCGCAGGCCTGGCGCGCCGCTTTCAGCACTGCGGCGATCTCCACCGGGTGGTGGCCGTAGTCGTCGATGATGGTGACGCCACCCACTTCACCCACTTTGGTGAACCGGCGGTTTACGCCGCCAAAGGCCGCCAGAGCCTCGCGGATTTCGACACTGTTCATGCCCAGATGCCGCGCCACTGCCACCGCAGACAGCGCGTTGGAAACATTGTGGTCCCCCGGCATAGGCAGGGTGCAGCCCTCGATCACCCGGTCCTCGGCCTGCAGCACCACGTCGAAATGCGCAACGCCAGCCTTGTAGGTCAGGTTCACCGCGCGCACATCTGCCTGCGCGTTGAAGCCATAGGTCACAACGCGGCGGTCGGAAATCCTGCCCACCAGCGCCTGCACCTCGGGGTGGTCGGTGCAGCAGACGGCAACACCGTAGAACGGGATGTTGGAGACAAATTCCAGGAAACCGTCGCGCAGCGTGTCGAAGTCGCCCCAGTGCTCCATATGCTCAGGGTCGATATTGGTCACCACAGCGATGGTTGCAGGCAGCCGGTTGAAGGAGCCGTCGCTCTCATCCGCCTCAACCACCATCCACTCGCCCTGCCCCATCCGCGCGTTGGAGCCATAGGCGTGAATGATGCCGCCGTTGACGATGGTCGGGTCAAATCCGCCAGCCACCATCAGTTCCGCCATCATCGTGGTGGTTGTGGTCTTGCCGTGGGTACCGGCAATGGCGACGTTGGATTTCAGCCGCATCAGCTCTGCCAGCATGTCGGCCCGGCGCACCACCGGCAGGCCGCGCAGGCGCGCCTCGTCCAGCTCCGGGTTGCCCGGCTTGATCGCCGAGGAGATCACCACAACCGCGGCCTCCTCCAGGTTCTCCGCCTTCTGGCCCACGAAAATCCGCGCACCCAGCTTCTCCAGCCGCTGAGTGATCTTGGAGGATTTCAGATCCGAGCCCTGCACCATGTAACCGAGGTTCAAGAGCACCTCGGCGATGCCCGACATGCCGATGCCTCCGATACCCACGAAATGGATCGGGCCGACGTCACCGGGCAGTTTGGTTGCGGGGTTCATACTTTTATCCTTCCTCGGCCAGCTGCTCCACCAGTGCTGCCAGACGTTCGGCAGCATCGGGGACCCCGGCGCTCAGTGCAGCGGTTGCCATCTGCGCGGCAGCCTGCGGGTTACTCAGAATCGCGCCCATATGCTCTGCCAGAACCGGGATATCAAGGGCGCTTTCGGGAATCATAACTGCAGCATTGGCATCAACCAGCCCGCGCGCATTGGCGCTCTGGTGGTCGCCTGCAGCGGCGGCAAAGGGGATCAGGATCGACGGCCGCCCGATGATCGAGATATCCGCGACCGAGGAGGCGCCCGAGCGCGAGATCACTAGCTGCGCCTCCGACATGCGGGCGGGCACATCGGTGAAAAACGTCTGCACATCGGCATTTATGCCGTGTTCCGCATAGAACGCGCTGACCCGCTGCAGGTCTTCTTCGCGCGCCTGATGCGAGACGCGCAGGTGCCGGCGGATCTCCTCCGGCAGCGCCGCGACGGCAGCAGGCACCACGTCAGAGAGGATGCGCGCGCCCTGACTGCCGCCCATCACCAAAAGCGACATCGGGTAATCCCCCGGCGGAATATAGCCGGCACCGGCCCGTTCCTTCACCGCACTGCGGACCGGGTTGCCCACATGCTCATGCGCGACGCCCTCCGGCAGCGCGGTCGGCCAGGTGCCGCAGGCGACGCCCGCGACGCGGGTTGCAAAGATCTGGTTCACCCGCCCCAGCACCCCGTTCTGCTCATGGATCATCCGCGGCAGCTTCAACAGCGTTGCCGCCCCCAGCGCCGGGATCGACGGGTAGCCGCCGAAGCCGATCACCGCATCGGGGCGGTCACTGCGCATCTGCATCGCCATCGACATAACGCCGCCGGCAATCTTCGGCGCCACCAGCGCCTTGGCCAGAAGCCCGCCGCGGGCAAAGGTGGCAGAGGATACCTGCGAGATTTCCACTGCGCTGGGGAAGGACGCGGTGTAGCGCGCGCCGCGCGCATCCGTCGACAGCTTCACCCGCCAGCCGCGCGCCAGCATCATCTCGGCCAGCGCCTGTGCAGGAAACATATGGCCGCCGGTTCCCCCGGCAGCCATCAAAAGCATTTTCTGTGCCATCGCAGCTGGTCTCTTTTCTTGTCTCGTCAGCGGCCGCGGCCGTTCAGGTAATCGGCAATCCCGCCCTGCGGGCGCGTCCGGGTAAAGGCCAGGAGCATACCCACCGCGATCCCGGTGGCAATCAGCGAAGATCCGCCATAGCTGACAAACGGCAAAGTCATGCCTTTGGCGGGCAAGAGCCGCACCGCAACCCCCATGTTGATCATCGCCTGCACGCCGAACATGCACACCAAGCCAGTGCCCGCGAGGCGGATAAAAGTATCGCGTTCACGCATCAGCCGGAACAGCGAGCGCACCACGATAGAGGCATAAAGCGCAATCAGAACCGCCACCAGCACCAGCCCGTATTCCTCAGCCGCGACGGCGACGATGAAGTCGGTATGGGCATCAGGCAGCGACCATTTCACCTGCCCCTCGCCGACGCCGACGCCGAACAACCCGCCCTCGCGGATCGCGTTGGTGGCATAGCCGAGCTGGGTGGTCGGGTCGACATCCGGGTTCAAGAAGCCGTCGATGCGGCGGGCAAAGTGTTCGGAGCTGTTATAGGCAAAGACGCCGCCCACTACGACCACCGCGGCCATGCAGACCAGCAGCAGCATCGGCGCTCCGGCGACAAAATACATCACCCCCCAGCCGAACAGGATCAGGCTTGCCTGGCCGAAATCCGGCTGCAAGACCAGCATCATCACCACCATCATGCACAGCGCGAACGACATCAGCGTGCCCGGCGGACCGTTGATCTGCTGGCTGGCGGCGATCATCCAGGCGGCGACCACGATGAAACCGGGCTTCAGGAACTCCGAAGGTTGCAGCGAGGCAAAGCCAAGCGAATACCAGCGCACCGCGCCCTTACCGAAATCGGTACCGAAGATCGGAAGGAAGGCCAGCGCCACAAATGCCACCGCAAAGCCGACAACTGCCAGCCGCCGCACCAGCGTGGGCGACATCACCGAGGTCATCAGCATTGCCGCCAGCGCCGTCAGGCCGAAAACCGCCTGCCGCTGCACATAGTGGAAATTGCCGAACCCGTTCCTTTCCGCCAGCGGAACTGAGGCGGCAAGCCCCAGCAAAAGCCCGATCACGAACAGCATCAGGATGCAGGACATCGTCCATTTATCCAGCGTCCGCCACCACTTGGGAAGAATCGGCTCACCTGCCTGCACGGGAACCGCGCCATAGACCATCTCAGTCATGGGAATACCGCCACTATATGCCTCGTTCCGCCCCATTTTTCGGGGTCTCACATAAACTGTAACGAAACGTGAGCCGCGGCGCCAGAAAAAGAACACAGTTCGGCAAGAATCCACCGCCCGCGCGGCGGTCCGTCTTGACAGGCAGGAAGCTGCCCGCCTGCCAGCGCCAATCCGCCGGACCGCCCCCGCCGGCCTGCCCCTTGCGCCGCCGCCGGTTCCGTGGTGGATGCGCGCCATGCGGATAAACACCCTGATTCTCGGCGCCGGCGCGGCTGGCATGATGTGCGCGCGCCATGCCGGCGGCAGCACTTTGGTGATCGACCACGCTAAGGCTCCAGGTGAGAAGATCCGCATTTCCGGCGGCGGCCGCTGCAACTTCACCAATATGTATGCAGAGGCGAAGAACTACCTCTCTGCCAACCCGCATTTCTGCAAGTCGGCGCTGGCGCGCTATACCCAGTGGGATTTCATCGAACTGGTGGACCGCCACGGCATCGCCTGGCACGAAAAGACCCTGGGCCAGCTGTTCTGCGACGGCTCCTCCAAACAGATCATCGCCATGCTGGTTGAGGAGATGCGGGAGGCAGGCGCCGACCTGTGGCTGCACACCTCTGTTGAGGCCGTGGCGCAAACCGCAGACGGCTATACCGTCCGGCTGCTGCGCGAGGGCAAGGCGCAGACCGTCACCTGCCGCAACCTGGTGCTGGCGACCGGCGGCAAGTCGATCCCCAAGATGGGCGCCACTGGCCTCGCCTATGACCTTGCCCGCCAGTTCGGGCTTGAGGTGACAGAGACCCGCGCAGGCCTGGTGCCCTTCACATTCCCCGACGGCCGGTTCCAGCCGCTGGCCGGGGTCTCCCTGCCGTCACGTCTCAGTAATGCGCGCACGTCCTTTGACGAGGCGCTTCTGTTCACCCACCGCGGCCTCTCCGGCCCTTCCGTCCTGCAGCTCTCCTCCTACTGGCGCGAGGGGGAGGAGATCAC
>JABXIA010000357.1 GCA_013373325.1 Paracoccaceae bacterium
CACGTCTGCCCGATCCACCCGGAATACGCCGACATCGGTGCGCCTGCGCGTGACGCCGAGGCGGCGCGCCAGTTGATGGAAGAAGCCGGCATGCTCGATTTCGAGCACGAGCTGATCTCAATCGACGACGATTGGCGGCGCAATACCACCGATGCGCTGGCGGCGCAGATGCGCGATGCGGGGCTCGAGGTCAAACGCACCGTGCTGCCAGGCAACACCTTCTGGAACGATTGGGACAAATACCCGTTCAGCTCCACCGACTGGGGCCACCGCCCGCTGGGGGTGCAGGTGCTGACGCTGGCCTACAAGACCGGAGTTGCCTGGAATGAAACCGGCCTCGCCAGCGCCGGATTCGATAGCATGCTGGAAGAAGCCTCAGCCATTGCGGATGCGGATACACGCCGCGGGCATATGGAAAAGATTGAGGAGTTCATGCGCGAGGACGGGACAATCATCCAGCCTTACTGGCGTTCGCTTTACCGGCATGCGCGGCCTGGCATTATCGGCGCAGAGAGCCACCCGATCAATGAAATCCACGTCCACAAGCTGGCTCTCGAAGCATGACCGCAGTCTAGTGCTTAAACGCCTCATCAGCGAAGCGCGCACCAGGAATGGTGTGCGCTACGTGCGCCTTTGAAGGCCGCTTTTCCTTGGAACCAAACTCATGCCTGCTGCATCCACCCGGGGCTTCAGGCTGAGGATTGCTTTCTGAACTGGCTTGGGGTGGCTCCCTCCTGCTGCCGGAAGGCGCGCTCAAATGCCGATACCTCTGAATAACCCAGCCTTTCGGAGATATCGTGAAGCTGCGCGCCCGGAGCCAGCAGCATGCGCTTGGCGATCTCCATCCGGCAGCCTGCCAGCAGGCGGGAGAACTTCTGCCCTTCATCTTCGAGCCGGCGCCGCAGCGTTCGGCGCGACATCCCCAGCGCGGCGGCGATGGCGGTCTGTTCAAAACTCTCTCGGCCGATCCGCATCAGCAGCTCCCGGCGCACCCGCACAGTGACCGGCGCGTCCCGTTCACTCTGCCGGGCGGTGCGGACAATTGATTGCGATGCAACCTTGAAGGCGGGATGCTCTCTGGCCGCCAGCGGCAGATCAAGGAGGCCCGACGAAAACACCAGCGTGTTCGAGGGCGCCGCATACTGTACCGGACAGCGCGGTCCGGCAGTACTGCGGCTGTGCAGTGCGCTTGATTCGTGCTCCAGCGAAAGCAATTCGGGCCGCCAGTCCGGGCCGGAGGCAGACCGGATAAGACTATGAAACACAGATAACGTCAGCTCGGCATCCTGCTGCCGCGGCCAGATCCCTGTGTCGAGGATCCTGTAGGTCAGCCGTGCCTGGTCCCCGTTGACCGTCAGGCGCAGTTCCGAGTCGCTTTGCACCATCGGAAAGGCGTTTCGGAACAGTGCCAGAGCGGCCCCAAGCGTCGGCGCCTGCATGATATATTCCCCAAGCGCACCAAGGTTTTGCAGGTCGAAGACCGAACCCACCCGCCAGCCGAAATCGGGAAGGTTCAGCTGGTCAGCGGCATGTTCGCAGAAGTCCACGAATTTCTTTAGACCGATCTCACCGTCCAGGTCTTGCGAGCGGATCCCCGCGTTGCGGGAAATAGCGGCAGAATCACCGTTCATGAACTCCACCGCCCGCAGCGGATCGTTCAAAGTGGAGGCGGAAATCCGTGGCTGGTAAGTGTGTGGCATCGCGCAGTTCCTCAGGATTGCTGCAGAATACCGCAAAAATCCGCTATTCCAGAAAAATTGCCGCAACCGGGGCGCAGGTGGCCGATTCTGTCCGGAAATGTCGGGTTGTTGTCCGGATGTGTCCGCCACAAGGCGCGGCCCGCCGGGGCACCTTGGTTAAATGGCACCTCAAATTGGCACCTTTGACATCGCGATTGCAGGCGGCGGCCCAGCCGGGTCGACGGCAGCGGTTCTGCTGGCGCGGGCCGGGTTCAGCGTGGCTCTGGCCACTTTGCCGCCAAGCGCGCCACGGTACGAAGGCATGTCCAGCCGCGTCGCTGCGATCCTGGCGCGGCACGGGCTGCCGCTGGCCGGGATCGCCCCGGCGGCCCAGCGCCATGTCAGCTGGGGCGAATTCCAGGGCGGGCAGAACAGCGAGCATCTGGCCGACCGCAGCGCTTTTGATGCCGGGCTGCTTGGGGCGGCGCAGGATGCGGGTGTCAGCGTCTTCAATGCAGGTGTATCCCGCGTTCGGCCAAAGGCCGGTGAAATCCGCCTGGCCGATGGCCGATGCCTGTCTGCCCGGCTTCTGTTTGAGGCCCGCGGCCGCCGCGCGCCGCGCCAGAACCCGGATGTAAAACGTGCTGATCTGGTGGGACCGGAAACGATCTCCATTGCCGGACTTGCACCGCTTCATGCCAGTAACATGGAGACGTCCCGAATCGAGGCACGGCCTGACGGCTGGGTCTGGTCGGCTCCACTGAACCAGGACCAGCTGTGGCTGCAGGCCGTGGGCAGCCCGGCCACGCTCGGCCGCACAGGCGGCAATGCAGCCTTGGTTGCACTGTGGGAGACCGTGCTTGGCGGCATCCCCCTGCCCTCCCGCCCCGCCGTGCATGCTATCGCGCCGCGGCTTACGGCGCCGGAACTGGACCCGCTCTGCCCGCGGCTGGGCGATGCGGCGGTAGCGCTGGATCCCTTGTCGGGGCACGGAATGTTCTGGGCGGTTTCCTCTGCGCTGATGGCGGCACCCATCGCACGGGCGCTCTTGTCAGGGAAGACGGAACTGGCCCGCGAGTTCTACTGCAACCGGGTGGCGGAAACCTTCTGGCGGCAGGCGCGAGTGGGCCGGGACTTCTACCGCGAGTCAGGATTCAGCACCCCATTCTGGCAGCAGCGCGCGTCTTGGCCCGATAACACACCCGCTCATGACACGGACATCCGCCCGCACGTGGGCACGCGTGTTGTCGTGCAAGACGGTCATCTGGCGCGGCGCGAAGTTCTGATCACCTGCGATGCCCCTGGCGGTGCAGCCTTTACCGCGGGGCAGGAAATCGTTCCTCTGCTTCGCCGCCTGAATGGCCAGGCGCTGCCGGATGCCGCCCATTTTCACAGCACAGTTTTGCCGCAGGCATCTCCGCAGGCGGCACAGGCGATCCACAAATGGCTTTTGTCACAAGGCTTTACCGAGGGGGCGCAGATCCCCTGGGACACCACAAACAGGGAGACTGACCCATGCAACTACGACCCCGCAGCCTGACGGCTGCACTTCTGATCTCAGCGGCGGGCGCGGTGCCTGCAATGGCCAGCGAAGAGCTGCTGCAGAATATCTGCTCCAGCTGCCACACGGCAGAGGAAAACGGGCTGAGCCGGATCAGCGGCCAGCGCAAGTCGCCTGAAGGCTGGATGATGACCATCGTCCGGATGCAGCAGTCGCACGGGCTGGAGATCAGCGCCGGGGACCGCCGCGCCATCGTGCAGCATCTGGCGGACACCCAGGGCCTCGCCCCCTCCGAAGCAGCGCCCTTCCGCTATGCCCTGGAGAAGGACCCGAACGCGCAGGAGAGCTTCGACGAGCCCTTTGCCTCAATGTGCGCCCGTTGCCATACCGGCGCGCGGGGGCTGCTGCAGAACCGCACCGCAGAGGAGTGGGAGCTGCATATGGATTTCCATGTCGGCCATTTCCCAACCATCGAATACCAGGCGCTTGGCCGCGACCGGGAGTGGTACAAGATCGCGCGGACCGAGATCGCCGGCTTTCTGGCGCAGCAGAACCCGCTGGAGACTGATGCCTGGACAGATTGGCAGGCTGCGGACAAGCAGCAGGTGGCGGGCGACTGGGTGGTGATGACCGACCTGCCCAGCATTGGCGAAGCCTACGGGAAGCTGACGGTCACCGGCGATGCCTCACCCTATCAGGTCAGCGGCGAGTTCGTGACGGCGGACGGCACTGTGCTTCCCGCGTCCGGCCAGATGAACCTCTACACCGGCTTCGAATGGCGTGCCAACCTGGACATTGACGGCACCGCCTACCGCCAGGTTCTGGCGCTGTCGGAAGACGGCAACAGCTTGCAGGGCCGCCAGTTCGACCGCGGCAACGATGCCTTGGGCGCGCCGCTGAGCGGTGTGCGGGACGGGGCTGGCAGCGTCATCCTGGGCACTGTTCCCTCTGCCGCGCCGGCTGGGGAGGCGCAGGTGCAGGTGGTTGGCACCGGGCTGGACGGGCTGGACGCCTCTGCCGGTGAGGCGGCTGCAAATACCTATGGCGCGGCGCTGTCGCTGGCGGCTGAGGGCAACGGCGTTGTCACCTTCAGCGCGGGAGGGGCTGAGGGGCAGATCGCCCATTACACCTCTGTCGACAGCCTGCGGGTGGAGCCGGAGTTCACCATCGCCCGCGTTGGCGGCGGCAGCGAGGATGGCCCGGCGGCGGTGCCTGCCTATTTCAACGCAGTTGGCATGTGGAACGGCCCCGACGGCGAGGCCGGGACCGAGGACGATGTGCGCATCGGCCGGGTTGAGGCGCAATGGACCGTGGCCAACGCGCATGAGCACGCAGCGCACATGAAAGACACTGAATTTGCGGGCGAAATGCAGCCAAGCGGGATCTTTGCGCCTGCGGTTGCAGGACCAAACCCGAACCGGCCCTTTAGCGCTAATAATGCGGGCGAGCTGACCGTGCAGGCGGAGGCGATGGGCCAGCAGGCGGAGGCGATGCTGATCGTCACCGTGCAGCGCTTCATCGACCCGCCGATCCGCTGAGACAGGGGGAGAGATCATGAAAGACTTTCACTATCAGCCGGCCAATGCGCACCGGGTAGAGGTCGAAGGGCGGGAGGTTCTGTTCCATGTGCCCACCACCTCGATCTTTGAGATGGACGGGGTGGACCGCGACATCCTGGACTATGCCGCCCAGGAGCAGGCGTTCTCGATTGACGAGTTCGAGGCGCGGTTTGCGGCCAAGGACGCAGCGGCGCGGCTCGACGGGCTGGTGCGGCTGGATATCGTCAATGACGGCCGCCCGCTGCAGCCGGAACGGCCGCCGATCGAGATCGAGACCTTCCCGCTGACCACCATCGTTCTGAACGTCAACACCGGCTGCAACCTGGCCTGCTCTTATTGCTACAAGGAGGATCTGGCGGTACCGTCGAAGGGTCAGAAGATGGCCTTTGACACAGCGCGGAAGTCAGCAGAGATGCTGCTGGCCGAGAACCCGGACCGGGACAGCTATAACATCGTGTTTTTCGGCGGCGAGCCGCTGTCGAACCTGCCCCTGATCCGGCAGGTGGTGGACTGGGCCGAGCCGCATTTCGCGGCGCTTGGCAAAGAGGTGAACTTCAGCCTCACCACCAATGCGACGCTGTTGACCGAACCGCTGATCGACTGGCTGGACGAACATCGCTTCGGCCTGACCGTGTCCATCGACGGGCCCAAAGCTCAGCACGACCTGAACCGCAAGACGGTGGGCGGCAAGGGCACCTATGACACCGTGGCCGCCAAGGCGCGGCTGCTGTTGTCGCGGTACAAATCGAAACCCGTGGGCGCCCGCGTCACCCTGACTGCAGGCATCACAAATATCGTCGAGATCTGGGACCATCTGAAGAACGATATCGGTTTCGCCGAGGTGGGGTTTTCGCCGGTAACCTCGGGCGAGATGGATGCCTTCAACCTGAACGGTGCCGAGCTGCTGGAGGTGTTCGAGGGGATGAAATCCCTTGGCAGGCTCTATGTCGAGGCGGCGCTGGAGGGCCGCAACATCGGCTTTTCCAACATGCATCAGATGATGAACGATCTCTACGAGGGGCGCTCCAAGGCGCTGCCCTGCGGGGCCGGTGTTGGAATGCTGGCAGTGAATCACGATGGCGCGTTGAACCTGTGCCACCGGTTTACTGGATCGGAGATGGACCAGTTCGGCACCGTCGATGAGGGCATCAAGCGCAAGGAGCTGTCGGGCTTCATCAAGGCGCGGTCTGACCGCACCGAGAAGGGCTGTGCCACCTGCCGGATACGCAATCTGTGCGCGGGCGGATGCTACCACGAGAGCTATGCCCATTTCAGCGACCCGATGATGCCCACCTATCACTACTGCGACCTGATGCGCGACTGGATCGACTTTGGCGTCGCCGCCTATGCCCGGCTGATCGCCCAGGCACCGCAGTTCTTTCACCACCATGTTGCGCCGAGGAGGGCGTTTGGAAAATGAAACCGCTCAATCAGAAAGCCGAACGCGTTCAGCAGGCCGCGGCCGAAGGCCAGATGGAAGAGGTCCGCGCGATGCAGACCGTGACCGCAGGCTGTGCCACCACATTCGACCCGGGCTGGGAGGTCGATCCCTTTGGCGGCCTGGCCGCGCTGTGCCAGCCGATGGAGGCGGACCTTTACGGCTGCTCCGACCCCTGCTGGTGGCCTGCGCAGGTGCCCGACATCATGGTCAACCACCCGAACTGGGACGAGGGCGCGCCCAATGCCGCCAAGGACTGGCGCGCGCTTGGCGCCACCTATCCCACCGATGCCGAAACCTGAGGAGACCCGCATCATGAAATCCGCGCTTTTTGCTGCTGCCGCGTTTTGCGCGTCAGCCCTGCCGCTGGCCGCTGGCGACCTTCTGGTGACGGTGGCCCGGCCCTCCAACCTCTATGTCTTTGACGCCGAAGATCGCTCGGTCAAGGCCGACTGCGATCTGGGGGCGAATGTAACACCCGGCGTGATCGCCATGTCGCCGGACAACCGCATCGCCTATGTGCTGCTGAACCATTGGCAGGATGTGGTCGGGGTCGATATCGAGACCTGCGAAAAGGTGTTCCTCGCCGCCCAGTCGGAGGGCGATGTGACCCGCCGCTCCTTGGCGTCGCTGGCGGTCTCCGAGGACGGCAGCCAGATCTACACGGTGCGCAATCCGGTGCGCAAGAATACCGATCGCTATGAAGTAATGCAGCCGGAGTTTGCCGTCTATGACGCGAGCGCCGGGCTGGAAGCAAAACCGTCC
>JABXIA010000190.1 GCA_013373325.1 Paracoccaceae bacterium
CCCCGTGCCTCGCCAGCGATCGCGCCCAGCGAAATCGGGTGGTATGGCGGACGGAAGGTGGTGGTGCCCACCTGCGGGATTTCCGAGTTCAGGCTGTCGGCCAGAATGGCCAGACCGTTGATGTTGGACAGCTTACCCTGGTCGGTGGCCATGCCCAGCGTGGTGTAGCGCTTGGTGTGCTCAACGCTCTCATAGCCTTCACGCGCCGCCAGCTGCACGTCCGACACTTTCACGTCGTTCTGGTAAACCAGCCAGGATTTCATGCGCAGCTTGATGTCTGCCTTGGCGGGCATCAGCCAGACCGCTTCCATCTGTGCTTCCGCCTCGGACTCACCCTTGGCAGCCGCCACGGATTTCGCCGGGAAGCCAGCCGCCTCAGCCGCCTTAGCACCTGCTGCGGCTGCATCTTCGAGGATGGCGCCCAGGCCGAATTCGCCGTTCGCGGCGCCTGCCGGAACCACAAAGCCGTTGCCGTCATGGCTCAGCGGCGGACGGGTGGCATCGGGGCGGAAGTTGGCGTTCGCTTCATCCCAGATCAGCTTGCCGCCACAGTGAGACCACAGGTGGACAACCGGCGACCAGCCGCCGGACATCGCAACCGCGTCAGCCTGCACGACTTCACGCGCGCCGCCCTCGCCGTTCTGGGCGCAGATGGCAACCTCGGTCACGCATTTGCCGTCCTTCACCTTGGCGATGGCGCGGCCCAGCTCGACCCGGATGCCCTTCTCGCGGACCGCTTCCATCAGCGCGCCGCCGCCGGTTTCGCGGGTGTCGACCACGCGGACCACTTCGATGCCCGCGTCATGCAGCACAAGTGCTGTGCGGTAGGCGTCGTCGTTGTTGGTGGCAACCACAACCTTCTGGCCCGGGTTGATGCCCCAGTTCACCACATAATCACGCATCGAGGCAGCCAGCATCACGCCCGGCACGTCGTTGCCGGCAAAGGACAGCGGACGCTCGATGGCACCGGTTGCGGTGACGATCTGGCTTGCACGGATGCGCCACAGACGGTGGCGTGGGCCGCCCTGGCCCGGTGCGTGGTCGGTCAGTCGCTCATAGCCCAGGGCATAGCCGTGATCATAGACGCCGGAGCCCATGCAGCGGTCGCGGAGCGTAACGTTGTCCATCCCGCGCAGCTCTGCCAGGGTCTTCTCGATCCAGGCCTCGGGCGCTTCGCCGTCAATGGTGCCGCCGTCAACCGGCGCGCGGCCGCCCCAGTAGTTGTTCTGCTCCAGGACCAGAACCTTGGCGCCGGACGCCGCCGCCGCCTTGGCGGCCTGCAGGCCGGCAACGCCGCCGCCGATGACGAGCACATCCGCGAAGAAGTAGAAGTGCTCGTAGGTGTCGGCGTCCTTCAGCTCCTTGTCGGGGGCTGCGCCAAGACCGGCAGACTTACGGATGATCGGCTCATAGACGTGCTTCCACAGCGGACGCGGGTGGATGAACATCTTGTAATAGAAGCCGGCGGTCAGGAACCGGGACAGCTTGTTGTTGATCGACAGGACGTCGAACTCCAGGCTCGGCCAGTGGTTCTGCGACTGCGCGGTCAGGCCTGAGAACAGTTCGGTGGTGGTGGCGCGCTGGTTGGGCTCATAACGGTCGCCCACACCCAGCTGCATCAGCGCATTGGGCTCCTCCGAGCCGGATGCGACAACGCCGCGCGGACGGTGGTATTTGAACGAGCGGCCCATCATCACCTGGCCGTTGGCCAGCAGGGCGGATGCGAGCGTATCGCCGGCATAACCCTTCATGGACTTGCCGTTGAAAGTGAAGGCGATCTGTTTGGAGCGGTCGATCAGCCGGCCGTGTTTGGCAAGACGCGTGCTCATGGGCGCAGACCTTTCAAGAGAAAAGCGGGTGTTTCAATCAGGCGGCGGATCATTTCTGACCGTCCGAAAATTCGCGCCAGGTCCAGCCCGGGCGTTTGGCAGAGATCTTGTCCTGGATCTCCTGCGGCGGCACGCTGGTCTGTGCGGTGTAGGTGCCAAAGACCTCCAGCGTCATGGTGCAGCGGGCGGCGTGGAACCACTTGCCGCAGCCGTTGGCATGGCGCCAGCGTTCAAAGTGGACGCCTTTGGGGTTTTCGCGCATGAACAGGTAGTCATGGAACTCATCATCCGAGGAGCCGGGGCCATAGCGCTTCAGATGCGCTTCGCCGCCCGCGGCCAGTTCGGTTTCTTCGGCTTTGACACCGCAGTAGGGACATTCAAGGATCAGCATTGTTTGCTTCCTTCTTGAAAACCGATCCTGCCGTACACACCTAAACTGGCATGGAAGACAGCTCGATCTATTTGAACTTGTTGAAAATCGCCCCTCTGGCGATCCTCGTTCTGGCCGCAGTCATCACCGTGTTCCGCGGTTTCGGCAGAAAACCGGATTCCCGCAGCAACCAGGCCAAGGGAGGGGCCCTCAGCCAGTTTGACCATATGAGCGGCGGCCACTGACATCAGTGAGCAACCCCAGCGGCGACGCTCTCGTCGATGAACTTGCCTTCTTTGAAGCGGTTGATCGAGAACTCCTCAGTCAGCGGCGAATGGCCAGTGGCCATCAGCTCTGCCATCGCCCAGCCCGAACCCGGGATGGATTTAAAGCCGCCGGTGCCCCAGCCGCAGTTGATGAAGCAGTTCTGGACCGGGGTCTTGGAGATGATCGGCGAACGGTCGCCGGTCACGTCCACGATGCCGCCCCACTGGCGCAGCATCTTCAGGCGGCTTACCATCGGGAATGTTTCGACCAGCGCGCGGACCGTTTCCTCGATATGGTGGAACGAACCGCGCTGGGTGTAGTTGTTGAACCCGTCGGTGCCGCCGCCAATGACCATCTCGCCCTTGTCGGACTGGGACATGTAGCCGTGCACGGTGTTGGCCATCACAACTACGTCCATGCAGGGTTTAATCGGCTCGGACACCATTGCCTGCAGGGCAACGGATTCCATCGGCAGACGGAAACCCGCCATTTCCGACAGCACCGAGGCGTTGCCGGCAACGATCATGCCCAGCTTGTCGCAATCGATCGGACCCTTGGTCGTGTCGACACCCACGGTGCGGCCGTTCTCAACGCGCACACCGGTGACTTCGCACTTCTGGATGATGTCCATGCCCATGTCGGAGCACGCACGCGCATAGCCCCAAGCCACGGCATCGTGACGGGCGGTGCCGCCGCGCTCCTGCCACAGGCCGCCCAGAACGGGGTAACGCGGGCCGTGCAGGTTGATGATCGGCACGATCTCCTTGACGCGCTCGGGGGTGATCCACTCGGTCTGAACGCCCTGCTGCTGGTTCGCATGCGCGGTGCGCTTGTAGCCGCGGATCTCATGCTCGGTCTGTGCCAGCATGATCACGCCGCGCGGGCTGAACATAACGTTGTAGTTCAGGTCCTGCGACATGGTCTCATACAGGCTGCGCGCCTTTTCATAGATCGCAGCCGAGTGATCCTGCAGGTAGTTCGAGCGGATGATGGTTGTGTTCCGTCCCGTATTGCCGCCACCCCG
>JABXIA010000269.1 GCA_013373325.1 Paracoccaceae bacterium
CAGCGAACACAAAGCCCAACAAGCAGCCCTCGTGAACGAAGCGCTGAGCATCTGAGGATAAAGAGACATGACAACCGAAGTCCGCGTACCCACCCTGGGCGAATCCGTGACCGAGGCCACCGTGGCCACCTGGTTCAAGAAGCCCGGCGACAGCGTCAATGCCGATGAAATGCTCTGTGAGCTGGAAACCGACAAGGTGACGGTCGAGGTGCCCTCGCCCGCCGCCGGGACCTTGGGCGAGATCGTCGCCGCAGAAGGCGACACCGTCGGTGTCGACGCGCTGCTGGCCACCCTGACCGAGGCCAATGGCGCCGCCGCAGCCCCCGCCGCGCCCTCTGCTGGAAAGCCGGCAGCACCGGCTCCGGCTGCTGCGTCCTCCGGCGATGACAGCGCTCCGGTGCCGGTCATGGTTCCCGCACTTGGCGAGTCGGTCTCCGAGGCGCCCGTTTCCTCCTGGTTCAAGAAGGTGGGCGACACCGTCGCGCAGGATGAAATGCTGTGCGAGCTGGAAACCGACAAGGTCTCCGTCGAGGTGCCCGCACCCGCGGCCGGCGTTCTGACAGAGATCATGGCCGCTGAAGGCGCCACCGTGCAGGCCTCCTCTCAGCTGGGCGTGATTGCCTCCGGCGCCGCCGGTGCTGCTGCCGCACCTGCCGCAGCCCCCGCCCCGGCAGCCGCTGCCACCGGCTCCAAGGACGTTGCCAACGCACCCTCCGCCGAGAAAGCCATGGCAGAGGCCGGCATCAGCGCCGATCAGGTCACCGGCTCGGGCCGTGACGGCCGCATCATGAAGGAAGACGTCGCCGCCGCCGTGGCCGCCGCCAAGGCAGCCCCCGCAGCCGCGCCTGCGCAGGCACCGGCCCAGGTCCGCGGCCCCGTTACCGCCGACGACGCTGCGCGCGAAGAGCGGGTGAAGATGACCCGCCTGCGCCAGACCATCGCCAAGCGCCTGAAGGACAGCCAGAACACCGCTGCCATGCTGACCACCTACAACGAGGTCGACATGACCGAGGTGATGGCGCTGCGCAACGAGTACAAGGACCTGTTCCTGAAGAAGCACGGCGTGAAACTGGGCTTCATGTCCTTCTTCACCAAGGCCTGCTGCCACGCGCTGAAGGAAGTTCCGGAAGTCAACGCCGAGATCGACGGCACCGACATCGTCTACAAGAACTACGTCCACATGGGCATCGCCGCCGGCACGCCCACGGGCCTGGTGGTGCCGGTGATCCGCGACGCCGACGCGATGTCCTTTGCCACCATCGAGAAGGCGATTGCCGAAAAGGGTGCCCGCGCCCGCGACGGCAAGCTGTCGATGGCGGAGATGCAGGGCGGCACCTTCACCATCTCCAACGGCGGCGTCTACGGCTCGCTGATGTCCTCGCCGATCCTGAACCCGCCGCAGTCCGGCATCCTGGGCATGCACAAGATCCAGGACCGCCCGATGGCAGTGGGCGGCAAGGTGGAAATCCGCCCGATGATGTATCTGGCGCTGAGCTATGACCACCGCATCGTCGACGGCAAAGGCGCCGTGACCTTCCTGGTCCGCGTCAAGGAAGCGCTGGAGGATCCGCGGCGTTTGCTGATGGACCTGTAAGGCGCTAATCTAGCGAGGAGCCTGCTTGACGTGCGCTCCTCGCCGAAGAGGTTTTTTAAGCATGAAGAAACTATTAACAGAAGAAGAAATAAGAAAAATTGCTTCATCGTCTTCCGTTGAGAAGGCAGCGAAAAAGGTGTCTAGAGCGTTTAAGCTTGAAGAACCAAAAGGAAAGACACCGTCTGCTAAGCTGGAAAATGCAATTGCCGACGCAAGAGATAAACTTAAGCGAGAGAAGAAGAGGAGAAAACGGGCTGAAAAGAAGCTTCGGAAAGCCGGTCAGGAATAGACCTACCCTTTTGCTAGCTGTTTGATTGCACAATCCTTGCTTGCTTTAGACGCATGTTTGCCATGGCGATTTGACCTAGTTCCCGCCCCAAACAGGCTTACCGCTATCAGCAGCCTTACTGCAAAGCCTGCGAGGGGGCTCCCATGACGCTTGGCACTTGTACTCTAGTCATGAAAAGACTTAGCGGTTCCCATGAATTCTAATCGCGCAGAAATTCTACTCTTGGCCGATAGCTGCATTGCAAAGCTACATCGGGGGACACAATGACCCTCCCGCTCTGGGGCCTTGTCTGCCTCTCGATCCTCGCCCTGATCCACGTGAGCTGCGACAGCTTCCTGCTGAAGCTCTCGGTCGGCAACGCCTGGACCGCAGGCCCGCGCGACACCGCTGTCAGCCGCAGCGCGCTGGCGGGCCGGGCGCGGCGGGCCTTTACCAATTTCCTGGAAACCGCCCCGGTCTTCATCGCCTTGGCGCTGGTTTCAGAACTGGCAGGCCTGCAAAGCGCCTTGATCACCACCGGGATTTACACCTATCTCACAGGCCGCGCCCTCTACCTGCCTGCCTACCTCAGCGGCGTGCCCTATCTGCGCACCGCAATCTGGCTCATCGCCACCAGCGGCCTTGCCGCGATGCTCGCGGGGGTGCTCCTCGCATGAGCTTTCACCTTTGCAAAAATACTCCGTGGGGTGAGGCCCGTCCTGGAAACCGCCTGGGAGGCGGTTTCAGGGCCGAACGGGGCGGGGCCCCACTGCGCATGGGCCGGGGGCAGCGCCCCCATTCGGAACGCAATGCCTCAAGCCCCCCGTCAGTTGAGTGGGATCAAAGCGCTCCCCGCCCCATCCGGTGCATCCTGCCTGCAATACCGACAAAGGAGTAACACCGATGGCAACCCATGTTCTCTGGCAGGCCGATGTGGCCGATTTCGACGCCTGGCTGACCGTGTTCCGGCAGGACAAGCGCAACCGTCAGGCCGCGGGCATCACCGATTTGAACGTCTGGAGCGATCCGGACCGCAAGAACCACGCCGTGGCGCTGTTTGCGATCACCGACCTGGCGAAGGCCCGCGCCTTCTTCGGCTCGGAAGAGCTTGCCATGCACCTTGAACGCGACGGGGTCACCAATATCTCGATCAAGATGTTGACCCCCGTCTGATCATCAGACCACTATCCCCTAATGCGTGTTCCGCTGAACGGAACCGGGGAGAAACGAGGAAAACCGACCCATGTCCCAATATGACGTCATCGTAATCGGCGCCGGCCCCGGCGGCTATGTCTGCGCCATCCGCTGCGCCCAGCTGGGACTGAAGACAGCGGTTGTCGAGGGCCGCGAGACCCTCGGCGGCACCTGCCTGAACGTTGGCTGCATTCCCTCCAAGGCGCTGCTGCATTCGACCCATCTGCTGCATGAGGCAGAGCACAACTTTGCCCATATGGGCCTCAAGGGCAAAAGCCCCTCGGTCGACTGGGACCAGATGAAGGCCTACAAGGATGAGGTGATCGGCCAGAACACCGGCGGCATCGAGTTCCTGTTCAAGAAGAACAAGATCGACTGGATCAAGGGCTGGGCGTCCATTCCGGCGGCCGGCAAGGTGCAGGTCGGCGACGACGTGCATGAGGCCAAGAACATCGTGATCGCCTCCGGCTCGGTGCCTGCGTCCATTCCCGGCGTCGAGATCGACGAAAAGATCGTGGTCTCCTCCACCGGCGCGCTGGAGCTGCCGAAGATCCCGAAGAAACTGGCCGTCATTGGCGCGGGCGTCATCGGGCTGGAGCTGGGCTCGGTCTATGCCCGCCTCGGGTCCGAGGTGACCGTGGTGGAGTACATGGACGCAGTCTGCCCCGGCATGGACAAGGACGTGCAGCGCTCCTTCAAGCGGATCCTGGAAAAGCAGGGCCTCAACATCATCCTGGGCGCCGCCGTGCAGGGGGTGGAAACCTCCAAGTCCAAGGCCAAGGTCAGGTACCAGCCCAAGAAGGGCGGCGGCGAGGAGACGCTGGACGCCGATGTCGTGCTGGTGGCCACGGGCCGCAAACCCTATGCCGAAGGGCTGGGGCTGGACGGCCTCGGCATCAAGATGACCGAGCGCGGCCAGATCGCCACCGACAACCACTGGGCCACCAACATCAAGGGCATCTATGCCATCGGTGACGTGATCGAAGGCCCGATGCTGGCGCACAAGGCCGAGGATGAGGGCATGGCGGTCGCCGAGGTGATCGCGGGCAAGCACGGCCATGTGAACTATGGCGTCATTCCGGGTGTTGTCTACACCACGCCGGAAGTCGCCACCGTGGGCGCGACCGAGGACGCGCTGAAGGCCGAGGGCAAGAAGATCAAGGTCGGCAAGTTCATGTTCATGGGCAACGCCCGCGCCAAGGCGGTGCACCAGGCCGACGGCGGTTTCGTCAAGATCATCGCCGACCAGGAAACCGACCGCATCCTCGGCGCCGCGATCATCGGCCCCGCGGCCGGCGACCTGATCCACGAGCTGTGCGTGGCGATGGAATTCGGCGCCTCTGCCGAGGACGTGGCACTGACCTGCCACGCGCACCCGACCTATTCCGAGGCAGTGCGCGAGGCGGCTCTGGCCTGCGGCGACGGGCCGATCCACAGCTAAGCCGGGCCAATCAGGGTACGGTATAGGGCAGCTGGCGGCAGCTGCCCTTTTTCATTTGGCATTTGCGCCCCAACCCCGCTCTACTGCCCCAAAGTGTATAACCCGCAGGAGACAAGTTCATGCCCGTCACGTTGCAAGTCATCTACCCCGTCACTGAGGGGACCAAGTTCGACCACGCCTATTACGCAAAGACCCACATGCAGATCGTGGAGCAGCACATGGGGCCGCATATCCAGTCGTCTGTGGTGGCCAAAGGGCTGGCAGGCGGGCCGCATGTTCCGGCGCCGTTTTACGCCATCGCCACATTCGTGTTTGCCGATCAGGCGGCGCTGGACGCGGCGATGCAGGCGGCGGGGCCTGCGCTGGAGGACATCCCGAACTTCACCGATGTGCAGCCGCAGATCCTGATCGGCGAGGTCATCGGCTGACCGCCGCCGCGGCCAGCCGGCCGGACTGCCCCGGGCAGAGGCCGTGCGGCGGCGAAATGTGTGAAAGGTTCTTGCCAAGGACGTCTGCACGTCCTTGACCGCCGCGCCGCCCGCTCACCACATGGTTTCGGCGGCGCGGGCGTTCCAGCTTTGATCGTATCCGGCACCGCCCTCCTCGCCTGCTGTCTGCTCGGCCAGGATGTCGCCCATGGTCGGCAGGCCTGCGCTTTCGTCGGTGCCGCTCCAGGTGCCCGCCCGCAGCATTGCGCGCGCGCATTGGGAATAGATCTCGCCGATCGAGATCACGATCACCGTGGCCGGCAGCTTGCCCTTCTTTACAAACCGCGCGCGCAGGTCCGGGTCGGCGGTCAGCCGGGCGGTGCCGTTGACGCGCACCACATTGTTCGATCCCGGCACCAGGAACATCAGCGACACCCGCCCGTCCCGCACAATGTTGCGCAAGGAGTCCAGCCGGTTGTTGCCGCGCCAGTCCGGCAGCGCCAGGGTGCCGGGGTCCAGTTCCTGAACTACCGGGCCGTCATCGCCGCGCGGGCTGTCGTCGGTGCCTTCCGGGCCGACGGTGGCCAGCATGCACAGTTTTGAGGCCATGATCCACTTGCGGTACAGCGGCGTCATCTGCCGCGCCACCTTACGTAAAGAAGGCGCCCCCGGTTCCCCGTAAAGCGCCTCCAGTTGTTCAATGCTGCTGAGGTATTGCATCTGGTTCAAATCCCGCTTCTCTCATCAATTCGTCCGAGCGCTGCTCCACCCGGTTTTCCAGCTGCACCATGAAGTCGTCGCGGTCCATCCCCGGCAGCATCGGCTCCAGAAACTCCACCACTGCCAGACCCGGCTTGCGGTAGATGCCGGTGCGCGGCCAGAACACGCCCACATTGGTGGCGGCCGGGACGCAGGGCTGGCTCAGGCCCTGGTACAGCACCGCAGTGCCGATCTTGTAGGGCTTGCGGGCGCCGGGCGCCACGCGGGTGCCTTGGGAGTAGATGATCAGCTGGCCCGGTTCACGGCTTTGCAGCGCCACATCCTTGACCATCTTGGCAATCGCCGCGCCGCGCTTGCCGCGGTCGACCGGCACGCAGCCCAGGCGTTTGGCATACACCCCTATCACCGGCGTCCACATCAGCTCGCGCTTCATGATGAAGCGGGCCGACGGCACCGCGTTGAAAATGATCAGGATGTCCAGAAAGCTCTGGTGTTTGGCCGCGACGATCACCTCGCCGGAGGGCACCTGGCCGCGCACCTCGGAGCGGATGCCGACCATCCAGCGCGCGGTCCACAGCACCCAGCGGGCGTAGGATTTGCAGGCCAGGCGCGCGCCCTTTGGCGAGACCGCGGCCCAGGGGGCGAACACCACGCCCAGCACCAGCATCGCCAGATACATCTGCACCAGAAAGACCGCCGAGCGCAGCCATTGGACCGGGTTCTTCAAGACAGCTCTCCCAAACGTTTGGTGGCGGCACGGGTGGTGGCGGCAAAGGCCACCAGCGCGCCCAGCGGCGGGATCAGGAGCGGCACCAGCCAGCCCCAGCCCTGAAATCCGAGGCCGGTCAGGAAACCGCCCTCATCCGAGGCTTCCGGCATCAGCCAGACCCCGATCATACCCAGCACCACGCCGGCCGCTGCGCCGGTCAGCGCCCGCAGGGTGAAGCGGCGGATGAAGGCCTGGGCGATATAGCTGTCGAGCGCGCCGACCAGCCGCAGCACCTCGATCACCTGGGCATTGGCTGCCAGCGCGGCGTTGGCCGCCAGGGTGATCATCGCCGCGGTGGCGCCGCCGATCAGCAGGATCGAGACCCAGGCCAGGCGCCGCAGCGAACGTGCGGCATCGACCAGCGGCTCGCGCCAGCGGGTGTGATCGTCCAGCACCGCGCCGGGCACCTCGGCCTGAAGCCGCAGCCGCAGCCCCGACGGGTCATAACCGGGATCATCCGCGGTGACCTCGATCAGCTGCGGCAGCGGCAGGCTGCCCGCAGGCAGGCTGGAGCCGAACCAGGGCGCCAGCAGCGCCGCCTGCTCCTCGCCCGTCAGCGCCCGCGCGGTGGCCACGCCCGGCGTCTGGCGCAAGATCTCCAGTGCCGCCTCGGTCTGCGCCACGCGCTGCTCCGCCGGGGCGTTGATGCGCAGGGTGGCGGCGCGCGCCAGCTCCGAGGCCCAGCGGTCGGCCAGGCGGCCGGAGGCCATCGACAGCGCCAGGGCAAACACCGCCAGAAACCCCATCGCGCCCGCCACAAACAGCGTCAGCTGGGCGGTGAAACCGGTGGGCGGCACCACCCGGTTGGCCTGTTTGTCACCCAGGATCAGCTTGTGCAGCTTGCTGTCGGTCATAGGTCCGCCCCCGCGAGCTGCAATTGCCGGTTGGAAATCCGCAGCACCCGCGCCTGCACCTGTTTCTTGGCGGCCCGGATCAGCGACAGGTCATGGGTGGCGACCAGGATGGTCTTGCCCATCCGGTTCAGCTCCACCAGAAGCTGCAGCAGCCGCTGCGACATCTCCCAATCCACGTTGCCGGTGGGCTCATCCGCGATGATCACATCCGGCGACAGGATCACCGAGCGCGCCAGCGCGGCCCGCTGGCGCTCGCCGCCCGACAGCTCCGGCGGCAGCGCATGGGCGCGCTCGCTGAGGCCGACCCAGTTCAGAAGCTCGCGCAGATTGGCCTCCTCGTGGTTCAGTTCCCGCCCCGACACCAAAAGCGGCAGGGCGATGTTCTCGATCACCGGCAGATGGTCCAGGAACCGGCAGTCCTGATGCACCACGCCGACGCGGCGGCGCAGATAGGCCATCTGGTCGCGGTCCAGCCCGTGCACATCCATATTGAAGGCGCGCACACGGCCCGAGGTCGGTGTCAGCGCACCGTAGCAGAGTTTCAGCAGCGTCGTCTTGCCCGCGCCGGACGGCCCGGTCAGGAAGTGGAACGAGCCCGGTGCCAGCTGCACCGACACGGCATCCAGCAGCTCGCCGCCGCCGTAGTTGTAACCCACATTTTCCAGCTCGATCACTGCCGCCCCCTGAATGCGCCCCGGTTTGGCGCCCCGGTATTTTGCTCCGGTGTTTTGCCCCAAGGGGCCGGCAGTTTCAATGGGGGCTCTGTTGCCGGGAAGCCAAGGGCTGCGGCGTCCGGCCAATTGTCTCTTTCGCCGCCGGACGCGGACCCATATAATCCGTTGAAAAACAACCCGCCCGCCCGCCGGGCGGCGGGATGGTGCCGAGGAGAGCATGATGCGCCTGACCTGCCCGAATTGTGCAGCCGAATACGAAGTGCCGGAGGATGTGATCCCTGCGGAAGGGCGGGATGTGCAATGTTCCGACTGCGGCCAGACCTGGTTCCAGGCCGCCGCTGCGCACACCGCGGCTGCCCCGCTGGCAGAGGACGCCCCCGCTCCGGCTGAGGCCGGGGAGGAGCCGGAGCAGGACGCCGCGGCAAACGCCCCGCAGCGGGCCGCTGAGGAAGCCGCCGAGGATGCCGCGGAACCTGTATCAGAGTACGGCCGCCTCGACGAGGAGGCCGCAGCCTTTTTCGCAGACAGCCGCCAGGACGGTCCGGACGTCTTTGCGCAGGACGCAGAAGAAGACATGCCGCCTCAGCAGGCCGAACCGCAGCCGCAGCGCGCGCGCGCGCTTGATCCGGCCCTGACCGGCATCCTGCGCGAGGAGGCCGAGCGCGAAGCCTCGCTGCGGGCGGCAGAAAGCCAGAGCCTTGAGACCCAGCCCGACCTGGGGCTGGAGGAGGCCATCGCCCCCCCGGACGAGGCCGCCCGCCGCAGCCGTCAGGCCCGCGACCGGATGGCCCGCATCCGCGGCGAGGATCCGCGCCAGCTGGCCGCCGCCGAGAGCGGCTCCCGCAAGGAACTGCTGCCGGACATCGAAGAGATCAACTCCACCCTGCGCTCTGCCGGCAGCGGCGCGCCGGCCCATTATGCGGCCACGGACGAGCTGCCGGTGCGGCGCAAGAACAATTTTGCCCGCGGCTTTTCGCTGTCGCTGATTGCGGCCTTGGTGATGGTGATCGTCTATGACAACGCCAGCCTGATTGCCGAGAAGCTGCCGCAGGCGGAGTCCGCGCTCAGCGGCTATGTCAGCTGGGTGGATCAGATCCGGCTGTGGCTGGATGCGCAAGTGAAGACCCTGACAGCCGCGCAGTAACGCGGCCGGCCTCTCATATCCTCTCTTGAACTGACAGCTTTTCCAGCGCGCCCGCCGGGTGCTCAGAACCGGTCCAGCAGCCGCTGCAGATAGCTGCGCTCGCGCTCGGTGCGCTCGCGCTCGCCGGCCCGGCGCCGGATGTCCTCCAGCAGGTCCCAGGCGCGGCGGTAGGCGTTGCCCTCGCCGACCTTGCCGCCGTCATCCAACGAGCCGTTGCTGCGGCCCAGCGGGTCCAGCCGGTCGCCCTGCGCCGTGGACGACGGCTGCCCCTGGCCGTTGCGCTGGCCGTCGTCACGCTGTGCCAGCGCCTCGCCCAGGCTGCGCATACCTTCGCGCAGCGCCTCCATGGCGTCGGACTGGCGGTCGATGGCTTCGGCATTGTCGCCGCCGCGCAGCGCGTCCTCGGCGCCCTCCATGGCGCGGCCTGCGCGGTCCAGCGCCTCGCGCGCGGCTTCGCCGGCCTCGCCGCTCAGATACGGCAGCCCGTCGCGCTGCTGCTGCAGCTGCTGGCGCAAAGCCTGCTGCCGGTCGGCCAAAGAGCCGCCCTGCCCCGGCTGCTCCCGGCCGCTGCCGTTCTGGCCGCCCTGGCCCTCCGGGTTGCGGCTGTCCGCCCCTTCGCCGCCTTCGCCCTCACCGCTGTCGCCGCCCTGGCCGCCCTGGTGGCTTTGGCCGCGGCCCAGGCCGCCGTCACGGCCCTCGTTGCCCTGGCTTTCGCCGCTGCGGGCGCCGGGGTTGAACTGCTCCTGCAGATCGCGGAAGGCCTGATCCGACAGCCCCTGCTGCTCGCGCAGGGTCTCCGCCAGCCCCTCCATCGCCTCGCGGCCTTCGTTGCCCTGGCCCTGCCCCTGCTGCGAGCGGGTCATCCGCATGTTCTCCATCATCTCCTGGAACTCGCGCAGCGCCTGCTCGGCCTCGGCCATGCGGCCCTGCTCCATCAGTTCCTGGATCCGGTCCATCATCGCCTGCAGGTCATCTTGGCTGAGCGTCATCATGTCCTCGGGCACATCACCCGGCTCCATCATCTCGCCATTCGCCTCTGCCTGACGGCTGAGCTGGCGCATGTAGTCCTGGGTGGCTTCGCGCAGTTCCTGCATCAGGCGCGCGATCTCCTGCTCGCTGGCCCCGTCGCGCATCGCCTGGCTCAGCCGCTCCTGCGCCCGCTGCATCCGCTCCAGCGCGTCGCCCACGTCGCCCTCTTCCAGCTGGATCGCCAGATCCCACAGCGCGGCCGCGATCTCCTCCTGCTGCGGTTCAGGGATCGAGCCGTCAACGGTATAGCTCTCCAGCCGCCGCAGAATGGTGCGCAGCCGCAGGTAATCGCCATAGTCGCGGAACAGCCCTTCGGGGCGGTGCGTCAGGGTGCGGATCACCTGCGCCACCCGCACTGCATTGGCGCGCGCCCACAACAGATCGCGGCGCTGTTCGATCACCGCTGCGGCCAGCGGATCGAAGAAGCGGCGGGTCAGCAGCTCGGCCCCGTATCCCGCAGCCGCAGACGATTGGCCTGCCTCATCCACCGCGGAGAAGGTGAAGACCACCGGCAGGTTGGCCCAGGGGTGCTGGGAAAAATCCTCGATCAGCTTTTCGGTGAAGTCCTTGCGCGAACCGGACAGGGGCAATGGCAGGTCCAGCACCAGCGCCTCGCGCGGGTCAGGCTCCGCGGCCAGCCCGTGCTGCCGCTCCACCGCCGCCAGATCCAGCGCAATCCGCACCTGGCCTGCCGCCACGCCGTAATCATCCTGCGCCGTAAAACCCAATGTGGTGTAGCCATCGTTTTCCAGCTCCGGCTGGCCTGCGACCGCCACCATGGGCGGATTGTCCGGGATCACCTCCACCTGCCAGCTGCGCCCGCCGTTGCCTTCGATGGCAAAGCTGCCACTGCGGGTGACGCTGAACTCCATGGCGGTCTGCGGGGCGTCTGCTTCGCTGCTGCCCGCGCCGGAGACAGTCTCTGCCAGTTCCAGCGCGCCCACTTCGCCATAAAACCGCAACGTAACGCGGCTGCCCTGCGGCAGTTTTAGCCGGCCTGCGTCCTGGTCATTCAGATAGAGCACCGGCAGGCGGGTATAGGCAGGCGGCTCCGCCCAGCCCTCCCAGGCCGGCCCGTTCAGCGCAGCGCTGCCGCCTGCACCCAGATCCCTGACCGTGGCCACTTGCCAGATCGAGCCGAACAGCAAGGCCACCGCCAGCATCAGCCCCGCCATATAGCGCAGGCCGTAAGCGTCGGAGGATGCAATGTTAAGATCAGGTGCCGGTGCCTTGGCCCTGGCCGCCGCCGCGGCCATCCGGCGCTGATGGGCCTGCCACAGCGCGGCTGACGCCGCATCCTCTGCGCCGATGGCCTGTGTATCCAGCAGCGCCGTGACCGGGCGGCCCGGCAAGGCTTGATCGAGGCGGTCCAGCGCGGCCGCCCTGCTGGGCCAGCGGAAGCGCCAGGCGCCCCAGCCCAGCGCTGCCGTGGCGGCAATCATCACCGCAATCGCACCGGTCCAGACCAGCCGCTCCGGCAGCATCTGGTGCAGCCCCAGCATCAGTGCCGCCAGCGCCGCCATCAGCAGCGAGGCCAGCGGCCAGAAGCTGCGCAAGGCGCGCTCTGCCGCCAGCCCGGCCTGCGTCAGGGCCAGCGGCCAGCGCAGGGGTTTCAGGACCGGATCGGCCTGCCGGTTTCCAAGGCGGTCAAAGGGCATTGGGGCCTCATTCTCCGATGGCCCGCGCCGGATTGCGCCCGGATCGCTTCAGAGCCACTCCGGGATGGTATCGCGGTTTATCATCTCTTCATAGTCCGGGCGGCGGCGAATAACCGCGAATTGATCCCCGTGCACAAGCACTTCCGGGATCAAGGGGCGGGAATTGTATTCGCTCGCCATCACCGCGCCATAGGCACCGGCACTGCGGAAGGAGACCAGATCGCCCGCTGCCAGCGGCGGCAGGCCGCGCTGCTTGGCGAAGGTATCGCCGGTCTCGCAGACCGGGCCGACGATGTCATAGGGCTGGCTTTCCACGCCCGCTGCCGCTTCCTGAACAGGGATGATGTCGTGATGCGCCTCATACATCGCCGGGCGGATCAGGTCGTTCATCGCGGCGTCAAGAATCAGGAAATCGCGCCCCTCACCGGATTTCACATAGATCACCTTGCTGACCAGCTGGCCCGCGTTGCCCGCGATCAAGCGGCCCGGCTCGATCTCGATCTCGCAGCCGAGGTGGCCCAAGGTCTCCTTCACCATCTGGCCGTATTCCACCGGCAGCGGCGGCGCGGAGTTGGAGCGCTCATACGGGATGCCAAGCCCGCCGCCCAAATCCAGGCGGCGGATGTTGTGGCCATCGGCGCGCAGGGTTTCCGTCAGCTCCGCCACCTTCTGGTAGGCCAGCCGGAACGGCTCCAGATCCGTGAGCTGCGACCCGATGTGGACATCGATCCCCACCACTTCCAGCCCCGCAAGCGCGGCGGCGCGGGCATAGACTTCGCGGGCGCGCGCAATCGGGATGCCGAACTTGTTTTCGGATTTGCCGGTGGCGATCTTGGCGTGGGTCTTGGCATCCACGTCCGGGTTCACCCGGATGGTGATCGGGGCCTTGGTGCCCAGCTCCGCAGCCACGGCGCTGATCACGTCCATCTCCGGCTCGGATTCCACGTTGAACTGGCGGATGCCGCCGGTCAGTGCCACGCGGATTTCCTCGGCCGTCTTGCCGACGCCGGAGAAGACAATCCTGTCCCCCGGCACGCCTGCCGCCTTGGCGCGCAGATATTCGCCCTGGCTGACCACATCCATGCCCGCGCCGGCCTGCGCCAGGGTCTTCAGGATCGCCTGGTTGGAGGCCGCTTTCATCGCAAAGCAGACCAGGTGGTCGGTGCCCTCCAGCGCCTCGTCGAACAGGCGGAAGTGGCGCAGCAGGGTGGCCGTGGAATAGACATAGAACGGGGTGCCCACCGCCGCGGCGATCTCGGAGATGGGAACGTCTTCGGCGAAAAGCGCGCCGTCGCGGTAGAGAAAATGGTCCATGCCCCGCGTTTAGGGCAAAAGGGGCGGATGGATCAAATGATTCCGCCCCGCGCGCCCTGGGGGACACAAAGGCGCTCTCCTGCCCGCCGCAAACGCATCAAAGATGCGCCCGCGCCCGTTGGGCCCGGCGTTGCGCTGACGCGCGGCGGGATTAAGTATTTGCCTGCAAGATGACAACCGGCTGCTCTGTCATCTTGCTTCAAATACTCATAATGAAACCGCTGCCATAAACGGGGCATCCTGGGTGTTGCGCAACCGGCGCACGCCCCTGTCACGGCATCTTAAATCCCCTGTGCCATGATGCTTCCTGATCGCGGTCACCGCCGGACCTGACACCCCCGGCACTCAGGAACAGGGCCCCTTGGCACGGGCACGCACAGACGACGTTTCGCGTGCGGGAGGAAACTCCCGTCCCGCCTCCGCCCCTTGGCGGCGCCGCCACCCTTAACCGCTGAAGCTCAGCATATCAGATACGGAATGCACTGCAGCAGACGGCAACCGGACGGGACAAGGGCCCGGACCGGCTCTTGCCCGTGTCCGCTAGAACGTAGTGGAGACCCCAACCCGGCCATAGCCGGAGACCTTCACGCCGGTTGCCGCCGGCTCGGGTTTTTGCGGCGGGCTGGACGCCGGGACGCCGGTCTCGCAGGCGGCCAGGCTCAGGAAGGCCAGAAGGGCAATAGCTGCTTTCATTGCAATATCCTTGAAACCAAAACCGCCCCGGCAGTGTTGCGGGGCGGTCTAAACGCGGTTGCTCTGTTGCGCCGCATCAAGGCGCTAGGCTGCTAGAAGCCCAGAAAGACGCTGAGCGGCCCCTTGTGCAGCCCGACGCCGCCGCCGACGTGGACACCACCGCTGCCGACGCCGACACCGGCGTTCAGGGTCGGCTGCACCGGTTCGCCGTCGGCACCGCAGGCCGACAGCACGGCCAGTCCCAGCAAAGCAAAGATCATCTTGCGCATCGTCTGCCTCCTTGCCGCAGCCGCCCCTGACGGGATCAGCCTGCCAGCACTTCTTTCCAGCGGGCGACCTGCGCACGCACCTGGGCGGGCGCGGTGCCGCCATAAGACATGCGCGAGTTTACCGAATTCTCAACACCAAGCACAGAGAAGATGTCCTGGGTGATGCCTGCGTGCACACCCTGCATATCTTCCAGCGAAAGGTCCGGCAGGTCGCAGCCGCGCTGTTCGGCCATCGCGACCAGCGTGCCGGTCACATGGTGGGCATCGCGGAACGGCACCTTCAGCACCCTGACCAGCCAGTCGGCCAGGTCGGTGGCGGTGGAGAAGCCGGAGCCCGCCGCAGCGGCCAGCGACTCGCGGTTGCCGGTCATGTCCTTGACCATGCCTTCCATGGCCGCCAGCGCCAGCATCCAGTTGTCGGCAGCATCGAAGACCTGTTCCTTGTCTTCCTGCATGTCCTTGGAATAGGCCAGCGGCAGGCCTTTCATTACCATCATCAGCGCGGTGTTGGCGCCAAAGATCCGGCCCACCTTGGCGCGGATCAGCTCAGCCGCATCCGGGTTCTTCTTCTGCGGCATGATCGACGAGCCGGTGGAGAACCGGTCCGAGAGCGTCACGAAGCGGAACTGGGCCGAGGACCAGATCACCAGCTCCTCGGCAAAGCGCGACAGATGCACGGCGCTGATCGACGCGGTGCTGAGGAACTCCAGCGCGAAGTCGCGGTCGGAAACCGCATCCAGCGAGTTGGCGGCCGGGCGGTCAAAGCCAAGCGCCTTTGCCGTCATCTCCCGGTCGATCGGGAAGGAGGTGCCGGCCAGTGCGGCGGCGCCCAAGGGCGATTCGTTCATCCGCGCGCGGGCGTCACGCACACGGGACAGATCGCGGCCGAACATCTCGACATAGGCCATCATGTGGTGGCCCCAGGTCACCGGCTGCGCGGTTTGCAGGTGAGTGAAGCCCGGCATCACCCAATCGGCGCCGGCCTCAGCCTGCGACAGAAGCGCGCGGATCAGCGCCAAGAGGCCGCTTTCGGCTGCGTCCAGCTGATCGCGTACCCAGAGTTTGAAATCGGTCGCCACCTGGTCATTGCGGCTGCGGCCCGTGTGCAGGCGGCCTGC
>JABXIA010000131.1 GCA_013373325.1 Paracoccaceae bacterium
CACCCCGCTGGACTTTGCCCATGAGCTGTTCCCCGACGATCTGGACCGGATCATGGAGAACGTGATCCGCGCGACTGAGCGGGTGCCCTGCGCCGAAACCGCCGGCGTCAAGCGGGTGATCAACGGCCCGATGATCTGGTCACCGGATTCCAACGCCATCTGGGGCCCGGTACCTGAACTGAAGAACTACTTCTGCTGCACCGGCATCATTCCCGGCTTCTCCCAGTCCGGCGGCCTCGGCCTGCTGGCCGCCCAATGGATGATCGAGGGCGAGCCGCAGTACGACATGTTCGCATGGGACCTGGCGCGCTTTGGCGACTGGGCCGACAAGAAATTCACTAAGGCCCGCGTCGAGGACCAGTACGCCCACCGCTTCGCGATCCATTTCCCGAACGAGGAACGCAGCGCCGGTCGCCCGGCCCGCGTGCGCCCCGCGTACGAGATGCAAAAGGAAATGGGCTGCGTATTCGGCCTGAACTGCGGCTGGGAGCACCCGTTGTGGTTCTCCGGCACCCCTGGCACCACCGACACCAACAGCTTCACCCGCCAGAACTGGTGGGAGCCTGTGGGCCGCGAAGTGAACATGCTGCGTGAGAACGTCGGCGTGATCGACATCTCGAACTTCGCCAACTACGTGATCAAAGGCCCGGGCGCGTTTGAGTGGCTGGACAAGCTGGTCGCCAACAAGGTGCCGACCGAAGTGGGCCGCAGCTGCCTCACCCCGCTGATCTCGGTCCGCGGCGGCGTGGCCGGCGACTTCACCATTACCAAGGTGGCGGATGACGAATACATGATGGTCGGCTCCGGCATGGCGGAACGCTACCACCAGCGGTTCTTCAACATGGTGGAGCTGCCGGAAGGCACCACCTTCGAGGTCGCCACCAACCGCATCGCGGGCTTCAACGTGGCCGGCCCTAAATCGCGCGATATGCTGAAGCGGCTGACCAATGCGGATCTGTCGAACGAAAACTTCCGCTTCATGCGCTCCCGCACCATCGACGTGGCGGGTGTGGAATGCCTGGCGATCCGCGTCTCCTTCACCGGCGATCTGGGCTGGGAACTGCACTGCGGCGAGGACGACCAGGTCAAGCTGTACTCCGCCCTGCTGACAGCAGCCGCAGACTTCGGCGGCGGCCCGGTTGGCGGCCGTGCGCTTGGCAGCTTGCGGATCGAAAAGGGCTACGGCTCCTGGGGCCGCGAATACAGCCAGGAATACTGGCCGCAGGAGGTTGGCCTGGCCGGTCTCATCAAGCTGGACAAGGACTTCCTCAACAAGGACGCCTATCTCAAGGTCAAGGACAACGCCCCGCGCGAAATGCTCTCGGCCTTTGAGATCGACGCGGTGAACGACGCCGATGCCTCCGGCGGGGAGCCGATTTTCACACCCGACGGCACACCGGTGGGCCGCGTCACCTCGGGCGCCTATGGCTACTCGGTCGGCAAGTCGCTGGCGCTGGGGTATGCCAACCCGGCCGTTGCCAAGCCGGGAGATGAGGTTGAGGTCTATATTCTCGGGAAGCCGCACAAGGCGCGCATTCTGGAAGCCGCAGCCTTCGACCCCTCAGGCGCACGGCTTCGGGCCTGAGGTCCACCCAATCAGTCAGCGGGCCGCCTCAATCGGCGGCCCGAAAGGAAACGAGAAGGGCAGTGTCTGTCCGCGGGCGGAAGCGAAGCGCCCGCCCATGGGGGCGGACGGGCGCTGCCCGGCTTGCAGCCGGGCGGGACATGCTTGCAAGAAATCCGCCAAACTAGGTGGCGATGAGCTAGATCGGCTGCATTCCGGCCTTCAGCCATTCCGCAAATGCGGCCTCATCCGCATCGCCAGTGGCCAGGTCCTCCATCATCCGCACGCCCTCCACCGGGTCAGGGCGGAACTGGAAGCCGTTCAGGCGTAGAAAGGTCACAGCCGTCACAAAAGCCGTGCGCTTGTTGCCATCCACAAAGGCATGCGCCTTGGCAATGCCAAAGGCATAAGCCGCTGCAACCTCCGCCACCCCAACATCGGAGTAGGCCGCCAGGTTCACCGCCCGGGCGCAGCCCATCTCCAAGAGCGCCTTGTCGCGTATCCCCGCCGCACCGCCATGGCGCGAGATTTGCCGGTCATGAAAGATGGTCACCGCCGCCAGCGGCACCCAGATGAATTTACTCACGCCAGCGCCTGAAGCAGGTCGCGGTTCTCATCCATCACCACCTCAGCCGCAGCCAGCGCCTCGGCCACAGTTGGGTCATGCGCCATCACCCGCAGGCTGCCGTCATCGCCGCGCACGACAAACAGCGTGTCGCCTTCCTTGGCGTCCAGCATCGTCAGCATCTCCGTCGTCAGGGTAATGACGGCGGAGTTTCCAACTTTTCTGATCTTGGTCTCAATCATCGGCAGGCCTCATGTATATATACCCGTATATACGCGAGGTGCCGCCAGAATTCAATGCTGCGGCAGTCCGCGCCGTCCGGCTACAGTTCCATCTCCGCCGCCGCCTTCAGCAGCCAACTCTTGAAATGCTTGACCGAAGGCGTCGCGGCCTTGTCCTTGAAGGTGGCGAAATAGGTCCAGGGGCAGTCCAGATCGAACGCGAAGGGTTCCACCACCAGCCCGGCCTCCACATGGGCGCTGACCAGGGATTTGGGTAACACCGCACAACCCAGCCCGTTGGCTGCAAATTCCAGCGCCATGTTGGAGGAATTGGTTTGCAGGCCGCCCTTCAGTTCAAGGCCGGTCAGTCCGAAATGCTTGGCAATCTTTTCCCAATACACCGGCCGCCCCAGAATATGGACCAGCTTGGCCTGCACCAGTTGCTCAGGCTGTGTCAGCGCCTCACCCGCAACCTGGAAATCCGGCGCACAGACCAGGGCCAGCTTCTCGTCCCAAAGCTTGACCGCCGGCCCCATCACATCATCGACATGGTTGATGGTGATGGAAATGTCCGAAACATTGGTCTCCACATCCACCCAGATCGTGCTGTGGATGGTCAGGTCGATATCCGGATGCGCCGCTGAAAACACCTCGATCACCTTCAACAGCCAGCGCTCCGCCAGGCTGACCGGACAGGAGATCACCACCTCCCGCTTGTGGCTTTGCGAAATCAGCAGCTGGGTGGCGGAATCAATCTCCTGCAGCGCGTGGCGGACCGAGGGCAGATAGGCCTCGCCCACATCGGTCAGCGACAGCGACCGCGGATGGCGCACGAACAGCGGGCGGCCGATGAACTCCTCCAGGCTGCGCACATGGTTCGATACCGCCGATTGGGTGCAGTTCAGCTCATCCGCCGCCGAAGTGAAGCTGAGATAACGCGCCGCGGCCTCAAAAGAGCGCAGGAATGTCAGGTGAGGGAGGTTTTTCATCAAGAGGTCCGCTGGCGGTTTCGGGGCCATGTTCCCATGCAATGGATTGGGCTGCAATTCCAAAGGGATCACGCCGCGAAAGAGCCGGAAGGCGACGTCTAGCACGCGTTTCGCGAAATAATGCAGCCCTATGACCCCGGTTTATTTGCGGGTCACCTGCAGCGGCTGCCCCTAGGCTTTGGCCAACGCCCCCCAATGGACCGCCTGATATGACAGCCACATTTGACCGTGCCGCCGATTTCACTTTTGGCCTGACCCCAGGCGACCTGCCGGAAACCACCCGCAAGGCTGCGGCGCTGATGTTCCTGGACACGCTGGGCATCACGATCGGCGCCACCCCGATGGAGGCCGGACGCATCGCCCGCGAAACCGCGGTGGCACTGTATGGCTGCGGCGAAGAAGGGCTGGGTGCCCGGATGATGTTTGATGGCCGCCGGGTCAGCGTCGCAGGCGCCGCGTATGCCGCCGCCACCGCGACGGACAATCTGGACGGCCACGACGGCTATTGCCCGACCAAGGGCCACATCGGCGTGGTGGTTATCCCGGCCATTGCCGCCCTGGCGGAAACGGTGCCGGATTTCTCCGGACCTGAGGCGCTGGCGATCACCACGCTGGGCTATGAGCTGGCAGGCCGCGCGGCGCTGTCGCTGCATGCAACTGTCAGCGACTACCATACCTCCGGCGCCTGGAACGCGCTGGGGGTGGCGGCGATTGCAGCCCGGATGCGCGGCCTCAGCCGGGATCAGCTGCGTCAGGCGCTGGGGATCGCCGAATTCCACGGCCCCCGCAGCCAGATGATGCGCGAGATTGCCAACCCCTCGATGCTGCATGACGGCTCCGGCTGGGGCGCGATGGCAGGCATGTCGGCGGCTGTTCTGGCAGAAAAGGGCTTCACCGGCGCGCCCGCAATCACCATCGAGGAAGACCGGGTGGCAGAACACTGGGACGACCTCGGCAGCTTCTGGCAGATGGAGCATCAGTATGTGAAGCCCTACCCGATCTGCCGCTGGGCCCATGCGCCGATCGACGCCGTGCGGCAGGTGATGCTGGAACACGGGCTGAGCCATGAGCAGATCGCCAAGATCCGCATCAACACCTTCCACGAAAGCGCCTGCCTCTATCCGGGCCTCCCCTCCACCACCAGCCAGGCGCAGTATTCGCTGGGCTTTGCCGTTGCCATCCAGGCCGCATACGGGCGGATCGGGGTCGAGCATATCTCCGGCGATGGCCTTGCCGACCCGCTGGTGGCGTCAATCCACGAGCGCATTACCGTGGCAGAGGCCGCGCGCCACTCCGCCCGCTTCCCGGCCTGCCGGGTCGCCGATGTGGTGTTGACGCTGACCGACGGGCGGGTGTTCGAGACCGGCGACGTTCACGCCCGCGGCGGCCCCGAGGCGCCGTTCTCGCAAGAGGGCATCGAGCGGAAGTTCATGGAATTTGCCGCGCCTTCGCTGGGCGAGGCCCGCGCCAGCGCTATCCGCGATGCTGTGCTGGGCTTCACCACTGAAGGCAGCAAATTCTCCGATCTCGGGCGGCTGATCTACAGCGCCCCGGAAGCTTGAGCCACCAACCTGACCAGAAAGACTGACACATGGCACGCGACAGACGCGGCGGCGGGCGCCGCGGAAAATCCTCCCGCTCCGGCGGCAGTATCGACCAGCTCCCCTGGAGACAGGTAAAAAATACCTGCCTGGCGTTTGAGCTCCTGAACACGGAGCAGATGGACCAGCTGCACGCCACCTCAATGCGGATCCTGTCAGAGGCCGGCATCCGGGTGATGGGCGAGAACGTGATGGGCATTTTCGAGGCCGTCGGCGCCATCGTCGACCGCGACACCAAAACCATCCGCATCGACGAAAGCATCGTCACTGAAGCACTGAAGACAGTCCCGGCGGAGTTCACCCTGACCGGCCGAAACCGGGACAAGCGGATCACGCTCGGCGGCAACAACGTGACCTTCGGCCTGGTGGCAGGCCCGCCCAACGTGCATGATTGCATTAACGGGCGTCGCTCCGGCAACCTCACCGACTATCAGAACTTCATCAAGCTGGCGCATCACTTCAACGCCATCCACCTGATCGGCAACCAGGTCACCGCGCCGCTGGAGCTGCCTGCCAACAACCGCCACTTGGACACCTATCTGGCCAATATCGCCTTTGCCGACCTCAGCTTTCACTGCTCCGCCATCGGCCGCGGCCGGGCGCTGGACGGGATAAACATGATGGCAATCTCCCGCGGCCAGACACCGGAGGAGATGAAAGGCGACCCCGGCGTGATCACCATCATCTCGGTCAACTCGCCGCGGCTGTTTGACGATGCGATGGGCGACGGGCTGATCGCGATGGCCGAATACGGCCAGCCGGTAACGGTGACGCCCTTTACCCTGATGGGCGCAATGACCCCGGTGACCCTGCCCGCAGCCCTTGCCCAGCAGAACGCCGAGGCGCTGTTCGGTGTGGTGCTGACCCAGCTGGTCAACCCCGGCACACCCGTCATGTACGGCTCCTTCACCTCCAACGTCGACATGCGCAGCGGCGCGCCCGCCTTTGGCACGCCGGAAAACGCCAAGGCCAATATCGTCGGCGGTCAACTGGCGCGGCGCTATGGCATCCCCTACCGGACCTCCAACGCAAATGCCTCCAATGCGGTGGACCTGCAGGCGGCTTATGAGACCATGATGTCCACCTGGGGTGCAGTGCTGGGCGGCGCCAATATCGTCTATCATGCGGCCGGCTGGCTGGAGGGCGGCCTGACCGCGTCTTATGAGAAGTTCATCCTGGATGTGGAGATCATCCAGAACATGATCGAGTTCCTGAAGCCGATGAAATTCGACGAGGACGAGCTGGGCTTTGACGCCATCCAGTCGGTCCCGACCGGCGGCCATTTCTTTGGCGCCGAACACACGATGGCGCGCTACGAGACCGCGTTTTACCGCCCGATGCTGTCGGATTGGCAGAACTACGAGAACTGGGAAGCGGCAGGTGCCAAGGATGCGCTGCAACGTGCCACCGGCCTCTGGCAGCAGGCGCTGCGCGATTATGAGGAACCTGCGATGGATCCGGTCATCCGCGAGGAACTCGACGCCTATGTGGCCAGGCGGAAGCAAGAAATCGGCTCCGGCGAGCCTTGAAGGAATGGCTGCGAGGGGCCAGCCCCTCGCGCTCCCCGGAGTATTTTTGCAAAGATGAAACAGACGTCGGTTTAGAGCCGATCAAAAAGCCGCCCCGGCAGCCCGCCATGCCGCGGCAGGCCAAGCGCCCGCATCAGGCAGAACATCATCGCCTGGTTGGAGGTGACAACCGGCTTGCCCAGATGCGCTTCGATCCGCTCCACTGCCTCAACCGCGCGCATGTCGGTGCAGCTGAGCACAATGGCCTGCGCCTCCGGATGATCGGCCTGACAGGCCAGATCAAACACCTCATCAGGGGTCAGCTCGCCCTGCCCGTAGTTGCCCAGCTCGCGCCCGATGTCCGCGCATTTGACCGTCTCGATCCCGTTTGCCGCCAGGAACGCCATCGCCTGAGAATTGATTTCCCCCAGATAGGGTGAGGAAAAACCGATCTTCACCGCCCCCAGCGCTTGAATCCCAGCCACCAGCGACCCCGCCGCGGTCAGCGAGGCGGCACCCGACCCCGCCTTGATCCGCACCGCCAGATCCGCGTCAAACCCCGGCCCGCGGGTCAGCGTCGCCGAGGTGCAGCCGTAAAGCACAACATCAGGCCGGACGCCTGCAATCATCCGCAGGTCATGGCTGATATCCGACGCCCCAAGCCCTGCCATCTGATCGGAACCGGGGATTTCATCCACGTCATAACCGCCCATGCGCTGGAAATGCACAGTGGTGTCCGGACAGCGCATCAACACCATGTCGGCTTCCAGATTGGTGTTGGTAAAGGGCACCAGCACTCCGATCCTGGCGCGGGTGCGGGTGCGGGTTTCAATTGTCATGTCAGCACTCCCTTCAGCACCGCCAGGGCCCGGTCCATCACCGGCTGGCTGCAAATGGTGGCGCGCAGGCAATCCCCCAGCCCGTAACCGCCCATGCCCCGCATCAGCAGCTTTTCCGCCCGCAGCGCCGCATCCGTCGCCTGCGCCTGCTCCGGCGAGGCAAAGCGGATCAGCACAAAGTTGGTATGGCTCTGCGGCACCATCAGCCCCAGCGCGCGGCAGCCTTCGGTAAAATGGTCCCGGAGGGCGGCGGTTTTTGCCACCACATCCCGCATATGCGCCTGATCGCGCATGGCCGCCGCCGCCATTGCCTGGGACGGGATGGAAATATTGTTTGGATTAAGCATCTTGCGCATTTCCCCGGCAATCTCCGGCGGGAAATACCCCCAGCCCGCCCGCGCCCCTGCCAGACCGTAGGCCTTGGAGAGCGTCCGCAGCACCACGGTATCGCCGCGCTCTGCCAGCGCGAAGATTTCACCCGGGTTGTGTTCCGCATCGGCAAACTCCGCATAGGCCTGATCCACCGCCAGCAGCACATCCGCAGGCAGCCCCGCGCGCAGGCGCAGGAGGTCCGCGTTCGGGATCAGCGTACCGGTCGGATTGCCCGGATTGCAGACAAAGACGATGCGCGTTTCCGGCGTTACAGCATCCAGAATATCATCCACCGAGACAGTCAAATCCCGCTCCCGCGCCTTGACGTAGTCCGCTTGCACCTGCGCCGCCGCAGACGCCACAAAGGCATAGCCATAGTCGGTCCCCAGCACCCTGTCCCCCGGCCCGGCAAAGGCGCGGATCAGGCAGGTGATCAGCTCCATCGAACCAGCGCCGCACAGCACCTTTGCCGGGTCCAGCCCATGCACCTTTGCCACTGCGGCGCGCAAGTCCGGCCACTCCGGGTCTGGATAGAGCGGGATCTGATCCAGCACCGCCCGGCCCGCCGCAAGTGCCGCCGGGCTGGGTGGGAACGCACTTTCATTCTGCGCCAGCGAGACCGTCCCGGCCCCGCCCAGATCCGCCAGCGCATAAGGCGCCATCGCCGCCACATGCGGCACCGCACGGATCATCTGCCGCCCCCGTAGGCGCGCGCGCCTTCTTCCGTCACCAGACCGCGCCGAAGATCCAGCGCCAGCGCCTCGGAGTCGCGCTCCAAGGGATCCCCAAAACCGCCGCCACCCGGGGTTTCAAAGACCAGGCAGTCGCCTGCCCCCACCCGCAGCTCGCCCTTGCCCGGAATGTCCCGCACGCCATCGCGGAACCGGATGCGCCCCAGCGCGCCGGGCAAGCCGCCCATGCGCCCCAAGGCCGGGAACTTCAGCCGTTCCACCGACAGGAACACGATAAAGGGCGCTCCATTGGCGGATGTCATCTCGATCCGCTGCCCCAGACCGCCGCGGTATTTGCCCGCCCCGCCGCTGTCCGGCCGCAGCTCCCGCCGCCATATGATGACCGGCGCCACCGCCTCAGTGATTTCCACCTGACTGCCATAGACCCCCGAAGGGTAGGCCGTCGCCGACAGCCCGTCCGCATGGGGCCGCGCCCCGGTGCCGCCGTTGTGGACCGGTTCGATGGCAAACTCCCGCCCGCCATCGCGGGCCACCTCCGGCGCGTGGCGCATCGGCAGATCGAACATGCAGCTGGCGCCCTCGGCAGGCACCCGGTCCGGCAGCGCCTGATGCAGGCAGCCCAGCACCAGATCCGGCGTCACCTGCCCCAGCGTGTGGCGCATCGCCACCGGCACCGGCCGCTGCGCATTCAGGATGCAGCCCTTGGGTCCGTCCACGGTAAAGGGCGCCAAACTCCCCGCATTGTTCGGAATGTCCGGCCCGACAATGCAGCGCAGGGCAAACACCGTATAGGCGGTGGCATAGTTCAGAGGCACGTTGATGCCCTTGCTGGAACAGCCCGAGGTGCCGGTGAAATCCACATGCATGCCCCCTTGCGAGACAGTCAGCGTCGCATGCAGCTCCAGTTCACTCTCGTAGCCGTCCATTCTCAGAACATTGCGGTAGACGCCCTCCGGCACTTCCGCGATAGCCTGCACTGTGCCGCGGCGGGACGTCTCGATGATATAAGCCCCCAGCGCATCCAGGTCGCTCAGCCCAAACTCCTCCATCATCCCCGCCAGCCGTGCCGCCCCGGCCTCGCAGCAGGCAATCAGCGCATAAATGTCACCCTCATTGGCAACCGGCTCGCGGCTGTTGGCGCGGACAATGTCCAGCAGCAGCGTGTTGGGTTCGCCCTCCGCCACCAGTTTGCAGGGCGGGATCAGCAGCCCCTCGTCATAGATGTCAGAGCCCTCCGGCCCCATGCCCAGCCCGCCCAGATCGACCAGATGCGAGGTGCAGGAGGTGAAGCCAACCACCCTGTCCCCCTTGAACACCGGCATCATCAACAGGAAATCGTTGAGATGCCCCGAGGCCAGCCAGGGGTCATTGGTCATGTAGATATCGCCGGGCTTCATGGTCTCCGCCGGGAAGCGATCGCGCAGATGCATCACCGCCTCCGCCATGGTGTTGATATGGCCCGGCGTGCCTGTCACCGCCTGCGCCAGCATCTGCCCCTGTGCGTCGAAAATCCCGGCAGAGATATCGCCGCATTCGCGCACAATCGGGCTGAAGGCCGCGCGGATCAGGGTCTGCCCCTGTTCTTCCACCACCGCCAGCAGGCGGTTCCACATCACTTGCAGGCCAGCCGGTGACAGGTCCTGTGACAAGGCGGTCATTGCTTATCTCCTTTCTGATCCCGGATCAGGACAAGATTGCCGATGGCATCCGCATGGGCGGAGAAATCCGCCGAGACCAGCGTGGTTGTCTGCGGCTCTGTAATCAGCGCCGGGCCTATGATCCGGTCGCCGGGTTTCAGGCTGGCCCGCGGCACAAATGCCGCCTGCTTTTCGCGGCCATCCACATCGCAGATAATGGGCCGGTGGGCAGCCGGGGCAATGGTCCGCAGCTCCGGCACGTCCGGCACCGGCGGCACTTCTGCATCCGGAGTCGCGACTCGAACCGCCCAGTTCAGGATCTCGATCTTCATGCCCGGCACGGGGCGGGAGAACTGCTTGGCGTATTCCGCCTCAAACGCCGCCGTCAGCGGGCCAAGATCCTGTGCCGTCAGATCACGGTCCGGCAAAGCAATCTCGATCTCATGCCCCTGCCCGCTGTAGCGCATGAATGCGGTGCGCTGGACCAACGCTTCAGCCTCGCCCGCCCCCTGCGCCACCACCGATCGCGCCTCGTCAATCATCTGGGCAAACAGCGTGTTGACACCGTCCAGATCCATGTCCTCCAGCAGCGCATAGCGCGAACGCACAATCTCGAACGATACCGGCGCAAACAGGAATCCCACAGCAGACCCCACCCCCGGATTCGGCGGCATCACGATGCGCGCAACACCCGCTGAGCGCGCCACCCGGGTTGCATGCAGCGGCCCGTTACCGCCAAAGGCAATCATCGTACGCGCACCCAGATCCTTGCCGGACTCCACAGCATGCATGCGGGCGGCGCTGGCCATGCTCTCATCCACGATGCGGCTGACGCCATCGGCAGCACCAGTGTCATCCAGATCCAGCCGCGAACCAATCACACGGCTCAGCGCTTCCTTAGAAGCCTCCGGGTCAATTCGGATATGCCCCTCGGCAAAAGTCTCCGGCACGATATAGCCCAGCGTGATGTCGCTGTCGGTCACGGTCGGCTCCGTCCCGCCGCGCCCGAAGGCAACAGGTCCCGGCTCCGACCCCGCCGATTTCGGCCCCACGGTCAGCCGCCCCAGCCGGTCCACCCCAGCGATGGAGCCGCCCCCTGCCCCGATCTCGATCATCTCGATCACCGGGATCCGCACCGGCATCCCCGACCCTTTGATGAACCGCGCAGCGCGGGCGATCTCAAACTGGCGCGAGGTCTGCGGGCGGGCATTGTCGATCAGGCACAGCTTGGCCGTGGTGCCGCCCACATCAAAGGACAGCACCTGATCCAGCCCCGCCTGCGCCGCAATCCGCGCCGCCAGGATGGCACCGCCGGCAGGCCCCGATTCCACCAGCCGGATGGGAAACCGCGCCGCGGTCTGGATTGTGCACATGCCGCCGCCTGCGGTCATCATCAGGATCGGGCACGTCACGCCTTCGGCAGAAAAACGCTCGGCAAACTGCGCCAGATATGTCTCCATCAGCGGCTGGATATAGGCGTTTGCCACCGTGGTGCAGAGCCGGTCGAACTCCCGCGCCTCGGGGCTGATCTCGGAGGAAATCGAGACCGTCAGCCCGGGCCGCCGCGCCGCCAGAATTTCGCGCAGCCGCCGCTCGTGCTCCGGGTTGGCATAGGCATGCATCAGGCAGACCGCCACCGCCTCTGCACCGCTGGCATCCAGCTCCGCGATCAGCGCTTCCACCGCGCTGTCCTCCATGGCGATCAGCACTGAGCCTTCAGCCGACATCCGCTCGCGGATGGTCAGCGACCGCTCCCGCGGCACCAGCAGATCGGGCTTCTCCAGATTGATGTCATACTGGGAATAGCGCCGCTCATAGGCGATCTCCAGGATGTCGCGGAACCCTTCGGTCGTGACCGTCGCCACCCGCGCCCCGCGCCGCTCGATCAGTGCGTTGGTGGCCAGCGTGGTGCCATGGATAAAACCGGTGACCTCACTGAGGGAACGCCCCGCCTGCGCCATCACCCGCGCCGCGCCTTCCATTGCACCGTCTGCCGGACTCTGGTGGGTGGTCAGCGTCTTTGTTGAGGCCAAAATAGTGTCTTCGCCCGCCACCAGCACGGTGTCGGTGAATGTACCGCCAATATCAATGGCAAGGCGCAGCGCGTTTGATGCTGTCATGTGTCATTCCAATGTCCGCCGTTGAGAAACCGTGAGAACCCGCAAAGGGCAACGGAACTCAGGCAGCAGCCAGGTTGCACCCGGTTGCGCGGCGGTCCATGCGTTTTGGAATGAAGTTCTGTGTCATGTCTCCATCCTGAGCCGCCGCCGGGCGGCACGCTTGGCGGATTGCGACACGCACTAGGTCAGAAAGCGGCACCTGAAAGACCGCAAACGGCAACCCTCCCGGCATCCGCCTGCCGGGAGGGATGGGAACTCAGCCGAAATGCAGGGTCTTCACTTCCTGATAGTCCTCCAGCCCCAGCATGCCGCCTTCGCGGCCGTTGCCGGATTGCTTGTAGCCGCCGAAGGGCGAGCCGTAGTTGAAACCGCCGCCGTTGATATGCACCGCGCCCGCCCGCAGCCGGGCGGCAACCCGCTCGGCCCGCTCCGGATCGCCAGTCTGCAGATAGGCCGCCAGGCCGTACGGCGTGTCATTGGCCATGCGGATGGCGTCCTCCTCATCCTCGAACGGAATGATCACCAGCACCGGGCCAAAGATCTCCTGCTGCGCAATGGCCATATCGTTGGTCACATCAGCAAAGACGGTGGGGCGCACGTACCAGCCCTTGTCCAGCCCTTCTGGCCGGCCCAGTCCGCCTGCCAGCAGGGTCGCCCCCTCCCCGATGCCCTTCTGGATCATCTCCTGCACCCGGTCGTACTGGATTCGGTCGAACATCGGGCCGATGTGATCGCCCTCCTGGCTCGGGTCGCCAACAGCCTGCCCCTCGGCGGCTGCCTTGGCAATCTCCAGCACCCGGTCGTAACAGCTCCGTTCCACCAGCATCCGGGTCGGCGCGTCGCAGCTCTGGCCGGTGTTGTACATGCACTCGAGCACCGATGCGGTGACCTTCTCCTCAAGATCCGCATCCGCAAACACCAGGTTCGGAGACTTGCCGCCCAATTCCAGCGTCACCCGTTTCACCGTGTCGGCCGCATCCTTGGACACCGCGATGCCGGCCCGGGTTGACCCCGTGAAGGACATCATGTCCACGTCCTTGTGGCGCGACAGGCCCGCGCCCACCGTCGGCCCGTCACCATGGACCAGGTTGAACACCCCCGCCGGATAGCCCGCATCATGGATCATCTGCGCATAAACCGCGGCCGACATCGGCGTGTGCTCCGACGGTTTCAGCACGCAGGTGCAACCTGTCGCCAGCGCCGGCAGCACCTTGAGCGCGATCTGGTTCACCGGCCAGTTCCAGGGTGTGATCAGACCGCAAACCCCGATCGGCTCGCGCACCAGGATATCGCCATTGGGCAGGGTTTCGCGCAGTTCCTGGCTTTTCAGCGCCTCCAGAATACCCTCCAGATGCCCGATCCCCGAATCGGCCTGGGCGTCCCGCGCCATCGAAACCGGCGCCCCCATCTCAGCAGACATCGCCTGCGCCAGCTCCTCGCGCCGCTCCCTGCTGATCTCCAGCAACCGCTCCAGCAGCGCAATCCGCTCCGCGCGGGAGGTCTGCGAAAAACTCCCGAACGCCGCCTTGGCCGCCGCCACCGCGGCGTTCACATCATGCTCATCCCCGAGGATGATGGTCCCGATCTGCGCCTCTGTGGCCGGGTTCAGCACCGGAAACTCGCGGGCCGAATGCGGCGTCACCCAGGTGCCGCCGATATAGAATTTTTGCAGGTCCATCAGGCTGGTCTCACTGTTGCACCGCCGGGGCGGCTGAGGTTGGGGCAAGGGCGCAGCGCTTCTTGCGGCACCTGCGGCTGCCACTGGTTGGGTCGGGCGGGTCTGGTCCGGCAGCCTGCCCGCCTTTTTCAGTGCAGGATAGGCCAAAACCGCCAGCCTGCGGGTCCTTTTCCGACAAAGCGAAGCTGTGGGATAGGCGCATCAGTGACCGGGAAAGACTCCGCGCCGCGCCGGAACCGCTTCGCGGACTGCCCCCGCCATGGCTATCCTGCCTGAAAGCCCGCGAAAAAGGGCGCCCTGAGGCAAACTATGAGCAAACCCCGTTGGACAGCCCGTTCCGTGCTGCTGGCAGGCACTTTCCTGTGCGGCTGCACCGTAGTCGGAATTGACTACCACCGCCCGGATTTTGCGGTGCCGGCCAGCTATTACCAATCGCGCAGCTATGCCACCGCCAAAGGCGCCTCGGAAACCTGGTGGCGGGGGCTGAACGATGCCACCCTGAACCGGCTGATCACCGCGGGGCTGCAGCAGAACCTGGGACTCAAGGCCGCCAAGGAGCGCCTGATCTCGGCAGAGGCCCTGCGCCGCGGCACCGGCCGGCCGCAGCAAGTCAACGGCGATCTGGACGGCAGTTCCATCTTTGCGCGCCGCGAATCCCAGAACGGTACCACCAGCACCGACACGGCAGAGGTTGGCGCCACCTACGTCTTTGACCTCTTCGGCGAGTTTCAGCGCCGCTCCGAAAGGGCGGTGGCGGACCGCGACGCGGAATTCTACCGGATGGCCACCACCCGGCTGGCGCTGATCGAAGCCATCACCCGCACCTACATCGAGGCGCGGTTCTTCCAGCGCGGCGCCGCCGTGACCCGCCAGACGATCCAGCTGCGCCAGCAGATACTGGCAACTGTGGAAGAACTGCAGGCGGCCCGCGCGCTGCTGGCGCTGGATGTGGAGCGCACCAAGCTGCAGGTCGCCAGCGCCAAGGCGGACCTGCCCGGCTTTGTTGCCAGCTACGAATCCTCTGTCTTTGCCCTGGCAACCCTTCTGGACCGCGACGCGGCAGAGGTCTTTGCGATGATGCAGGGCAGCTATGGCCAGCCCTACCCCGCCAGCCAGCCGGAATTGGGCGTGCCTGCAACCCTGCTGCGCAACCGGCCCGATGTGCTGCTGGCCGAGGCCCAGCTGCGCAGCGCCGCCGCCGATGTCGGTGTCACCGAAGCGGAGCTTTATCCTTCGCTGGAGATCTCCGGATCGGTGCGCGCCACCCGCGGCACCGGTGCTCTCTACCAGATCGGCCCGGTGCTGAACCTGCCGCTGTTCAACCGCCCGGTGCTGCGCGCCTTCCACAAAAGCGCCATTGCCGAGGCCAAGGCGACCGAATACGACTACCGCGCCGCGGTCAGGGCCGCGGTGGAAGAGGTCCAGTCACAGCAAAGCAGCCTGCGCGCCGCACGCGAACGCACCGCCGCCCAAGCCCGCGCCGTAAACCTGGGAACCAAGGTTGCCGATCTTGCGCGGGAAACCTTCAAGGCCAGCGAAATCACCCTGTTCGACCTTCTGAACACCGAAGAAGCGCTGCGCGACAACGAACTGGCCCTGATCGCCGCGCGGCGCGACCTGGCGCTGGCCTGGGCGAGCCTGCAGATTTCGCTGGGCAAGGGATGGGCGCCGCACCAGGATCCGGGCAGCGCTGTCGTGGCGGTGAAACCTTCAGAATAGGCTGAAACTGGACGCCGCAGCCGGGCTCAGGCCTGCTGCGCCTCGCGTTCCATCTGCTCGACCATCTTGCGCGCGCGTTTGCACTGAAGCTTGTCCCGCAGCGGGCTGTCGGGGTCGACATCCTTGGAGCAGACCACGCATTTGTCGGCACCCGAGATCGCATTCAGGCCGCCGCAGCTGCCCTTGATCTTCTTGCCCATCAGGATCACCCCCAGCGACATGCCCAGGGTGACGATCAGCAGCAGGATGAAGGCCAGAAGAAAGGTGCTCATGTGGTGTCCCTCGCGGTCTCGCTCAGTACGCGGCGTCAGTTGGCGGTCAGCGCCTCAAAGGCGCTGCTTGCCGCTGTCATATAGGCATCCGGCCCGGCTTGCACGTCCCGATCGATGAAAAACACGGCAAGTTTATGCTCCTCAGCAAGCTTCAGCCCGTTTTCGCGGCCCAGAACCAGCATTGCAGTGGCCCAGGCATCCGCCAGCATGGCGTTTTCCGCGATCACCGTGACAGAGGTGGTCGCATGGGTCACCGGCCGCCCGGCCACCGGATCGAGGATGTGTGAATAGCGCTTGCCCTCATGCTCGAAGTAATTGCGGTAGTCGCCCGAAGTCGCCAGCCCGTGATTGCTGACCGGCACGATCAGCTGCACCGTCTGCGCCGCTGCATCCGGTTTCTCGATGCCGATGCGCCAGGCCTCGCCCTTGGCGTTTTCGCCCTTTGTCACCAGATCGCCGCCGATCTCGACCATGTAATGCTCAACGCCAAATCCCTGCAGCGCCTCTGCCACCGCATCCACGCCATAGCCCTTGGCAATGGCCGACAGGTTGATGCCGGTTTCCGGCGCGGATTTCCTGAGCGTGCCGGCCTCTGCATCCAGCACCAGCAGCCGTGCCTGGCCGACGCCCTCCAGCGCCTTGGCAATGGCCGCATCCGACGGCACCGGATCTTCGGGCTTGCGCGGCCCAAAGCCCCACAGCTCAATCAGCGGGCCCAGGGTCACATCGAACTTGCCGCCGGTCTTGGCGTGCACGTCCCCCGCCGCCGCCAGCACATGGGCAAATTCCGGCGACACCCGCACCGGCGCTGTGCTGCGCGCGGCTGAGAAGGTGGAGACCTCCGAGGCCGGATCCCAGTTCGACATCCTGGCATTGACCGCCGCCAGGGTGCCCTCCACCGCGGACCCCAGCGCCCCGGCGTCCAGATCCTCGCCAATCGCAATCACGCTGTAGGTGGTGCCCATGGTTTCACCGGTCAGCCGCACCTCTTCCGGGTCGCTGCCGAACCAGCAGCCGGACATGGCCAGCACCGCGGGCAGGGTCAGGGCGATCAGGAGTTTTCTGGGCAACGGGCTGGGCATTCGGCAACCTCCGGCGGAAAAACTGGCGCAGCTATGCCCCTGCCCCGCGGCAGAGTCAAACGGAGCGCCGGGGCAGGCCTCAGAACTTCAAAGGCAAAAAGGCCAGCGCCAGCAGGCCCACCGCGGCCGGCAGCCCGTAAAGCCAGGCCCGGAACCGCGCATTCGGCGCCTCGGACTTCCAGTTCTGCCGGTACAGATGGCCGCAGACCACCACCAGGAACACGGTCAGCGCACCGGTCACGGGGGTCAGGTAGAGGCTTTCGAACATGTTGTTTTTCCGCTGTTGTTAGCGCTCGCGTCATTTCGCCCCTTCCCGGATCATAATCCGCCGCTAAGATGGGGGTATGACCTGATGCAGGATACAGGAGGAGACCCCGCGCATGGCACCGTTCTCATACCAGCCTCCCACCCGGGGCGACAAGGCCGGGCAGGAAAGCCACAGCCAGTCGGCCGAGTCGAATTTGTCGCACGGCCAATCGACAGTCGCCAGTCTGCTGGAAACCAAGGGCGACGCGATCTTTGCAATCCGCCCCAATGACACGGTCGGCCACGCGGTCGAGGCGCTGAAGGAAAAACGCATCGGCGCGCTGGTCGTCACCGATCAGAACGGCGCGCTGCAGGGAATCCTGTCGGAACGCGACATCGTGCGCCGTCTGGCGGACACGCCGGGCCACACCCTGCCGCAGCTGGTTGAGGAGATCATGACCCGCGAGGTCAAAACCTGCGCGCCCGGCGACCTCCTGATTGATGTGGCCAAGGTGATGAACGAGGGCCGCTTCCGCCACCTCCCGGTCCTGAAGGACGGCAAGCTCGCGGGCATGATCACCGTCGGCGACGTGGTGAACTTCCGCCTGAAGGAGCTGGAATACGAAGCCCTGCGCATGAAGCAGATGATCGTCGGCTGAGGCTTATACCAAGTGGTCCGCCTTAGGGCGGATCACTTCTGGCAGCAGGCTTTGCTGCCATTCACGCTTGATGCAGCGAAACTCCGGTTCGAGCCCTCACCAGTCGTTGCTAATTTGTGCTGCGTGCGCTCGCTGCTAGGATTTTTCTGCACGCGCGCAACTTCTCATGTTGCGGTGCGGCGGCCATTCCGGCCGTTCGCGCACCGCGCAGCACTTTTAAGGTGGGAATTTACAGGTCGCGGACAAAGTTGCCGCTCCCGTTACCGGAAGCTATGGCTGCAGGCTGCTCAAACCGACTTCCTGACCGCCGACCGAGCGCTAAAGCCACTCATCCCGGTCAGGCAGAAAGTGAGAATTTGCTGCGGTTGCTCGGGGTTCGCTTCAGAAAAGCCAAAGCGGGCTCATGAAGGCGGCGAAGATTTGAACTGCTGATCAGTCATTAAATTCCGAGCGTACCCAAACCCAAAATACGCTAAGAACATCAAGGCGATGTTGATCAGCCCAATGCCCTTTGCTCAAAAAACTTAGGACTTGTTGACGCATTGGACGTATCCCATCTGAAATTACAAGATGTGATTTTAGGCGCTGCACGCTGTGCCTGTCTGATAATGGTAGTGCTGCTTATTAGCTCGCTTCAAGTGCCAAGCGAACCATAAAACAGCTGCTAAAGCCCCAGTTTTGAACGGGTTGCCATAACATTCGAATGAAATTTGTAACCCTTTTTCATCCCGGAATAATCCCTAATTCCAGAGTGTTTTCCAGACAGCGGCCACCATTCCGCGTCATTCGGCCAGCTACGCCAAACTGTTCCCCAGCGGTCGACAACATGAGAAATGCACGTTTGATCGCCAAGGCTCTTTCCTGCCCGGCTGTTGTTGGGCCAATACCAAGACAGCTGGTGGCACAAGCGGCCCTGGGCGTCGACATTCCATTCCCCGGCGCCAAGGCTGTCACTGTTGTCGCCGCACCAGGCGCGGGCTTGCTGATTAGGCGAGTAGTAGATGCCGCCATTGCACCCTTCAGCCCAGATATCAGTATTCCCAGCATAGATTTTCGATACAAGGTGCGGGGGTGCAGGCTTGGCACTGCGAGGCTTCGGGTCCGCCAGGACAAGAGATGGAATGGTGCCCAAAAGAATGGCGGCCATCAGTCTTACAGATATCTTCATGTGAACCCCACTAAGCGCTCTGGCCCAAACTTGGATTTTCATTCGGTCGAAAACCCCTTGGGTAAAAGGTGATAGAACGCTTCCTAAGAGAAACAATAACTTTTTGTAGAATCTGAATCAAACCTCACATGTTCAGCCGGATTTCTCATCTAATCCCGACAATCATCAGCTATTGTCTCCATGCCAGCAACAGGCCGTGCCGGTACGGCGTTGGCCTCCTGTGGGAACCTGATTTTGCGGGTCTCAAAGGTTTTAGACTGGTTCACGTGCAACCGCATTAAACGCGACTTGTGGCAACAGTGCCTCCGAAAGTCATGGAATTGTCGCTTGAACTCGGAGTTTAAAAGGAAATTTCCGCTAAAATTTGAGGAAATTTTGACAAGCCCTCCCTCAATGGGGAAATTGGACGCCATGTAGCCTGATCTGATTGTCATGCGTGGAAGTCTGTGGGGACAGGCACCGCGCGATTTTGACGGCAGTGTTGGCCTGCAAAGGGGTCGGGGGACCGTGGCTAACAGCAGTGTTGATATTTGCTTTGCAGGTGTGTGCCTGGCGGCTTTCGAAGCGCAGTACTGCTGTGTTCGGAGGGTGGCTGTTTGAGGCGGTTTTCCTTTCATCAGAACAGACTTGAAACTGTTGCGTCATCCGGCAGGGTATTTGCCGATCCCAAAAGGGTCCGTGTGCGCCGGGTTAGGGCTGTTCTTATTGCCTTGCTAACGGCTGTCATTTGCTGGGCTGTGCTTTTTCTTGATGGCTCTTTCTCTTTGCAGTCTGCACTGCGGGAGCTGAATCCCTTCCACGATGACAAACATATTCATTCTTCCATTACCGCGGGCGGTTCCGGTCATCACGATCAGGTTCATTTGGCTTCGGCCTTTGCGGTACCAGAAGCAGAAACTTCCTGTGGAGATGGACGCAAACAGCCCCTTTTTTCGGCACTGGCAAACACGGCGGTTCCCAAGGTTTTTGGTCATGTGCCTGTGTCATCTGAACAAGCATTTTTGTCGCTGGATGACAGTTGCGGCCAAATTGGCGTGGTCGTGCCTGAGTGGATCAGCATTGTCGAGAAAAAGGGCCGTCCTGCAGTATCCGTTATCAGCAAGGATACCCGGATTGCTGTTGAAGAGTACATTGCCGGGGCGGCTTTGCGTCCGCAGCTTTTGCCGGTCATTTTGCTGGGTGAGGCAAGGCAGAAAGAGGTCTTTCTGGATAGCCTGGCAAATGCAGAGCGCGTGGCGGCCCTTGCCGAAGATATGGCCGCCGCTGTAGCGGCATTGAATGCCCAAGGTGCATGCCTGGACTTCACTGGATTGAAGCCAGACGCGTTCCGTCGCCTCAGGCCTCTGATGTCGGGCTTCTCAAAAGCATTCCGTTCCCGAGGGCTGAAAGCCTGTACTGTCCTTGCGGGCCAGCAGCCCCATTGGAAGGAACCCGATCTGACTGATCTGTTTGACCAGATCATCCTGAAGCTCTTTCAGGAGCCATGGGCGGAGACCGTGCCAGGTCCGCTTGCACCGTACACTTGGATTGAGGACTTGTCCGCTGAGGCAGTTCAGGCCGTCGGAGCAGGTAAGCTGGTTGTCGCGCTCGGCAATTTCTCGGTTGAGTGGACGTCTGGCGTATCAAAGCCTGAGGTCTTGTCATACTCGGAAGCCATGCAGAGAGTAAGCTCCTCAGGAGCAAAATTGCGGTTCAGCGCCAAAGCCCAAAATAGCTTTAGCCGCTACCGTGACGCCCAAGGACGTCAGCGCAAAATCTGGATGCTGGATGCCGCGTCAGCACACAACCAGCTGGTGCGCTTCAAGGAGCTTGGCATTGCCAACGTTGCCGTGTGGTCTCTTGGGCAAGAGGATCCCGGAATTTGGAAAGTCCTGCAGCATCAAGATGCTTCCAGAGATGTTTTGGGGGCTGAGCTTCATGTTGTAGAGCTCAATAACTATGTTGATTACAAAGGACAGGGCGCGTTTATCCGCATCGACCAGCGCGCAACTGCAGGAGCACGTCAATTGTCCTTCGAGGCGGAGAGTGGCCTGATCAGCAACCAGACCTATAGCCTTCTGCCCAAGCCGTATTCGATTGAGCTCTACGGCAAACCGGACAGGCGCAAGCTTGTGCTGACCTTTGATGACGGTCCGCATGAAAAATACACCAAGGAAATTCTGGATATCCTGCAGGAAGAGAACGTTCCGGGGTCCTTCTTTGTTGTCGGCACCAGTGTCATGGATTCTCCCGACCTGGTCACCCGGATGGTTGACGAAGGGCACGAGGTCGGTGCGCACAGCTTTTCTCACCCCAGAATGGACCAGATCTCCAACACACGCGTTGATCTGGAGTTTTCGCTCTCAGCCAAAATCCTGGCTGGATCTACCGGTCGGAAGACCTTGCTCTACCGCGAACCCTTCCAGCGTAGCGGCGGCCCGATCAGCGCAGAGCGGGTGGCCTCACTGGAGGCAGCTGAAGCCCGGGGGTTCGCGATTGCGGGTATGGAAATTGTTCCCAAGGATTGGGAAGGCTGGGACAGCGGGGAAATCGCAAATTATGTGATAGACCAGGTGGAACAGGGGCGCGGCAATGTCATTCTTTTGCATGACGGTGGCCAGGACCGTACTGCCACAGTAGACGCAGTTCGCCCCATAATCCGATCGCTACGGGCAAAAGGCTATGAGTTTACGACGCTGGCGGACCTTCTTGGCACCAACCGGGCTGCGCTGATGCCTGTTGCCGAGGGCGGATCCCCGGCCTTTGACAGAGTTTCCTTCTCCATTGTCTGGATGGCGCAGCAAGCTGTCGTTGTTGTTTTCTGGACGGTGCTCGCAATTGGCATAGTTCGCTCAGCCGGCATTCTGATCCTGGCGCTTTTGAACCGCCGTGAACGATTTACACCCCTGCAAAGACAGCCGAAGGTTGCGGTGATTATCCCCGCCCACAATGAGGCAAAGGTGATCTCCCAGAGCATCGAAAGCGTGCGCGCCAGCGGCTACAAAAACCTGGAAATTATCGTGGTGGATGACGGCTCCACCGACGACACGCTTATTGAGGTGCTCAAGTTTGGCCACAAGAGCGAAGTCCGCCTCATCTCCCAACCAAACCAAGGGAAGTGGAGTGCGCTTAACAGGGCGATATTGAGCACTGATGCTGAGTTTGTCGTCTGCATCGATGCGGATACGCAAGTATGCAGAAACGCAATTACACATCTCGTCAGGCACTTTGCAGATCCGAAGACCGGCGCAGTGGCAGGTAAAATCATTGCAGGCAACCGTGTGAACCTACTGACCCGGCTGCAGGCATTTGAGTATGCAACGTCCCAGAATGTCGAAAGGAAAGCGTTTGACCTGATCAACGGCATTCTGGTGGTTCCGGGAGCCATCGGTGCGTGGCGGGTTGAGGCTCTGAAGAAAGCGGGATTGTTCAGTGAGGAAACTCTGACCGAAGATACTGACCTCACAATTCAGGTGAACCGGGCGGGGTATAAAATAGTCTTCGAGCCAAAGGCCAAGGCGTACACCGAAGTGCCAGAAAAGGTGGGTCAGCTTCTGAAACAGCGGCTGCGCTGGTCCTTTGGTATGTTCCAAAGCGCCTGGAAGCATAAACGGGCGATTATTGAGAGGCGTTCGGTTGGCTTGGTATCAATTTCCGACATGTTTGTGTTTGGCTATATTTTCCCGCTGTTGGCCCCAATCGCAGATCTGTTCGTGATCTTGATGCTGTACAAGCTGATGGCCGGTGGCTGGGCCGGCGAGGTTGGAGGTTCCCAGCACACACAGCCGGCGCAGTACATATGGGCCTACCTAGCACTCCCGGCGCTGGAGCTGTTGATTGCAGCCATTGCCATCACGTCCGATGAAGACGAAAGCAAATGGTCCTTGCTGCTGTTTCCGCTTCAACGCCTCGTCTACCGTCCGCTCATGTATTTTTCGGTAATACGCTCAGTTTTACGTGCCGTAACCGGACGTTTAGCTAGCTGGGGTAGCGTAAAGCGCCAGGGACGAGACTATGGGTTGGTGGCCGGCCACACATGAGACGCAGATTTTTTCTGAAATCGGTTGCGGCCGGCTTGGCCCTGTTCCCAAAGGGTGGATCAGCTTCTGTTACACAGAAGCTTCCTGCGCAAACTGTCCCCGTAGTGACAGATATCAACGAAGACGTTTCAATGCCGCATCTCATTGCGGTGATTGATGCCTTTGTTGACCAGAACATACCGCTCGCCTGCGTGGTGAGCCCCTTTGACAAACAAGGCAGCCCGCATACTGCGAAAAGCAAACTAGCACAGGTTCTGAACGGCTATCTGATTGGCAGAAGCGGGATGGATGTTGTGCCTTACGTTCCGGAACTGCAGTCACTGTCCGAGCATTTCCAAGCCCGGGCGGCTCATGACGCCGTCTCTGCCATGCAAGGGATGCTGTGGTCGGGGGGCTCTGCCCGGCAGCCGGCCAAGGTCCTGCAGGCAATCGCCTGTGCGGACCAGGAAAATCCTGCTGCTCCGCGCGGAGTGCGTTCTGCGGGCATTCTCAATCTCCTGTCGGTTCCGGCGCAGTCAGCTCCGGTCAGGACCGAAACTTGGGGCAATGGTGTCGTGAGGCTGTTTGGCGGCAACCTGCTATCCCTGAATGATTTTGACGGGAAAGCGCAAACCGCCGCAGCTTCTGCCAGCCAGAATATAGTCTACTTCTCAGCGAAGGATTTCTCTGGGATGGATGTGAAAAAGTTGAAGGCAGCCGCGATTTGGTTTGCAAGCGCGCTGTCGCAGCAAGAGCTGGATGGAGATGTGTCGCTATTGCCGGTGACAGACATTCAACTGCGCGACACCTACGGCTTCAAACGGACGGTTTGCCTGCATGTTCTGAAGCCGCAAGAGAATGATCATGATCAATTATCCGGGTATTCAGGTTTTACAAAGTTTCTTCAGGCAGCCGGAATCCCCTATTCCACTGGAAACCAGTTTGCGGGAGAGGCCAACAACGGCTTTTGGGTTCCAACCGACTTTCAGCCAAAGAACGCTGAAGCCAGTACCGCGCAACACAGAATGCTCCCTATGGAAATTGAAAGCCGGAGTGAGGCGAAAATCCGGACGGTCAGGCCGTTGGGTCCTGGAATCGGCGTTGCCTTTATTGCAGAAACAGGTGGTGCCCAAGGGCTGGAGGGCGCGGGTTTCCTGCAATTGCCGCAACGGGTTGTCAGCGATGGCGGTGCGGCGGAAGCATTTGAGTCAGCCACGGCGGGAACCGGGGATGTGGTGGTTTTTATACAGCCGGAGGCGATTGCCTTTCCGCCTGAGCGGCGAGCGTTGGAAACCCTTTTGAAGGACATGCTCAGGGATGAGGAGATGAAGTTTCTCCTTCTTGAAGAGTTTGCCCGGACCGTTGCCCCGGCAGGGCCACTGCCAACACGATGGAGGAGGACGGCTGCCGTCGCGCCGGAGCTGGCAAGAACACGCCAGAACCTCTCGGATGCCAAGCGGCAAGAGCTTTTGGAAGATGCCCGCGTTGCCTGGCAGTATTTCGAAAATTTCACTGATCCCAGGACCGGGTTGTGTCCGGCGACCGTGGACTTCGCACCGGGGGGGCGGAAACACGAGGCCGTCACGATGTGGGACGTTGGAAGTCACATCAATGGCTTAGTGGCTGCCGTGCAGATTGGCTTGATCAGCCAACCAGACTTTGAAACTGCTATCCGCAAGATCCTGCCCAATATCACGGGCAGGACCTTCATGGGACGTCACCTGCCGCAGGGATGGATCCGGACCGATCGCCGCAAATGGGGCAACAGGGATTTTGACGGATCCGACGCAGGCCGGCTGCTGGCTGCCTTGGACAACCTGCGCCGGCACAGCAGTTTCGGAGAGCAACTGGCTAAGCTTGTCGCTTCCTGGGACCTTCGGAAGGTGATCATAGAGGGCGAAATTCATTCGGTCACAAGTGGAGAACTTGAGACTTCATATGTGTCACATAGCGCCCATTACTCGGCATTGGCCTTCCGGCGCTGGGGGATTGCTGCCAAATCCCCATATGAGGTGTTTTCTGGCCGGTCGGCGGCCGATGGGCAAATGGCATTGCTGGAAGCTGCAGCCAAAATCGGGCCGTTCGGCGCAGAACCCCTGCTGCTTGAAGCAATGGAAATGGGGATGTCGAAGGAAAGCGCCTATCTGGCGGACGTCCTGTTTGCCGCCCAACTGGAGGACTTTCGCGAGACCGGCCGGCTCATTTGCGTCTCGGAAGGGCCAATCGACAAGTCGCCCTGGTTCCTCTATCAGGGGTTGCAACTGGATGCAAAGAAACGGACCTGGGCCTTTGACACGGTTGGGCAGGAGCCTGAATACAGAACGCCTGAGTTTCGTGAGGAAAATCTGGTTATCAGCAGTAAAGCTGCTTTTCTCTGGTCAGCTTATCAGCCGCATGAATACTCTGAGAAACTATACAGGTTCACTAGAAGTGCCGCGAAAACAAAGAACGGGTTTGCGTCGAGCATCTACCTTAAGACCGGTCGAACAACCGAGACCTACTCTGACTTGAATACAAACGGTGTTATTCTTCAGGCCATTGCCCATCGTCTTGCCCGCTCCAACTGACAGGCTTAAGCCGGCAAGACATGGATTTACTGCAGCTTCGCGTCAAAGGGCTGCACACCCGCTGGCTGCAATTTCCCCTGGTGTAACCGGGTAGCCAGGACCGGGATTTAGAATTACCGGCTGAATTCCCGTGATACGGTTCATGCAGCGGTCGACCCAATTCTCGTCGATACCTTGGCCGCCAACGTAGATATCCAACCAATCGTGCCCCTGGTAGCCGCTGTGGCAAGGGCCTGCTTGCGGTTTCGGCCCGTCACCGCAAAGATCCTCGACAATTGCGTATCTTTGCAGGTTTTTAACATAGAATTTCGTGCCTGCAGGGTAGTCCATGTAGCTGCGGCCGTTTCGTTTCACATGCCCGACTGCAAGAGTGATCGGATCCTCGTAGGTTCCTGTTCCGCCAGCCTGCCGGTGGATCACTGGCCGGGCAATCTGTGCCGATCCGCGGGGAGTGTTATCCCAGTAACTGTAGCCAGTCAAGAAAACGTTCATGTTTTGTTCCATTTCGTACATGGAACTTCTGCCAATTTCTCTAGGCATTCCTTCGTCAACTAGGAGGCGGGTGCTTTGCACTCCCTCGAGACTGTCGTTGGAATTTCCACTCACACTACAAGCAGCTATTGAAAGCAACGCCCCGGTTAAGAGCAAAATTCTGGAAACTTTGTAGGTCATACCGCCATCCTGTTTTACTGAGAACTCAGGAAGCCGCAGCGCACTTAGATATTGCGGCCGCCAACGGTGGCAATATGCATGATGGATGATAATAACATGTTAAAATAAAAGGGAGAATTTTAACTCTCCCAATCCTCTGAAGTCAGCTGTGTTGCTTAGAGAAGTCGCTGCAGGCTTTCCAAGCGTTTCGTGCTGGATTTCTGTGTTAAGTAGCAACAGAACAGCGGCACTGACCCGTTGCCGTAGCCGAATGCAGAAAAAAGGGAGTGCGGATGATCAAAATTGCAGCCTTTCAACTAGCAATTCGAACAGAGCCGCGGACCCTTGGGGGGGTCGTTGAAGTCAGATACTCTGGTAAATATCTCACTGGAATCACAAAACCTTTGATGGCGAATGAAGTCAACTATGTTTGCGATGTTCGTTTCGGTAAGGAGGGCTGCACTAGAAGCTAGGGTCAAGACCCATATGCAGTAGATGACGGTAGCGGCCAGCGTGATTGCAGATAGGAAGGCTTTCGGGGATCTGTCATATCCAGTCGCGACACGCCGCCTATCCCTCATCCTGCCGAACATGAGCTCAATGCCATTGCGTCGCCTGTATCGGTGCGGTTCAAACCCCAAATGGCTGAAACTGATGGCTAAGCGGCTACTGAGGGTCCACTGGTAAAGGACGGCTTCGTCCCACTCCTCGATGGTCGATCCCGGTCGCGGCGTACGGGCGGTTTGGATTTGGCCGAAATTTACGCCGATGAATGACCGCAATCGGGAAATCCGCTACGTCGCCACAAGAACTCTGCCGCAAGGGCGAAGGCTTTCTGCATCAGCAATAGCGGCGTGAGCAAAAGGCCGCAAAGTCCCGCAATTCAATTACTAGCATGTCCCGAACTGAATGCCCTGTTCGCCTCAAAGTAGCCTTGTAACCAGCGATCCAAGGTTCTGTCAGTTCTGCCCTAGTCATGTTCAGGCCGGAACCTGATTGTCACGGAAACGGCCCGCCGCCGGTCTTTTGCAAACGCTCCAGAAACACCTCCAGATCCTCCGCTCTGTCCAAGGGTTCCATCGCCTGTTTGATCGCCGCACCGTAGATCTGCCACATCTGCAGCCGCAGCGCCGCGCCGGTCTCTGTCAGGTGCAGCAGCTTGCCGCGGCGGTCCTGTTCGAACACGGTTTCGCGCACCAGCCCCTGTTTCACCATCTGCGCCAGAATGCGCGACAGGTTGGATTGCTCAAACAGCAGGTTGCGGGTCAGCTCATAGGCGCGCACGCCGTCCGCCCCAGCCATCTCGATCCCCCACAGCACGTCGTACCATCTGAGCGGCGGCAGCCCCGCCGCCCGCAGCTTGGCCTCCATGTCGCGGTGGGTCTGCCGGTGGGCGCGGTTCAGCAGGATCCAGATTGCAGTTTCGCGTGTGCTGGGTGTCATGCGGTCTTCACGAGTTGGTGATCAAGAGAGAGGTTCCGCCGTTGCCGGTGGATGCAGGCAGATAGATGTCATAGCATCCATCCCGGATCAATCGCATCCTCACGTAACAAGAGCCGTTCCCGGCCCAACCCCATCCGACAGGAAGACTGCCATGATGATCAGGATTGCCTCCCTCGCCGCCGCCGCGCTGCTGGCCGCGCCTTCCGCCTTTGCCGCCACCACCTACAAGACCGACCAGGGCCATACCGAGGTCCGCTTCAGCTGGAGCCACGCCGGCGTCTCGATGCAGAGCGGCGAGTTTACCGACGCCCAGGGCACCCTGGTGCTGGACCCGGAAAACCCCGAAGCGTCCACCCTGAATGTGACCATCAAGGCGGACAGCGTCGCCACCGGGTTCGGGCCGCTGGACGACCACCTGTCCAGCGCCGACTTCCTGGAGGTCGCAACCTACCCCGAGATCACCTTTGTCAGCACCGGGATTGACAAGACCGGCGACAAGACCGCCAAGGTGACCGGCGATCTGACCATTCACGGCACCACCCAGTCCGTGGTGCTGGATACCACCATGACCCACCTCGGCCCGCACCCGCTGGGCGGCGCGATCGAATACTACCAGGGCGACTGGGCAGCGTTTGAGGCCACCACCACCATTGATCACCAGGCGTTCGGCGTCGGCGGATTCTCCACCGGACCGATCACCATCCATATCGTCAGCGAGCTGAAGGCCGAGTGATTTCTGCCGAGCCGGTGCACGGGGGGTGTACAGGGGGTGCACAGATGTCACCCCCCTCCCGGGCCAGCTCCTGAGAACAGCAAAAGCCCCGGATGTTTCCATCCGGGGCTTTTGAATTTCCGCTCTGCGCTCCGGCTCAGCCGCCGAAGTCGTCCAGCATGATGTCCTCGCGGTCCACGCCCAGATCCAGCAGCATGTTGATCACCGACTGGTTCATGATCGGCGG
>JABXIA010000022.1 GCA_013373325.1 Paracoccaceae bacterium
CGCCGCAGGCGGCGGCGACCCGATCCTGTACCAGCACATCCTGTGGTTCTTCGGCCACCCGGTAGTGTACATCGTGATCCTGCCCGGCTTCGGCATCATCTCCCACGTCATCGCCACCTTCGCACGCAAGCCGGTCTTCGGTTACCTGCCGATGGTCTGGGCGATCATCGCCATCGGCGTGCTGGGCTTTGTCGTGTGGGCGCACCACATGTACACCGTCGGCATGTCGCTGAACCAGCAGGCCTACTTCATGCTGGCCACCATGGTGATTGCGGTTCCGACCGGCGTGAAAGTGTTCTCCTGGATCGCCACCATGTGGGGCGGCTCGATCGAGTTCAAAGCGCCGATGATGTTTGCCTTCGGCTTCCTGTTCCTGTTCACCGTTGGCGGTGTGACCGGCGTGGTGCTGTCGCAGGCGGCTGTCGACCGCGCCTACCACGACACCTACTACGTTGTGGCTCACTTCCACTATGTGATGTCGCTTGGTGCGGTGTTTGCGATCTTCTCGGGCATCTACTTCTACTTCGGCAAGATGACCGGCCGCCAGTACAACGAGCTGGGCGCCCAGATCCACTTCTGGATGTTCTTCATCGGCGCCAACCTGACCTTCTTCCCCCAGCACTTCCTGGGCCGTCAGGGCATGCCGCGCCGCTACATCGACTATCCGGAAGGGTTCGCCTACTGGAACAAGATCTCGTCTTACGGCGCGTTCCTGTCCTTTGCATCGTTCCTGCTGTTCTTCGGCGTGGTGATTTATTCGCTGCTGCGCGGCGCCCGCGTCACCCAGAACAACTACTGGAACGAATACGCGGACACACTGGAGTGGACCCTGCCCTCTCCGCCGCCGGAGCACACCTTCGAAATCCTGCCCAAGCAGGAAGACTGGGACCGCTCGCATTCGCACTAAGCGGGTCCTGATCCTGACATAGAGAAAGGCCCCGGCGCAGATGCTCCGGGGCCTTTTTCATGCCCTCGTGACGGGCTGAACAGCCGCAGTGGACATCCCGTCTTTCCGGCACATCATTTCAGCAAGAGCCTTTCTTACCAGCAGGCCCGAACCAATGCCCTATAACTGGACCCGCCCGCAGGCCGGCGCCGAGCGCGAACTGCACCTCTGGCCGCACCAGTCGCTGCCGCCCAAAGGTTATGTGCGCTTCATTGGCCTCACTGCCGCTCTGATCTGCGTGCCGCTGGTGCCGCTCCTGGGATCGTTCCTGCTCTGGGGGCTGCTGCCCTTCCTGCTGCTGGCGCTGTTTGGCATGAAATGGGCACTGGACCGCAACCGCCGCGACCACCGGATCCTCGAAGTGCTGACCCTCACCGCCGAGGAAGCCCGGCTGGAGCGGATCAACCCGGACGGGGCCCGCCAAAGCTGGCACTGCAACCGCTACTGGACCCGTGTGGAGATGCACGACCATGACGGACCGGTGCCCCATTACGTCACCCTGCAGGGCGGCGGCCGCGAGGTCGAGATCGGCGCCTTCCTGTCAGAGGAGGAACGGGTCGCGCTCTACAGCGACCTCAAAACCGCCCTGGCTTCTGAGCAGACATGAAAAAGGCCCGCGATACGGGCCCTTCTTCTTTGCAAAACACCTGTGACTCAAGCACCCCGAGCCAGCGCGGTATCAGCCTCACTGCAGTGGATCAGCAATCGCCCTTGCTGCAGAGCTGGTCCTTGACCATCGGGCCGGCTTTGCCGAAGTCCATCTGGCCGGTGTATTTCGCCTTCAGCGCGGCCATCACCTTGCCCATGTCGCGAATCGATTCGGCGCCGGTGTCAGCCACCGCGGCCTTCACTGCCTCCGCAGCTTCCTCATCGCTCAGCTGCTGCGGCAGAAACTCTTCGATCACACTGATCTCGCCCAGTTCCCGCTCCGCCAGGTCCAGCCGTCCGCCTTCCTCATAGGCGCGGGCGCTTTCCTTGCGCTGCCTGGTCATCTTGCCGAGAATGGCAAGGATTTCGCCGTCGCCGATGCTGGTTTCCTCGCCATCGGCACGGGCCGCGATCTCGCGGTCCTTGATGGCGGCATTGATCAGCCGCAGCGTGGCCAGCCGGGCGGCGGCCTTGTCTTTCATCGCCTGCTTCAGGGCCTGATTGACCCGAGTGCGCGTATCCATATTCAAAAGCATCCCCATGGTTGCCGGACACCGATGGTTATCCATTCCGGCGCTTCTGCGCAAGTTTTCAGTAAACTTTCAATTCCGGACCCCGCGTCAGCCTGCCCGCCTCTTGCAGGCTTGACCCGCATGGGCGCTCCCCTTACAAGCCCATGAATTTTACCCGCATGGAGACTCGCGCAATGGCCGCTTCCGCCCCGACCAAGCCCACCGCATGCCTGGCGCTCGCTGATGGCACCGTCTTTTACGGCACCGGTTTCGGCGCGACCGGCGACACCGTGGCCGAGCTCTGCTTCAACACCGCGATGACCGGCTACCAGGAGATCATGACCGACCCCTCCTACGCGGGCCAGATCGTGACCTTCACCTTCCCGCACATCGGCAACACCGGCGTCACCCCGGAAGACGATGAAACCGGCGATCCGGTTGCGGCCGGCATGGTGGTGAAATGGGATCCGACCCTGGCCTCCAACTGGCGCGCCACCGAAGAGCTGAAGGACTGGCTGACCCGCACCGGCCGCATCGCCATCGGCGGCATCGACACCCGCCGCCTGACCCGCGCGATCCGCCAGCAGGGCGCACCGCATGTGGCACTGGCCCATGACCCCGAGGGCAACTTCGACGTCGAGGCGCTGGTCGCCAAGGCACGCGGCTGGTCCGGCCTCGTCGGCCTGGACCTCGCCAAAGACGTGACCTGCACCCAAAGCTACCGCTGGGATGAAATGCGCTGGGCCTGGCCGGATGGCTATGCCCGCCAGGAAGCCCCCAAGCACAAGGTTGTGGCAGTTGACTATGGCGCCAAGCGCAACATCCTGCGCTGCCTGGCCTCGGCCGGCTGCGATGTGACGGTGCTGCCCGCCACTGCAACAGCAGAGGAAGTGCTGGCGCACAACCCCGATGGTGTGTTCCTGTCCAACGGCCCGGGCGACCCGGCTGCCACCGGCGAATATGCGGTGCCGATGATCCAGGACGTGCTGAAAGCGGAGCTGCCGGTGTTCGGCATCTGCCTTGGCCACCAGATGCTGGCACTGGCCCTGGGCGCCAAGACCGTCAAGATGAACCATGGCCACCATGGCGCCAACCACCCGGTCAAGGAGCATGCCACCGGCAAGGTGGAAATCACTTCGATGAACCACGGCTTTGCAGTCGATGCGCAAACCCTGCCGGACGGCGTCGAGGAATCGCATGTCTCGCTGTTCGACGGCTCCAACTGCGGCATCCGCATTGCCGGCAAGCCGGTCTTCTCGGTGCAGCACCACCCCGAAGCCAGCCCCGGCCCGCAGGACAGCTTCTACCTGTTCGAGCGTTTTGCCGACGCAATGGCAGAACGCAAATCTGCGTAAAAAACCGGCTGGCCATGCCGCTCTTGCGGCATGGTTAACGCCGCATTTACCAACTCTTAACCCCCTGCCGCCAGCCTGAACGCCTCTGGTTTCAGCGTTGCGGGCAGGCGATGGGTATTGTGTCACAGCCGCTGCGGCAGTTTCATCTGCCGCAGCATCGAAAGCCCCCGCAGCAGGGTAAGACCGCCGGCGCTTTGCCGCCGGTCGACAGCAGCAGCATGATGAAAGCGCTGGTGCTGCGCCAGCATCAAGGGGCCGCGCTTGGCCGGGTGCTGGTCGCCGAGGGCCTGGCCAGCGAAGACCGGGTTCAGGACACCTTGTCCTGCCAGTACCGGATGCCCCGCGCAGACTTGTCCGGCCAGGTGGCCAATTCGCGGCTGCTGGCGTGCAAGCCTGCCGCTTTCTGGCTGCGCCACTGTGCTGTTCCCTGGATGCAACTGGGCCGGACCGTCACCTTGGCGGTGGCCCACCCTGACCGGTTTGAAACGCTGCAACGGGAGCTGCAGGGCGATTTCGAACGGATTACGCCTGTTCTGGCCAGTGAAGCGCAAATCACGGCTTTGCTGACGGCCCACTTCAGCCCGGCGCTGGTGCGGCAGGCAAGCTGCAGCGTGCCCCCGCGCCAAAGCTGCCGGACTCTGAGGCCGCCCCGGGGCCGCGCTCTGCTGGCCGCCTTGGCCGTTCCGGCGCTCTACCTGGCCTGGCAGGCACCTGCAGTAATTCCCGCCGCCCTCAGCGCAGTTGCCCTTTTGACTGTTTTCCTGTTCACCGCTCTCAAACTTTTCGGGCTCGCGTCATACTGGCACGCACGGGCGGACCGGATATCCGCCGCGCCTGCACCTGCCCCGCCCGCCCGAACCACTTATCCCATGATTTCGATTCTGGTGCCGCTCTACCAGGAGGCGGAGATCAGCCACGCCCTGCTCAGCCGGATCCGGAAACTCAGCTATCCGCGGGCGCAGACAGACGTGATTCTGGTGCTGGAGGAACACGACAGCGTCACCCGGGCCGCCCTGGAGAACACCCGCCTGCCACCCTGGATCCGCGTGGTGGAGGTCCCGGCCCATGGCGGGCTGACCACTAAACCGAGGGCGATGAATTATGCGCTGAACTTCTGCCGGGGCGACATCATCGGGGTCTGGGATGCCGAGGACGCACCCCAGACAGACCAGCTGAACCAGGTCGCGCAGGCCTTTGCCTCCGCCGGGAAGCGCACTGCCTGCTTTCAGGGGGTGCTGGACTATTATAACCCCGGCACGAACTGGATCTCGCGCTGCTTCACACTGGAATATGCCAGCTGGTTCCGCATCGTCCTGGATGGCATGGCCCGGCTTGGCCTGGTGGTGCCCCTGGGCGGCACCACGATGTTCGTGCGCCGCGAGGTTCTGGAAGAACTGGGCGGCTGGGATGCCCACAACGTCACCGAGGACGCCGATCTGGGCGTCCGCCTTTACCGGGCGGGCTACCGCACCGAAATGCTGCCCAGCACCACCTATGAGGAAGCCAACTGGCGCCCTTGGCCCTGGATCAGGCAGCGCTCCCGCTGGCTCAAGGGCTTCATGGTGACCTACCTGGTGCATATGCGTCAGCCGCTGCGGCTGCTGGCGGATCTGGGCTGGAAGCGCTTCCTGGGCTTTCAGGCCTTCTTTCTGGGCACCATCGGGCAGTTTCTGTTTGCCCCCGTGCTCTGGTCGTTCTGGCTGTTCACTTTGGGTCTGCCGCACCCGGGCGCAGAAAGCCTGCCGCCGCAGCTGCTGACGCTGGCGGCAGCCACGCTGGTCTTCTTTGAAGGGCTGGGGCTGGTGATCAGCATCACTGCCGCCTTTGCCATGGGACGGCCCTGGCTGGCCGCCTGGGCGCCCGCGATGATCCTCTACTTCCCGATGGGCGCCATCGCCGTTGCCAAGGCGGCGCATGAGCTGCTGGCCCGCCCGTATTTCTGGGACAAGACCGCTCACGGCATAAAACCCGCAGCCCGGCGCTGGCACTGGCTGTGGCGGGTTATCCGCGCCCGCTGGCGTCCTGCTTCAGCCGGGTCATGAAGGCAATCGAGATGTGCTCCTTCAGCGCCTCGCCCGCCGCCGCCTCGTCGCGGCGGCTGATTGCGTCGACAATGCCCTTGTGCTCCGACTGGGCAATCTCGCTGCGGCCCTCGGCAGCCAGCGAGGTGGTGGCCATCAGCGCCATGGTCCGGTGCACCAGATCCAGCTGCTGCACCAGATAGCGGTTGTGCGAGGCCAGGTGAATCTGCTCATGAAACCGCCGGTTGGCCTTGGACAGCGCCGCCGGGTCGCCGATCAGCTTGTCGTCGGACTCGACCATCTCCTTCAGCACCTTGATCTCTTCCTCGGTTGCATGGCGCGCCGCCAGCTGCGCCGCCAGCCCCTCCAGCTCGCGCCGCACCACATACAGCTCAGCCATCTGGTTGTGGTCCAGCGAAGCGACGATCAGCGACCGCCCGTCACGCTCCAGCAGCGATTGCGTCTCCAGCCGCTGCAGCGCCTCTCGGATCGGGGTGCGCGACACGCCAAAGCGTTCCGCCAGATCGCTTTCCACCAGCCGGTCGCCCGGCTTGTAGATCCCGGAGTCGATAGCCTCAAGGATCAGCGCATAGGCATCTTTCTGGTTGCTGCGGCTCTGGCTCATGGTCGTCCCTGTCTGTTTTGATCCGACAATCTCTACAGCGCATCCCCCAGCAATCAACCCTGATGGCGCCAACGCGCTGAAAACCCGCAGGCAAAATGCGCTTTTGATTGCAAATACCGCTTGGGGCCCCTACTTCGGCACCATGCCCAAACATTCCTTTTCCCACGTTTGCGAATGGGTGTTCGATCTGGACAACACCCTCTATCACCCGTCCGCACGGCTGTTCGACCAGATCGAGGTCAAGATGACCGCCTATGTGATGGACGCGCTCA
>JABXIA010000216.1 GCA_013373325.1 Paracoccaceae bacterium
AGCAGGTCCAGCCCGTCGATGAACTCCATCGCGATATAAGCGGTCTGGTTTTCCTTGAAGACCTGGTGCACGCCGACGATGCCGGGGTGTTCGGCGCGGGCCAGCAGATGCGCCTCCCGCAGGAAGGCGCGCAGCACGTTGCGGCAGGACTTGGCGTGTTCCGCCGCCGCCGGCTCCACCTCCGGGCCGTTGCGGCGGCAAATCCCCGCCGGAAAGCATTCCTTGATCACCACCCGCCGTTCCAGGCTGTCGCGGGCCAGATAGGTGATGCCGAAACCGCCGCTGATCAGCGGGCGCTCAATCTGGTACTGGCCCTGCAACAGTTTGAAACCGCAGGGCAGTTCGCAGGTTTGTACCGGATCGGCGGATGTCGGGTCGTGCGGCACGGCGTCTGTTCCTCCTGGCTGCCTGGTCCCGGGCCGGAAGGGCGCGGGCGGACCTTTAAGCTGCCGGCGGAATGGGGAATGTTCACGGCCCCATTCGGGCAATTGCGGCAAAACCGCCGCATTTCCGCCATAATCCTTGCCAAAGGGCAGCAAACATTGGGTTAAAGCCGCGCCGGCGAGTTGCCTTGAAGTTAGTTAAACTGGGGCGCTATCCCGCCTGAGCCCCCCCTGCCGCCGCACGGAGAAGAGCTGGGCTTTCCCGGTGCGTCCCGGTAGGATTGACGCATGACAATCTGGTATCCCGATCCCGAAACCCTCACACCGCCGCTGCATGCCAGCCTGGCGCAGGCCCTGGCCAGGGCGATCTCCGACGGCCGCCTGGCAACGGGGGCGCAGCTGCCGACCCACCGGCGGATGGCCCAGGAGCTGGGTCTCAGCGTGCATACGGTCAGCAAGGCCTATGAAAGCCTGCGGCGGCAGCGTCTGATTGACGGCCAGGTCGGGCGCGGCAGTTTCGTGACCGGGGCTGAACCCGGCAGCAGCCCGCCCTACCGGCTGCAGCCGGAGACCGGCAGCGGCTATGATCTGTCGATCTCCAGGCCGCTGTTTGCACCGCTGCACGCAGAGAGGTTCCAGCAGGCGCTGCGGCAGCTGCCGGACGGGCTGGACCCCGCCTGCTACCTCTCGACCCGGCCCAATGCGGGACATCAGCCGCACCGCGAGGCGGGCGCCGAATGGCTCAGGGCCTGCGGGCTGGAGGTGCCGGCGGAACGCATTCTGGTGACCAACGGGGTCAGCCATGGGCTGTCGGCGGCACTGACCGCGCTGGCCCGCCCCGGAGACACGGTGGTGGCGGAGAAGATCACCCATCACTTGCTGATCCCCGCCTGTGCCAGCCTGGGCCTGACACTGGCCGGGCTGGAGACGGACGGCGACGGCCTGCTGCCGGATGCGCTGGAGGAGTATTGCCGCAAGCACAGCCCCAAGCTGCTGTTCTTGCTGCCTTCTCTTGCCAATGCTACCGCCGGTATGATGCCGGAAGAGCGCCGCCGGACGCTGGTGGAGGTGGCCCGCCGCCATGACCTTTTGATCATTGAAAACGACGCCTTTGGCCCGGTGGCCGCGGACCGCCCGGTCCCGGTGGCGGCGCTGGCACCGGAGCGCACGGTTTATCTGACCACTTTCACCAAATGCACCCTGCCGGGGCTGCGGGCGGGCTATCTGGCAGCGCCGGAGCATCTGCTGCCCGCGCTCACTACACGTATCGTGGTGTTCAGCTGGATGGCGACACCGTTGATGGGGGAGCTGGCCAGCCGCTGGGTGCGGGACGGTACCGCGCTGGAACTCGCCCGCTGGCAGCGCCGCGCCCTCGCGGAGCGCCACGCGATCGCCGAAGAGGTGCTTCAGGGCTGCGGATGGCAGGGCCACCCGGCAGCGCTGCACCTTTGGCTGCCGCTGCAGAACGGCTGGACCAGCGAAGGCTTTGCCGCCTATGCGCGGCAGCTGCAGGTCTCGGTGGCGCCGGACACTCCGTTCCTGGCGCCACGGGTGCCGCCGCAAAACGCGGTGCGGGTCTCGCTTGGCAACGTGCAGGATCCGGCCCGCTTCCGGGAGGCGCTGGAACTGCTGGCCGGAATGCTGCGCCAACCGCCGGAAGGGGCCGCTTCGCTAGCCTTCTGATTGCCGCGTGACAATAAAATAATTGACTCGCATGACAATCCCTCCCAAGGCTGTCCGAAAGGCCCGGAGCCTGTGCCAGGACCGGTGAGTCTGGTGCAGGCGGCCGGGGAATCACCGCCCTGGACAGCCGCCGCGGCGGAACCCGGTGCGACTTTGCCCGCTGAGCAACCAGGAGCCGCGAAATGGCACAGCCGACGCTGTATTTCACCCGCGCCGAATATCAGGCACGCCTCAACAAGACCCGGGCCGAGATGTCCCGCCGCGGGCTTGACCTGCTGATCGTCACAGATCCCTCGAACATGAACTGGCTTACCGGCTATGACGGCTGGTCCTTCTATGTGCATCAATGCGTGGTGCTGACGCTTGAGGGCGAACCGCTGTGGTATGGTCGCAGCCAGGACGCCAACGGCGCGCTGCGCACCTGTTTTATGGATCCCGCCAGTATCATCGGCTACCCGGACCATTACGTGCAATCCACCGAACGCCACCCGATGGACTACCTGTCGGCGCAGCTCACGGACCGCGGGCTGGACGGCGGCGTGATCGGCATCGAGATGGACAATTACTATTTCACAGCCGCCGCCTATGCGTCGCTGCAAAAGCATCTGCCCAACGTGCGCTTTGCCGATGCCAACGCGCTGGTGAACTGGCAGCGGGCGGTGAAGTCCGAGGCGGAACTCGCCTATATGCGGCAGGCGGGGCAGATCGTCGGACGGATGCATCAGCGGATTTTCGACAAGGTCGAACCGGGAATGCGCAAATGCGACCTGGTGGCGGATATCTATGACGCGGGCCTGCGCTATGATGCAGAACTTGGCTTCGGCGGCGACTACCCGGCGATTGTTCCGCTCCTGCCGTCTGGCTCAGATGCCGCCGCGCCGCATCTGACCTGGGATGACCTGCCGATGAAGTCCGGCGAGGGCACCTTCTTTGAAATCGCGGGCGTCGTGCCCCGCTATCACTGCCCGCTGTCGCGCACCGTGTTTCTGGGCAAACCGACGCAGACCTTCCTGGACGCAGAGAAAGCAGTGCTCGAGGGCATGGAGGCGGGGCTGGAGATGGCCAGGGCAGGTAACACATGCGAGGACATTGCTAAGGCCTTTTTCGAGGTGCTGAAAAAATACGGCATCGAAAAGGACAACCGCACCGGCTATCCGATCGGCGTCAGCTACCCGCCGGACTGGGGCGAGCGCACCATGTCGCTGCGCCCGGGAGACACCACCGTCTTGCAGGAGAACATGACATTCCACTTCATGACCGGCCTCTGGATGGAGGACTGGGGGTTCGAGATCACCGAAAGCATCCGCATCGGTGCCGACGGCCCGGAATGCCTGTCCGATGTGCCGCGCAAGATGCTGGTGAAGGACTGATCCATGAAGGCAAATCCCATTTCTCCCACCATCCCGCTGGACCGGGACGGGGTGCATCACGGCTTCCTGAAACTGCCCTACAGCCGGGATGACTCTGC
>JABXIA010000262.1 GCA_013373325.1 Paracoccaceae bacterium
CAGCGCGACCAGCGCATAGAGAACGCCGGCCATCAGGCCATTGAGCGTCACTTCCATCGCAAAGACGAGTTGTTCAGGCATTAGAGGCTCTCCTCGGAATTCTGCGGTGCGGCGGTGCACAGGGGGTGCACAGGGGGTGTACGGGTGTCACCCTGCCGGAGCCGGGTGTTGCTGCGGTGCAACTCAGTCATGGCTGACCCCCAGGTAGGCGTCGATCACATCCTGATTGTTGCGCACCTCATCCGGGGTGCCGTCGCCGATTTTCTTGCCGTAATCCATCACCACGACCCGGTCGCTGAGGTCCATCACAACGCCCATGTCGTGCTCGATCAGCGCGATGGTGGTGCCGAACTCGTCGTTCACATCCAGGATGAAGCGGGACATGTCCTCCTTCTCCTCGACGTTCATGCCGGCCATGGGTTCGTCCAGCAGCAAAAGCTTCGGTTCCGCCGCCAGCGCCCGCGCCAGCTCGACCCGTTTCTTCAGGCCGTAGGGCAGACGTGCCACCGGGGTTTTGCGGATGTGCTGGATCTCCAGGAAGTCGATGATCCGCTCCACAACCTCGCGGTTCTCGGTCTCTTCGGCTTCGGCCTTGCCCTTCCACAGAGCCTGCGAAAACAGGCCTGTTTTCATATAGTTGAGACGCCCGGTCATGACGTTGTCCAGAACGCTCATACCCTCGAACAGCGCGATGTTCTGGAAGGTGCGGGCAATGCCTTGGCGTGCGACCTCATAGGGGCGCATCGGCGGGCGCTTCTTGCCATGGAACAGCACTTCGCCTTCCTGCGGCACATAGAAGCCAGAGATCACATTCAGCATCGACGACTTGCCGGCACCGTTGGGCCCGATGATCGCACGGATTTCGCCCTCGCGGATGTCAAAGGAGATATCCTGGATCGCCACCACACCGCCAAAGCGCAGAGTGATGTTCTTCATCTCCATCACAACGCCACCGATTGTGCGGCCGTCGTCCGTCACATAGCTTAAGGAATTGTCAAGCATAACAACGGCCTCCATATTTTTGCCGCATAGAAATTTTAAGATTTCCATGCGATACTTGTTTAAAACGAGCAGCAAGGAGATCGACGTTATGTTCGGCGAACTTGAGCATTCCTGCCTTCTGAAGATGGCACTTGAATGCAAGCAGATGGGCCTCAGCCAATCCGAAAGCCTGGCCTCCATCATGGAGCAGACTCACGGGTTCAGCTCCCCTTTCAAGATCCAGCAGGTGGTCAACACTGCCTACAATCCCGGCCTCAACCCCGACCTGATCTGAGGGCGGCCCGGCCTGCCCGGCACGGGGCGGGACGTTATCCGGCGAAACGTGCATCATTCCGCGGCCACCTTGTGAACCGCTCCCGGTTTCACGTCCGCATCGACAATTGTCAGCGTCGCTTTGATCGAACCCTTGCGGCCGTCCTCATAGGTCACTTCTGTCACCGTCGAGACTTGTTCAGACCCGTCGTAGAGAGCGGTGATGATATCGTCGAACTTCTCCTCCACGATGCGGCGGCGCACCTTGCGGGTACGGGTCATTTCACCGTCATCGGCATCCAGTTCCTTGTGCAGCACCACAAAGCGGTGCACCTGACAGCCCGACAGCATCGGGTCCTCTGCCACTGATTTGTTCACCTCAGTCACATGCGAGCGGATGGACTCGAGAACCTGCGGATGGCCTGCCAGTTCCTGGTAGGAAGCATAGGCAATGTTGTTGCGTTCCGCCCAGTTGCCGACCGCCGTCAGGTCGATGTTGATGAAAGCCACGCAGCGGTCGCGGCCATTGCCGAACAGCACCGCTTCCAGGATGTCCGGGTAGAATTTCAGCTTGTTTTCCACATACTTGGGCGCAAACATGCTGCCGTCGGCCATTTTGCCCACGTCCTTGGCGCGGTCGATGATCCGTAAGTGGCCCGAGCCCTCTTCGAAGAAGCCCGCATCGCCAGTCGCAACCCAGCCCTCTGCATCCTTGGTTGAGGCGGTGGACTCCGGGTTGTTGAAGTATTCAACAAAGGTGCCGGGTGAGCGGTAGTGGATCTCGCCGCTGTCATCGATCTTGATCTCGACCTCCGGCGCCGGCACGCCAACGGTATCCGCCCGCACTTCGCCATCAGGCTGCACAGTGATGAAAACGGTGGCCTCGGTCTGGCCATACAGCTGTTTCAGGTTGATGCCCAGAGAACGGTAGAAATCGAAGATCTCCGGCCCGATCGCCTCGCCGGCGGTGTAGCCCACGCGGATGCGGCCATAGCCCAACGTGTCCTTCAGCGGGCCATAGACCAGCACATTGCCCAGCGCGTATTTCAGGCGGTCCATCAAGCCTACAGGGCGGCCATCCAGAATATCCCCGCCAACCTTCTTCGCGTGCGCCAGGAAATGGTGGAACATCTTGCGCTTCAGGGCGCCTGCGTCCTCCATCCGGATCATGACATTGGTCAGTTGCCCCTCGAACACCCGCGGCGGTGCAAAGAAATAGGTCGGCCCGATCTCGCGCAGGTCGGTCATCATGGTGTCCTGGCTTTCCGGACAGTTCACGCAGAAGCCGCACCAGTAGGCCTGGCCGATCGAGAAGATGAAGTCACCCACCCAGGCCATCGGCAGGTATGACAGGATGTTCTCGCCCTGGGTCAGATGATCGAACTCGGAAGAGTTCTTGGCGCTTTGGATCACGTTGCGGTTCGACAGCACCACACCCTTGGGCTTGCCGGTGGTGCCGGAAGTATACAGCATCACACAGGTGCTGTCGTAATCCAGCTTGGCCTGGCGTTTTTTAAACTCACCGATCAGCTCATCATGGGCCGCCCGGCCCTGATCCTGAATATGGCTGAATTGATGCAGCTGGGTGTGGTCGTATTTCCGCATGCCGCGCGGATCGAGGTAGATCATATGCTCGAACTGATGCAGCTGATCCTGGATCTCGATCACCTTGTCGGCCTGCTCCTGATCGCCCACGATCACAAAGCGCGCGCCGCAATGGCCCAGCACATAGGCCATCTCTTCGGCCACCGCGTCCTGATACAGCGGCACCGGCACGGCCCCCACTGCCTGCGCGGCAACCATCGACCAGTACAGGTAGGGGCGGTTGCGGCCGATGATGGCGACAAAATCGCCTTCATTCACGCCCAGGTTGACTAGGCCCAGCGCAAGCGCCTCAATTTCCTTTGCCGTCTCGGCCCAGGTCCAGCATTGCCAGATGCCGAATTCCTTTTCCCGGTAGGCCGGCGCATCCCCGAATTGCGCCGCATTGCGTTGAAGCAGCGCCGGCAGGGATTGCATGCCCTGGGCGCTCGTCTGCATCTGAGCCAACTTTCTCTCCTCCCTTTCCGGCGTTACTGCCGGACTGGCCGCTGCTCGCGGCTCTGGTCCCGATTAGGGACAGCGGCAGAGTAGCCCGTCAACTTTTTCCTGATGTTTTCCCAAATCTTACGAATTGTAACAGCCTGAATCCCTTTGTTTTAAAGACGGTTACACGGGAAGATCACCCCCCTTTCAAACGAAACCTTACGCCGCAGAACAACCAACCGCGCACCTTAGGCGCGGGACACGAACAAAAAGTCATGTTTCGAATCGCCTGTTAGTGATCGCTTCCTGAAACATTCAGGCCAGCAGGCTTGCCGCCAAAAGAACTGCCCTCAACCGTCCGGCAATCAGAAGGAGATCATGCGCCGTGGCTCAATTGTCTTTCGGCCCCCGCGGCCGATTGGCAATTTGCCCTGAACCTGCCCCGGTGCTAGCCATGATCCGGGGAGAACCATGAACCGGACAAGCAAACAAAACGCCGCCATGACCACCGCCGGGCTGAACCTGATCGCCCAGGCGCTGTCGATCTATGACAACGACCTGCGGCTGTCGGTCAGCAACCGGCGCTTTCAGGAAATGTTCAATCTGCCGGATCATCTGGTGCAGCCCGGAGCCTCCTTTGCCGAGACTATCCGTTTTCTCGCAGAGGCCGGGGAATACGCGCCGGAAGGCGATATCGAGGACATCGTTCAAAGCCGGGTGGAGCAGGCACTGAATTTCGTGCCGCATTACCTGGAGCGTGAGCGCCCCAACGGACAGATGAACTCCATCGAAGGCTCGCCGCTGCCGCAAGGCGGCTGGGTTACGGTCTACACGGACATCACCCGCGCAAAGCGCGCCGAGCAGCTGCTGCGTGCCCGGTCCGAAGAACTGTCGGAAAAGCTGATTGCCCATACCGAGGACCTGTCCGCCGCAAACCGGCAACTGGAGGCCGCCAACACCGCACTGGAAGAGACCAAGCGCCAGCTGACGGAGATTGAGGGCCGCACCCGTCTGACAACGGAAATGATGCCCGCCCATATCGCCCATGTGGATGCCGACGGGTATTATACCTATACCAACCGCCGCCTCAGCGCGGTGTTTCCTGGCCGCCCCTCAGACATTCTGGGAATGCATATCTCCGACGCGCTGGGGGAAGCTGCGTTTGAGAGGATCGAGCCGCATTTGCTGGCCGCTTACAAGGGCGGCAGCCCGGTATTCGAGTTCACTGAAAGCCACGGCAGCCGCCGGATCCGTGTGGCTTTCACCCCTGACCAGCAGGGCGGCGTCTATATCCTGTCGATGGATGTGACCGAGGAGACCCAGGCCCGTGTAGCGTTGCAGCAGGCACGGCGCCGCGAGATGGCCGCCCAGATGACCAGCGGCCTGGCGCATGATTTCTCCAACCTTCTGACCATCATTCTGGGGATGCAGGGCAAACTGGAGAAAATGGGACTGAGCGGTGAAGCCGGAGACCTGGTGCAAGGCACGCTGTCCGCAGCGCGGCGCGGCGGGCGGCTGTTGAACCGGATTGCCGAAATGACCAGTCAGCGCACTCTGCGTCCTCAGGCCACCGACATGCACGCGCTCCTTGATGAGTTGAAAGTGCTGGCGTCGCCATCGCTGCCACTGGGTGTGGGGCTGAGTATTCTCGACAACTTGCCGGATCAGGCACTGCTGCTGGACGCGGGCAAACTGCAGGACGCGCTTTTGAACCTGATCCTGAACGCCCGCGATGCCTGCAGCACCTCTGGCCAGATCACCGTCAGCGCCCATGCAGTCGGTCAGACCTGGGTCGAAATCACCGTTACAGATACGGGCCCGGGCTTCTCGCCCGAGGCGCTGGAAAAGGCGCTGAACCCGTTCTTTACCACCAAGGGCAGCGAAGGCTCCGGTCTTGGCCTGCCGATGGTCTACGACATGGCTAAGCTGGCGGGAGGCGACATGCGCATCGGCAACGGCATTTCCGGCGCCGCGATCACCCTGCGCCTGCCCTACCGCCCGGCCCCGGATGCTGGCGGCGGCATGGCGCTGCTGGTCGAAGATAGCGAGGACCTGCGGGCGGCATTCCGTGACATGCTCATCGATCTTGGCTATTCGGTGATCGAAGCTGCAAGTGTGGACGAGGCCTGCGCACTGACCGCTGACCTCCCGGACATTGCGCTGGTGCTGTCGGACATCATGTTGGAGGGAAGCGCAACCGGTGTCGATCTTGCCTTGCGGCTGGACGGTTCCGGTCTGCCCTGCATCCTGATGACCTCCCTGCCCGTTAGCGATCCGCTGTACCGCAAGGCATTGAAATGCGGCCCGGTTTTGCGCAAACCTTTCACCATCCACCAGCTGTCTGAGCTGATAAAACCGGAGCCTGCCGCATGACCTCTCCCCTTGTCACCATTCTGGATGACGAGCCGGAAATCCGGCAGATTCTGACTGAAACGCTGGAGGACGCAGGCTTTCGCACCCAAAGCTTCGCCCGCGCGCGTGAATTCGAGGCAGCCTTGAACCGGGTGACGCCGGACGTCTGCCTAGTCGATTTGTCGCTGCCCGATACCGACGGGCTGGCACTCGTGCACCGCCTTGCGCTGGAACAGGGCGCGGCAGTCATCATCATCTCTGGCCGAGCGCAGGTACAGGACCGGGTGACTGGACTGGAACTGGGTGCTGATGATTACATCACCAAGCCCTTTGATCCGGCAGAGGTGGTGGCCCGCGTCCGTGCCCGGCTTCGCGCCGGACCACGGGCTGCGGCCCCTGCCAGCAACACTGCGCGGTTTGCCGGGTGGACCGCCCATTTCGACCGTTATGTCTTGGAGGATGAGCGGGGCGGAGAAACTCCGTTTTCCCACGCTGAGGGTGAAGTGCTGCGGCTGTTCCTGGACAGCCCCAAGCGGCTGATCTCCCGCGCCCAAATGCAGGAAATGCTGGGCGGCGCAGCGGGCGACAGCTTTGACCGGGCGATGGACGTGCGTATCTCACGGCTGCGCACCAAGCTGCGCGAAGACCCCAAGAACCCGCGGCTGATCAAGACCATCTATGGCGCGGGCTACATCTTTCTGGGAGATGTGGACTGGGCCTGACACCCACAAGGCAATACAGCTGCCGCTGCGCACTGCATTCCTTCTGAAGGTAGGCAGGAGCGGAAAAGGCGCATCGCGGTTCCCGATGTTCGGGGTCATTGCCCATCTTGGGGTCGTACAGAGTTTCTTGCCCGGGCGAATCACTTGGCATAGAATCGCCCTATGGCCACCTGTCTGCTCTATCGCCAAGCCCCCTCGCGCCCGTCGCGGTTCTACCGCATTGAGCTGGCGATGAACCTGTTTTCCGAAGTCTCCGTGCTGCGGGAATGGGGCGTGGCCGGCGGCAACGGGCAAAGTGTGATCAATATCTACGCCAATCTGCGCGAGGCCTCGCTGGCCGCCGACAGGCACCGCAACCGGATGATCAAGCGCGGCTACGGACGGGCTTGACCCGCGCCGCATCAGCGGCGCCGGGCCCAACTGTGACGGGTACCCGGCAGGGTGCCCGGGAACAGGCGGGAGTTCACCCGGCGAGGGCGCGGGCAGCGCGGTCCAGAACTTGCAGACCCAGCACCAGCTCCGCCTCGTCCGTGTCTTCGTCAAAAGCATGGCTGATACCGCCGATCGACGGCACAAACAGCATCCCCGCAGGCAGAACCGTTGCCAGATTGGCCGCATCATGCAGCGCGCCGGAGGGCATTTTCTGCCACCTTCCCGGTGCAAGATCTTCCGAAGCCTTGGCCAGTTCCGCCTGGAAACCCGAATCCATCGCCGCCGGTTCTATGCCCATCACCGGGCCGAGCTCAGCCTTTACACCTTGATCCGCAGCAATTTCCTGCGCGGTGTCCTTGATGATAGCCTCCATCCGCGCCAGCCGGTCTGCATCCGCATCCCGCCACTGCATGGAAAACTCCACCCGCCCCGGAACCACGGAGGACGCATTGGGATGCAGTGCCACACGGCCGATGGTCCAGACCGTGGCAGGCGTTACCACATCTGCAAACCGGCTGTTTAGAGCCGCATTGAATGAAGACAAAGCCTGAAACGCATCGCGGCGCAGATGCATCGGCGTGGTGCCTGCGTGGTTCTGCCTGCCTTCAAAACTGATCCGCATATCCCGGATGCCGACGATATCCGTCACCACACCGATCCCCAGACCGGTTTCTTCCAGATAAGGCCCCTGCTCGATATGCATCTCCAGAAACCCGATAAATCTGTCATGCGGCAGGAAATCCCCAGCCAGATCCGCCAACCGGCCACGCATATCCCCAAGCGTGTTGCCCTGATTGTCGGCGAAACTGTCGGCCTCCGCCAGTGTCAGCTTGCCGGCCCAGACGTCTGAGCCGGTCAGCACCCCGAACCGCCCCTCCTCATCCTGAAAGCTGACGCAGGAAACGGGCGGCCCGCCGTCCTCTTTGCTTGCCCTGGCAATTTCCAGTCCAGCGATCACGCCCAGCGCTCCGTCCAGCCAGCCGCCTTCGGGCTGGGTATCACTGTGCGAACCCAGCAGCAGGCTCTTCCCCGCGCCGAGTCCGAACAGGTTGCCGAGTGGGTCGAAATGCGGCTCTAAACCTGTATCTTTCATTCGTTCAGCCAGCCATTTGCGCGCCGCGATGTCGGCATCCGAGTAGGCTTGCCGCACCACTCCCTTGCCCGCACCTGACGCGCCAAAGCTGCGCAGCTGGTGCAGGTCATCGAGAAATCGCTGAGGGTCGAGGGGCATGGCAGGTCTCCAATCCGGCAGATGCACACTGCGCCATGTCTTTCAAACCCGCAATGAAATTAGAAAGCACAGCTTCAAGCCACCCTTCCCTCTGCGCGGAACCTCCCCTAAGACTCCCCCGGTAACAACGGAGCCGCCCGCCCATGTCCCACATCACGCTGATACGCCACGGCCAGGCCAACACCCATGCCCGCGACGAGGCCAGCTACGACCGGCTCAGCGATCTGGGCCATCAGCAGGCGGCCTGGCTGGGAGACCATCTGCGGGCCAGCGGCAGCCATCATCCGCGGGTCTATTGCGGCACGCTCACGCGGCATATCGAAACCGCAACCTCAATGGGCTTTGCGGAACCTGTTCAGGACGCGCGGCTGAATGAGATGGAATATTTCACACTTGCCGAGGCAATGCGCGATCAGCACGGTCTGCCGATCCCGGAAGAGCGTGAGGGGTTTGTCGAGCATCTGCCAAAAGTCTTTGCAGCCTGGGCTTCCGGCGACATTGCCATGCCTTACGAAAGCTGGGAACAGTTTGAGACCCGCACCCGGCAGGCGCTGGAAGAGATCGCGTCAGGCGACGGCCCGGCGCTGGTGGTGACCTCCGGCGGGCTGATCTCGATGGCGCTGCGGCAGGCGATGGGGCTGGACACCGCGGGCATGGCCCGGATTGCCTTGGCGGTGATGAACACCTCCATGCACCGGCTGTTCCCCATCGGCGGCCACTGGAGCCCGGTTTTGTTCAACGCTGTGCCGCATCTGGAAGCGCCGGACCGGCATTTTGCCCAGACACATCTCTGAGATATAAACGGGAGGGACGAAATGCAGCTCTACTATGCCCCCAATACCATTTCGGTGGCCGTCGCCATTGCACTAGAGGAAGCCGGGATAGACTACGAGGCCGTGAAGATCGACTTTGCCGCCAAGGAACAGACCGGCGCGGCTTACGCCCAGATCAACCCCAAAGGCCGGGTGCCGGCGCTGGTGGTCGAGGGTGGTATCCTGACCGAAACCGGCGCGCTGCTGGAATACATCGCCGACATGGCGCCTGAGGCGTCCCTGCGCCCGCAAGACCCGGTGCTGCTGGCCCGTATGCGCGAGGTGATGTTCTACCTCGCCTCCACCATGCATGTGAACCACGCCCACCGCCTGCGCGGCGCCCGCTGGGCCAAGGAGCGGACCAGCTGGAAGGACATGCAGAAGATGGTGCCGCAAACCATGGCGGCCTCCTGCGAATACATCAGCCAATTTGGCCTGCGCGGGCCATTTGTGCTGGGGGAAGAGGTCAGCCTCGCCGATTGCTACCTTTACGTGGTTTGCACATGGCTGGAAGGTGACGGGGTGAACGTGGCAGACTTCCCGAAAATCCAGAACTTCATGACGGCAATGGAACAGCGCCCATCAGTGCGTGCGGTCCATGCCATGGGAATGCTTTGAAGGACATGACAATGACGCATCTGTGGGTACGGGCCGAACAGCGCCCCAACGAAGACCGGGTGGGCCTGACCCCCGAAGGCGCCAAGGCGCTGCTGGCCGCGGGCATCAAGGTCACGGTCGAAGAAAGCTCTGTCCGGGCAATCCCGCTGCAGGGCTATGTCGATGCGGGCTGCGAGATTGCACCGGAGAACTCCTGGCCCGGCGCGCCTGCGGACGCGATCATCTTCGGTCTGAAGGAACTGCCCGAGGATGGCACCCCGCCGCCGCACCGGCACATTATGTTCGGCCATGCCTTTAAGGGCCAGCACTCCGGCAAGGCGCTCTTGGAGCGGTTCATGGCCGGCGGCGGCACGCTTTACGATCTGGAGTATCTCGTCGATGAAACAGGCCGCCGGGTCGCCGCCTTTGGCTATTGGGCAGGCTATGCCGGTGCCGCAGTGACCCTGAAAGCCTGGGCGGCCCAGCAGCGCGGCGAGCTGTGCGGGCCGGTTGGTGTTTATCCCGGCAAGGACGCGCTGCTCTTGGATCTGGGCGCAGAGCTGGATGGGCTGAATATGGACCGCCCCACCGCCATCGTTATCGGCGCGCTTGGCCGGGTCGGCACCGGTGCTGCCGACCTCTGCGAGGCAATGGGAGTCGCCGTCACCAAATGGGACATGGCCGAAACCGCAAACGGCGGCCCGTTCCCGGAGATCCTGGACCATGACCTGTTCCTGAACTGCATCTTCGCCCGCCCCGGCACACCGGTTTTTGTCCCACGTAAAGCATTGGCCGCGGACCGCAAGCTCACTGCCATCGGCGACGTCGCTTGCGATCCGGACAGCGACTACAACCCGGTGCCGGTCTATGACCGCGCGACCACTTGGGAAGCACCCGCCCTGCGCGTTGCCGAAAATCCGGTGCTGGACGTGATGGCGATCGACAACCTGCCGTCGATGCTGCCGGTGGAAAGCTCGGAGGACTACGCAGCGCAGCTGCTGCCCTCGCTGCTGACCCTGACCGATCTGGAGAGCGGCGTCTGGGGCCGTGCCAAGGCCACCTTCCAGGAGCATCTGCCCGAATGACTGCGACCTACATCGGATTTCTGGCAGCCCTTCTCGGCACTATCTGCTGGCTCCCGCAAGCCTGGAAAGCCTGGGCAACGCGCGACACGGCTGGCCTGTCGCTGCCTGCAAACCTGATGTTTCTCGGAACCGTAAGCCTGTGGCTGATCTATGGTCTGCTGGTAGGTGATGCGCCCATCATCCTTGCAAATGCCTGCTCCATCGTCATCGTTCTGGCGATTATCGGGGCAATCCTGAAATTCAAGAAAGGGACTGACATATGACTATTCACTGGTGCGGCACCGGCCTGTCGGCAATCCCCGGCCTGCGCCGCCTGCTGGAAGCGGGCCACGACGTGGCGGTGTGGAACCGGACCACCGACAAGGCCCGCGAGGCCGTGGGCGACCTGACCACCAACATTCACGCCTTCAGCATCGCCAACCTAGGCCAGATGCTCAGCCCCAAGGACGTCATTGTCTCGATGCTGCCGGGCGACTGGCATGTGCCGCTGGCGGAACTGGCAATAGAGCACGGCGCGCATTTTGTCTCCTCCTCCTACATTGCACCGGAAATGCGCGCGCTGGACCAGAAGGCCAAGGATGCAGGCGTCTGCCTGATCAACGAGGTGGGTCTGGATCCGGGTATCGATCACCTGATGGCGCATGCGCTGGTGGCGGACTACGAGGCCTCCGGTGCCTTCGACCCGGCAAACGAGATCAGCTTCATCTCCTATTGCGGCGGCATCCCCAAGACCCCGAACCCGTTCCGCTACAAGTTCAGCTGGTCGCCCTTGGGCGTGCTGAAGGCGCTGCGTTCGCCGTCAAAGTCGATCCGCGATTTCAAGGAGCTCGACGTTGCCCGGCCGTGGGATGCGATTTCCTCCTATGAGGCACCGCTGCCCGCACCGGAAAGCTTCGAGGTCTACCCGAACCGCGACTCGATCCCCTTCATGTCCCAGTACGAATTCGGCGAAGACTGGAGGGTCAAGGAATTCGTCCGCGGCACCCTGCGCCTTA
>JABXIA010000204.1 GCA_013373325.1 Paracoccaceae bacterium
AACAAGGAAGACTTCGACCACGTGATCTGCGCTTCGGGCCATTTCTCAACCCCGAACGTGCCCTTCTACCCCGGCTTCGACACCTTCAACGGCCGCGTTCTGCACGCCCATGACTTCCGCGATGCCCGCGAATTCGCCGGCAAGGACATCCTGATCCTCGGCGCCTCCTACTCTGCCGAAGACATCGGCTCCCAGTGCTGGAAATACGGCGCCAAGTCGATCACGACCTCCTACCGGAATGAGCCGATGGGCTTTAAATGGCCGGACAACTGGGACGAGGTTCCGGCGCTGGAAAGCGTCGAGGGCAACACCGCCACCTTTGTTGACGGCACCCAGAAAGAGGTCGACGCGATCATCCTTTGCACCGGCTACAAGCACTTCTTCAATTTCCTGCCGGACGACCTGCGCCTGAAAACCGCCAACCGCCTGGCCACCGCCGACCTCTACAAGGGCGTGGTCTATGCCCATAACCCCAAGATGTTCTATCTGGGCATGCAGGATCAGTGGTTCACCTTCAACATGTTCGACGCTCAGGCCTGGTGGGTCCGCGATGCAATCATGGGCAAGATCGAAATTCCCTCGGACAAGACGGCCCTGCTGGCCGACGTGAAGGAGCGCGAAGCGCGCGAGGAAGCCTCGCCCGACGTCAAATACGCGATCAAATACCAGGGCGATTACGTGCTGGAACTGATCGAGGAAACCGACTACCCGACCTTCGACGTGGCTGGCGCCTGCCAGGCCTTCTACGAATGGAAGGGGCACAAGGCCCAGGACATCATGGCCTTCCGCAACAACTCCTACAAATCAGTGATCACCGGCACCATGGCCCCCGTGCACCACACTCCGTGGAAGGACGCCTTGGACGACTCGCTGGACGCATATCTGCAGAACTAGGCAGATACGCCTGCGCCGTTTTCCCCTTCCTGTACGGCGCAGGCACCCCTTCGCCGCTGTGCGAATCTCTCTTCGCAAGCTATAATCCACCTCATGCAGCGCGATAACACCATGACACTCGGCTTTCTGATTTTTCCCGGCTTTCCAATGGCCTGCCTGACCTCGGCCATCGAGCCCTTGCGCGCGGCAAATGAAATTGCCGGCTCTGAAACCTTCCGATGGAAACTGGTGTCCGAAACCGGCAGCAGCGTGAACGCCTCCGCCAATGTGGCATTTCAGCCCGACTGCGCCCTGGACGAGGCCGACGGCGTCGATACCCTGTTCCTGCTGTCCAGCCCGCAAGGCAAGTTCGAGGACCCCAAGGCCTCCAACGGCAAGCTGCGCCACCTGGCCCGGCACGGCACCACCATGGGCGCGGTTTCCGGCGGGGTGTTCCCGCTGGCCCGCTCCGGCCTGCTCGACGGCCACAGCTGCTCGGTCCACTGGTGCTACAAAGCAGCCTTCACCGCCGAATTTCCGTCCCTCGCCACGGTCGACGACGTGATCGTGCTGGACCGCCGCCGGTTCACCGCCAGCGGCGCCGCGGCGATGTTCGACCTGTCGCTGAAACTGATCGAGCGCGCCATGGGCGACGCTGTGATGACAGAGGTCGCCTGCTGGTTCCAGCACCCGATGGTCCGGGCTGAAGGCGTCCGCCAGAAAATTCCCGCCTTCAAGACCGACAGCACCGCCGACAGCCTGCCGCCGCCGGTGGCCAAGGCGGTTGAGCTGTTTGCCGACAATCTTGAACACCCGGTGTCGATCCGCGATGCGGCCAGCGAAATCGGCGTCTCGCCACGCCAGCTGGAACGCAGCTTCAAGGCCGCGACCGGCCAAAGCCCGGCAATCTATTACCGCACATTGCGGATGAACGCCGCCCGCCAGCTGGTGATGTATTCGCGCGACTCGATCACCTCGATCGCCAATGCCGTGGGCTATGCCACGTCCTCCACCCTGTCGCAGCACTACCGCGACAGCTTCGGCGTCACCCCGCAGGAGGAGCGCCGCAAGGTGAACCTGTTCCGGGTCCAGGACAACCGGCCGATCCCCTCCGCCTGACGCATTCCGGGCGGTTGCGGCGCATTTCCCCGTACCGCGGCCGCTGACGGCTGCTAAACTCTCCCTATGGGTGCAACCTGTTTTGAGAGGACACGGCGATGCTGATTGCAGTTGCCACATTTTTCATCCGCCGCGCAGAACGGCGGATTGGCGTTAGCCTGGATTACGTCCGCCACATCGCACGGACAGATTTCTCACTTTTGGCGCGTTACAACAAGATTTTCGGCTTTCTGGACCCCAACCGCCAGGTGCCGGCAGCCGCCTATCACACCGCCCGTCTGCGCGGAGCGCTGGCCGCCGATTGCGGCACCTGCGTTGAGGCGGAAATCAATCTGGCACGTGCGGGCGGCCTGGATGAGCAACTGATCAACACCATTCTCCGGGCAGATTTCAAGACCCTGCCGCCGGAACTGGCCCCCGTTGTCCGCTTGGCGGATGCGGTCACTTCCCGGCGCGAAGACGACGGCGACGCCCGCAGCGCAGTAACCGGCACTTACGGCGATGCCGGACTGATTGAGCTGTCCTTTGCCATGAACGGTGCGGCAATGCTGCCAGGCATCAAGCGCGCCATGGGCCATGCAACAGCCTGCGATCTGCCGGTGATGCGGCGCCTCTCGGCCAGCCAATAGGAAAACGCCGCGCGGAACAGGCGCGGCGTTTCATTTCTGCCGGGATCAGATCACCGATTGCGCCGCCGCCACCAGAGCGTGATGCAACGAGCCGGCAGAGGACCGCGGGCCGATGACAGAATACCCCTGCCCGGGGGTCTGGCACAGCAGGAACACACCCAGATGCTCCATCGAGGTCCGGGTAGCGTCGCCCGCCTTGCCCGCACGGATATTGGCGTTGCACAGCCGTTCCAGCACATCAAAACAGCGCGGGCCTTCCATGTCGAAGCGGCACCAGCCGTCGGTCTGCTCCACAACAGAGCCCGCCTCGCCCACGGCCTGCTTCAGATCCGCCGCCATCAGTTCGTGGCTGTCATGCGGCGCGGAGACCATCCACAAGTCCGGCCCCATCCACCAGGCAGCAAACACACCGTGCTCAGTCCAGCCTGCAGGTTCCGGCAACGCCCCGCCCAGATAGGACGCAGCCGCAGATTTCACCGCATCTTCGCTGCCTTGGCGTGCAGATAGCGAGGCCAGCGCCCGGTCGGTGACCTCCCGGATCTGGAGACCCGTGAAGACATCCACCCGCGGTTCATGCCCGCCCAGCGGAGAGATGGCTTTGAGCCCATGATTATCAAACTTACCCACGGAGACGCTCCCCTTCCGGATCCACAAAATGCGCGCTGACAACTTCGACCTGGATTTCCTTGCCCTCCAGCGGGTTGACCGCGCGGATCACTTCCCCCTTGCGGCTGTCGCCGCGCTTCAGGAAACCGATCCCGATTGAGCAGCCCAGAACCGGCGAATAGGCGGCGGAGGTGATATAGCCCTGATCGGTAGCCGCGCTGACCTCGCCATCGGCGTTCATCAGATGCGCCCCGGCCTGCACCGGATCGGCGGCATTCACCGGCTTGAAGCCCACCAGCTTCAGCGCATCCTCCTGGTTCATGCCTTCGCGTTCGCTCAAGGTATTGCCGATGCAGTCCTTCTTTTTGCTAACCATCCGGCCCATGCCAAGGTTCAGCGCTGAAGTCGTCCCGTTCAGCTCATTGCCGGCCGCATGGCCCTTCTCGATCCGCATCACGCCCAGCGCCTCGGTGCCGTAAGGCACTGCGCCGAACTCCTCGCCCGCTTCCATCAGCTTGCGGATCATCGCATCGCCATAGCGAGTCGGCACCGCGATTTCATAGGCCAGCTCGCCCGAGAAGGAGATCCGGAACAGCCGCGCCCGGCAGCCGCCCGCCACGGTGACTTCACCGCAGCCCATGAAGGGGAATGCCTCGTTCGAGATGTCGAACTCGGGGTCCACGACCTTTTGCAGCAGCTTGCGGGCATTCGGACCCGCCACCGCGAACTGCGCCCAGGCCTCGGTGGTCGAGATCAGCTGCACATCCATGTCAGGGAACAGGCACTGGCGCGCAA
>JABXIA010000255.1 GCA_013373325.1 Paracoccaceae bacterium
CCCGCTGGCGGCCTTGGGCCAGGCTCGGCGCATCGCGCCGAGCCTGGCCCAACGGGAGGATGCCTTTCCGCAGGAAAGGCGGACGACGGGCGGGAGAAGTCCTGGTTTACGGACCTGACAGCAGCGGGTGACCCGGGGCCGCAGTTGTGGTCTACTACTGCGGTAGCATAACATGGAGGCGGCAATGCAGTTTGGAAGTCTGATCGGGATGCTGATCATCGGAGCGCTGGCGGGCTGGCTGTCCGGCAAGATCATGCAGGGGCGCGGCTTTGGCATCCTTGGCAATATCATCGTCGGCGTGGTCGGCGCCTTTCTGGCCGGCACCATCTTTCCGGCGCTGGGATTTGCCGCGGGCGGCGGCTTTTTCTGGTCGCTGATCCACGCCACCATCGGCGCGGTGATCCTGCTGTTCCTGATCGGCCTGATCCGCAAGGCAAGTTAAGTTCCGGCCCGCTGGAACAGGAAAGGCGCCCCGCGGGGCGCCTTTCTGATTGCAAAGCCCGGCAGGCCTTAGTGGGCCATCAGCACCGGCACCGCGGCCTGCTCCAGCATGTTGCGGGTGGCGCCGCCCAGGATCGCCTCGCGGAAGCGGGAGTGGCCGTAGGCCCCCATCACGATCAGGTCGGCGGCGGTATCGGCGGCGTGGCGGTTCAGCACATCCGACACCCGGGTGAGCGTCTTGCTGAGCACATCGATTTCGCAGTTCACCCCGTGGCGGGCCAGCATCTGTGCCAGCATGCCGCCGGGATCGGAGCGTTCGGGGCCATGCTGCGGCGGGTCGATCACCGCAATGCGGACCAGTTCCGCGCCCTGCAGGAACGGCATCGCCCGGCGGATCGAGGTCATCGCCTCAATGCTTTCGTTCCAGGCCACCAGAACCGTTTTCGGTGCCTTCAGCGGCGCGCCCTTGTCCGGCACCACCAGCACCGGCGCGCGGCCCTCGAACAGGGCGGCTTCGACGATCGGCTCTGCCTCGGCACGTTTGCCGGAGCCATAGGGCTGGCCCAGCACCACCAGGTCGGAGAACCGTGCCTGGCGCGCCACATGGCGGCCGATGTCGGCGATCTGGGCAACACCGCTGTCGGTGCCATAGGCCACGCCTGCCTGCTTCAGGGCCGCGTCTGCCTGGGCCTGGACCTCTTCGGCCTCTTCCTGGGCGCGGGCCAGGGTTTCCTGCAGCACCATCGCATTGGCGCCGGCATAGTAGTATCCTGTCTGGGTGCGGTCGACACCAAGGCAGAGCGCATCGGCATGGGCGCCGAATTCCTCAGCCAGGGCCGCAATTTGCGCCAATGGCGCCGCTGCGGTGTCCGCAGCTGTCAGAACGGTAAGTAAGGACTTGTAAGACATTGACACCTCTCGGCGGAAAGTGCACCGCAATCCTGACGGGTGCTGGTGCGTGGAGTTTCACTGCTCGGGAAGAAGTGTCACATGTTGCCCGGATTTGTCTTGATGCAGATCAAGGCAGCAGGAAGGCGCGTTTTGCATGAAGGGCGCGGTCTAATAACGTTCCCGTATCCGCAGGATTCGCGGGGGCATGGCAAAGGGACGCAAGATGTCTAATTATATCAAGCTGATAGCGCTTGGTCTGGTCACGCTGTTTGCGATGATCGGCACCAATTACGCGCGGGATCTGGCTTACCAGGTGCACGCGATCATTGTGATGATCGTGGCTGGCGGCCTGTTTCTCTACACTTTGCGCAGAACCGACGAGCCGAAAGTGGCGGCCGCCGGTCTGGAAAATGAGTATTTCGACAGCGTGATCCGCGCTGGCACGATTGCAACCGCCTTCTGGGGCGTGGTCGGGTTCCTGGCGGGGACCTTCATCGCGTTTCAGCTGGCATTTCCGGCGCTGAACTTTGAATGGGCCGACGGTCTGGCCAACTTTGGCCGCCTGCGCCCGCTGCACACTTCCGCGGTGATCTTTGCCTTTGGCGGCAACGCGCTGATCGCAACCTCCTTTTACGTGGTGCAGCGGACCTCTGCCGCACGGCTGTGGGGCGGCAACCTGGCGTGGTTCGTGTTCTGGGGCTACCAGCTGTTCATCGTGCTGGCGGCAACCGGCTATCTGCTGGGCGGCACCCAGTCCAAGGAATACGCCGAACCCGAATGGTACGTCGACCTGTGGCTGACCATCGTCTGGGTTGCCTATCTGGCGGTGTTCCTGGGCACCATCATCAAGCGCAAGGAGCCGCATATCTATGTGGCGAACTGGTTCTACCTGTCGTTCATCGTCACCGTGGCGATGCTGCACCTGATCAACAACATGACCATCCCGGTTTCGATCTGGGGCTCCAAGTCGGTCATCGTGTGGCCGGGCGTGCAGGATGCGATGATCCAGTGGTGGTACGGCCACAACGCTGTGGGCTTCTTCCTGACCGCGGGCTTCCTGGGCATGATGTATTACTTCATCCCCAAGCAGGCCGAGCGTCCGGTGTTCTCCTACAAGCTGTCGATCATCCACTTCTGGGCCTTGATCTTCCTTTATATCTGGGCCGGTCCGCACCATCTGCACTACACTGCGCTGCCTGACTGGGCCTCGACCCTGGGCATGGTGATGTCGGTGATCCTGTGGATGCCTTCCTGGGGCGGCATGATCAACGGCCTGATGACCCTGTCGGGCGCTTGGGACAAGCTGCGCACCGATCCGGTGATCCGGATGATGGTGATCTCGCTGGGCTTCTACGGCATGTCCACCTTTGAGGGCCCGATGATGTCAATCCGCGCGGTGAACTCGCTGTCGCACTACACCGACTGGACCATTGGCCACGTGCACTCCGGCGCGCTGGGCTGGAACGGCATGATCACCTTCGGCGCGCTTTACTACCTGGTGCCGGCGTTGTGGAAGCGCGAGAGCCTCTACAGCCTGCGCCTGGTTTCCTGGCACTTTTGGCTGGCCACCCTCGGCATCATTCTCTACGCCGCTTCGATGTGGGTGACCGGCATCATGGAAGGCCTGATGTGGCGTGAAGTGGACGCCAACGGCTTCCTGGTGAACTCCTTTGCCGACACCGTGGCAGCGAAGTTCCCGATGTATGTGGTGCGGGGCTTGGGCGGGGTGATGTTCCTCACGGGGTCCATCATCATGTGCTACAACCTGTGGATGACGGACCGTAAGGCGCCGGCCAAAGAGGCCAGCCTGACGGTCCAGGTCCCGGCTGAATAAGGAGCCAGGAAGCTATGTCTATTCTCGACAAACATAAGATCCTCGAGACCAACGCGACCCTGCTGCTGATCTTCAGCTTCCTGGTCGTGACCATCGGCGGCCTGGTGCAGATTGCACCGCTGTTCTACCTGGAAAACACCATCGAGAAGGTGGAGGGCATGCGTCCCTACACCCCGCTCGAGATGGCGGGCCGCGAGGTCTATATCCGGGAAGGCTGCTATGTCTGCCACAGCCAGATGATCCGTCCGATGCGCGACGAGGTCGAGCGCTACGGCCACTACTCGCTGGCGGCGGAGTCGATGTATGACCGCCCGTTCCAGTGGGGCTCCAAGCGGACCGGGCCGGATCTGGCCCGCGTCGGCGGCCGCTACTCGGACGAGTGGCACGCAGACCACCTGCGCGATCCGCAGTCGGTGGTGCCGGAATCGGTGATGCCGAAATACGGCTTCCTCGAAGAGAAGAAGATCGACGGCAAGTACATCGGCGACATCATGGCCACCAACGCGCTCCTGGGCACGCCCTACACGGACGAGATGATCGAAGCCGCACAGGCTGACTTCCGCGCCCAGGCCGATCCGGACAGCGACTATGACGGGCTGCTGGAGCGCTATGGCGAGGATATCAATGTGCGCAACTTCGATGGTCAGCCGGGGATCTCCGAGGCCGATGCGCTGATCGCTTATCTGCAGATGCTGGGCACGCTGGTCGACTTCTCGACCTTCACCCCGGACGCGAGCCGCTGAGGGAGGGGCAGAGATGGAACTCTATACACTCCTCAGACAGTTCGCCGACAGCTGGATGCTGCTGTTCCTGTTCACCTTCTTCATCGGTGTGATTGTCTGGGCGTTCCGCCCGGGCAGCACCAAGGCCTACAAGGACACCGCAAACATCCCGTTCCGGCATGATGACGCACCCGCGCCCAGTGAGGGCCAACCCGCCGCGAATAAGGAGGCGAGGGCATGAGCAAGAAATCGCAGAAATTCGAAGGCGATCCGAACACCACCGGCCACGAATGGGACGGGATCGAGGAATTCGACAACCCGATGCCGCGCTGGTGGCTGTGGACCTTCTATGCCACCATCATCTGGGGCGTGCTGTACACCATCGCCTATCCGGCGTGGCCGCTGATCAACGGCGCCACTGCGGGGGTGCTGGGCTGGTCGACCCGCGGCGATGTCGCAGCGGAGATCACCGCGGTGGAAGAAGCCAACGCACCGGTCAACGCCAAGCTGGAAGCGGCTGAACTGACCGCCATCGCGGAAGATGCGGAACTGGGCCCCTATGCGGTGTCCGCCGGTTCGGCCGTGTTCAAGACCTGGTGCGCCCAGTGCCACGGCTCCGGTGCGGCTGGCGCCAAGGGCTATCCGAACCTGTTGGACGACGACTGGCTCTGGGGCGGTTCGGTGGAGGACATCCACGCAACCATCACCCACGGCATCCGCAATGAGGACAGCGACGAAGCGCGCTATTCCGAGATGCCTGCCTTCGGCCGCGACGAGCTGCTTGAGAAGGAAGAGATCTCTCAGGTGGTCAACTACGTGATGTCGCTGTCGGGTGAACCGCAGGACGCGTCCAAGGTTGAGGCGGGTTCGGTTGTCTTTGCCGACAACTGCGCCTCCTGCCACATGGAAGACGGCACCGGCGACCGCGCGCAGGGCGCGCCGAACCTGGCGGATGCGATCTGGCTTTACGGCGGCGACTACGGCACGCTGACCGAGACCGTGAGCAACTCGCGCTATGGGGTGATGCCGGCCTGGAACACCCGCCTGACAGAGGCAGAGATCCGTGCTGTGTCCTCCTATGTTCATCAGCTGGGCGGCGGCGAGTAAGACGGGGCCGGTTTTCAGAAACGCGGAAAAGGGCTGCCTGCCGGGCGGCCCTTTTTCTGTTGTGAAACAGCAGCCTGTCATGCAGGGGCGCCTGAGGGAGGCAAGGCAGTGCAGGCACGTCCTCAACTGCCGGCGGTTGCGACAAACCGGATGGCGGTTAGCCGCCGCCGCAGCCTTCCTGCAGGAAGTCACGGACCAGGGACTGAAACAGCGCCGGTTTTTCCAGATGCACCGCATGGGCGGCACCGGGCACCACGGACAGGCGCACGTTTGGCAGATTGGTCCACAGCGATTCCACCTGCGGCCAGCGGTAGGAGCGGTCGGAATCCCCCCAGACAACCAGCGTCGGCATCGTCAGCCGCGGCAGCGCGTGCCGGCCGTCCCAGCCGGCCATCGCCTCCAGCGCGGCCAAAGCGGCCTGCGGGCTGGCTTCTGCGCCGATTTGCGTCAGCAACGGGTAGCCCCGCGCGGTGTCTCCTGCCTTGAACCAGGTTGCCCCGATGCGCGCGATGGTTTTTGCGACGCCGTCGGACAGCAGCCGTTCACGCGAGACGGTGATGGGTTCGAACCGGTCCGGCATCAGGCCCAGCGGGCCGGTTCCATAGAGGATCAGCTTCTGCACGGCATCGGGCCGGGCTGCGGCCATTTCCTGGGCGATCATGCCGCCCATGGAATGGCCCATGAGGATGAACTCCGGAACGTTCAGGCTGTCGAGCAGGGCAAGCACCGCCTCTGCCATCGCGGCGATGGTGCTGCATCCCGGCAGGCCTGCGGCTGCGCCAAAGCCCGGAAGGTTGGGCGCGATCACATCGTATTCACCGCTGAAGGTGCCGATCTCGCTTTGCCATTGGGCTGCGCCGCCCAGATAGCCGTGCACCAGCACCAGAACCGGGCCGGAGCCGGCACGCAGATAGGGGAGGTTTGGCATCAGCGCATCTGCTCCGGCAGCCACAGCGCCACGTCGGGCGACAGGATGAGAATGGAGATGAGCAGGATCATCGCAGCGATGAAAGGCAGGCAGCCCATGATCACGTCGCCGATGCTCACCTGTTCGCGGCCGATGGCCTGGATCACATAGAGGTTCAGCCCCACCGGCGGCGTCAGCACCGCGATCTCCATGGTGATGGTGTAGACGACACCGAACCAGATCAGATCAAAGCCGGCTGCGTCCATCAGCGGGTAGATGGTCGGCAGCGTGATGAAGGTCATCGACACCGGTTCCAGGAACATGCCAAGGACGATGTAGAACACCAGAACGATGGCCAGGACCGTGTAGGGTGACAGCTCAAACGACAGGAACAGGTCGGTGAACTGCTGCGGCACCCGGTAGTAGGTCAGCACAAAGCCGACCCGCACGCCGGCCGACAACAGCAGCCCAAGG